>NZ_JASDDB010000022.1:0-46764 GCF_030407615.1 Pseudoalteromonas sp. APC 3355 | reverse complement strand
GGGTGCATAGCTCAGCTGGATAGAGTACTCGGCTACGAACCGAGCGGTCGGAGGTTCGAATCCTCCTGCGCCCACCACTTTCATAAACAAGCCGACATTAAGTCGGTTTTTTTGCGCCTAAAATAAAGTGAAATGTAAGCTACCACTCCTGTAGCCGCAGAGCTTGCTCGCGTGAGAAGCGCCAGCTTCTATTCCCCCCTCAAAAATATAATTTATAAGATTTTATTTGTTGGCAACGCCAGAAATAAGTAATTTATTCACAAAGAGGTTAAGAGGCGCTGCGCTTTTAGAGGTAGTAATAAAGCTAAACTAATAAACCCGGGCTTATGTCTTCTCATTTACTTCTCTTTCGCTACTCTTTGTATAATAGATCTTTAAGTGGTTCATTGACCAAGAAATTAAATAACTAGAAGCGTTTAGCTCTAAGAAGGTTAAATACGGTCTTTAAGCTTAAAATGAGAGGTGGTATTTTCAAGTAAAACTAGCTCTAATCTTTAAATCTAAACTTCGAGTTTATTTATCCGTTGTAGACGCAGAGCTTGCTCGCGTGAGAAGCGCCAGCTTCTAATCAGTTATCTACTCAAGCCCACTTAACCCTTTTCTAAAGCTGCTCTTTATTATTACCTATGTTATTTTAAACGCCTTGTTTAAAAGGATATTGCAGTATGTTTAAAACCCTATTTATTACTTTATTTTTTATTTTTAGCACCATTTTTATTGCAAGCGTGCAAGCTAACGAAGTTAATAACTCACTTATGGTAGGTGCGCAGCAATATGCTAAATATTTACCACAGTTAAAAAATAAACGCGTAGGGCTCGTGGTTAATCAAACATCAATGGTAGGGCAAACTCACTTAGTAGATGCGCTGCTGACTAAAAACATAAACATAACTAAAATTTTTGCACCTGAGCATGGCTTTCGTGGCGATCACGATGCGGGCGCCCATGTGAAAAATGCCGTTGATAGTAAAACAGGTATTCCGCTTATTTCTATTTACGGTAAAAATAAAAAACCAAGCCAAGCTGCTTTAGCCGATGTTGATGTGATTATTTTTGATATTCAAGATGTGGGAGTGCGTTTTTATACCTACATAAGTTCAATGCACTACATGATGGAAGCCGCTGCAGAGCAGGGGATAGAATTTTTGGTGCTCGACAGGCCTAATCCAAATATTGCCTACGTTGATGGGCCAATATTAGAGCCAGAATTTAAATCGTTTGTAGGCATGCACCCAATTCCTGTTTTACACGGCATGACCGTTGGCGAACTTGCCAAAATGATCAAGGGCGAGGGCTGGATCAATAAAGCGGCCGATTTAAAATTAACGGTGATCCCTGTTGATCATTACACTCGCAAAAGTACTTACAGCTTGCCTGTAAAACCCAGCCCTAACTTACCTAACGATCAAGCCATTGCGCTTTACCCATCACTTTGCTTTTTTGAAGCAACGCCTATTAGCATTGGTAGAGGCACCGACTTTGCATTTCAAGTAATTGGCTATTCGCCAGTAGCATTAGGTGATTTTAATTTTACACCGCGCGCAATTAAAGGCGCTGCTTTAAACCCTAAATTTAAAAACCAAACCGTGCAAGGGCTCGATTTAAGACAAGCAAATATTTCAGGTTTAAATTTAACTTACTTAATAAATGCGTACACGGAGCTTACTAAAAATAACATCTCGTTTTTTGAGCGCGCTGACTTTATGGATAAGCTAGCGGGTACTAATAAATTGCGCTTAGCTATTGAAGCAGGGCAATCAGAAGCGCAAATAAAACAAAGCTGGCAGGCGGGGCTTGAGCAATTTAAAGCGCAAAGAGCGCCTTACTTGTTATATAAATAAGGGCTAAGCATGTTTATTGCTGTAAAAAATCAAAGGTGTGGTTATATCGAACAAGCATTTATAGCGGCATTGAGCTTTATTATTGTGGGTTGTAGTACACCACCTGAGCCTATTAGCTCGGTGCTACCACTTACAAAAAGCCAGCTTGTAGAGCTGCCTAATGCACAAGTGGTTGTAACGTTTCCTGAGGTAAATCCAAGTAGCCGGTTTTATGTAAATAACCGAGGCACGTTTAAAGCTTACAAAGGGCGCGGGCAATTATTAATACAAAACCATAACGCACAAAGCGCCGATATTTACATTAATAATAAAAAGCTCGACGTTAACCAACTAAGCGCCAACACCTTATATAATTACAGTTTGGCAAAAAATACTCACAACGGTGTTAATACCTTTAAAGTTGAAAATATTCTCCCTGCTGGCGCAAGTTTAACGCTGCGTTTTGCATTTCCTACTTTAAGCGATGAACCAAAAAAGCATATAGATTTTACTGAAGTAGACGCATTAATTGAACGCGATGTAAAAGCAGGTTTTCCTGGGGCTGTGTTGGCCGTTGTTAAAAATGGCGAGCTAATAAAATTAACCGCCTATGGCGATGCAAAGCAATACCAGCAAAGTGATTTAATGTTACTACGCCCAGAGCCCATGCAAACTAATACCTTGTTTGATCTTGCCTCAAACACCAAAATATTTGCCACAAACTTTGCACTTATGAAATTAGTAAGCGAAGGGTTATTAAATATTAATAAACCCGTACAAAGCTACCTAAGCGAATATAAAGGTGAAGGGCGAGCAAAGCGCACAGTAAAAGACTTACTCACACACAGCGCCGGATACCCGCCAGTATTTGACTTTCATCGTAAAGATGGCAGCTATGGTGACGCGTTTTATTCGCAAAACAGTAAAACCACCAAACAGCTATTACTTACCAGCGTACCTTTTAGTAGTAAATTATCTGGGCAGCATGTTTACTCAGATATTGATTACATGATTTTAGGCGTACTCATTGAGCGCATAACTGGGCAGCCCCTTGACGAATACCTAGAGCAGCAAGTGTACGCGCCACTAAAATTAACTAACACGTTATTTAATCCACTTAAAAAAGGCTTTAAGCCACAGCAATTTGCAGCCACTGAGCTTAGCGGCAACACACGAGACGGGCGCATTAAGTTTGATAATGTTCGCACCGGAGTTTTACAAGGCCAAGTGCATGACGAGCGCGCTTACTACTCACTTGATGGCGTAGCAGGGCATGCGGGGCTATTTAGTAACGCTCACGACTTAGCCGTGCTTTGCCAGCTATTATTAAATAATGGTGGCTACGGCGACCAACAATTATTTAGTGCAAGCGCTTTAGCCCAATTTTTAACGCCGCAATCAAGCGATGAAACCTACGGGCTTGGTTTTAGGCTTGCCGGTAACAACCAAGCAAGGCGTTGGCACTTTGGCCCTTATGCAAGCGCGCAGGCTTATGGCCACACAGGTTGGACAGGTACAGTGACCGTAATTGACCCCGCTTACGACTTGGCTATTGTTTTACTTACCAATGCTCGCCATAGTGCAATTAAAGGCTCGCTAAAACGTTACGAATTTACAGGTAAACAATTTGAAACCGCGCAGTATGGATCGGTAGTGTCGCTTATTTATGAAGCGCTACTAAATCAATAAGCTATCGTATAGGTTAAAACGTGCTAACAGCATTACTCTAAGTGATTTATTTACAGGTGACTTGAGTAAGCCAATCCATTAAGCTAAGCGGTTTACAAATCTAAGCCAGTTTATGCTGCTAGGCTTAACAAATAAGCGATAAAACGCGTACAAAGCGAGAGTGGCTCGCTAATAATTAAGGTTAACTTTTTATGCATTGGTATTCTATTTTACCGCCGCTAATTGCGATTGCTATCGTGTTTTGGCGCAAAGAAGTGATTATGGCGCTACTTGTTGCTGTTGCTTCTTCTGAGTTTTTACTTGCCTTTCAGGGCGAAGGTAATAGCTTGTTTGACACTTTTTTAAATACCATTGAACGTATTATTTCGGTTGCCAGCTCGCCAGGTAATACACGCATATTAATATTTAGTATTTTAATTGGTGCACTGCTCGCCTACATTCGCGAATCAGGCGGCGTTGCAGCAACGGTTAATATGTTAATGAACAAAGGTATTGCAAAAAGTAAGCGCCAAGTGGGCTTTTTAACCATGTTTACCGGCATTGCGGTGTTTATAGAATCTAACTTGAGCGTACTTACCTCAGGGATTTTATCGCGTGGCTTATTCGACAAATTTAAAATGAGCCGAGCGCGTCTAGCGTACATTATTGATAGCACCAGTGCGCCAGTGTGTATTTTAATACTACTCAATGGCTGGGGTGCGTTTGTACTTGGTTTGTTAGGTAACTACGAGCTAGGTGAGTCGGCTGTATCGGTGTTGTGGGGCAGCGTTGGGTATAACTTTTACGCCATAATTACCCTTGCCATTGTTTTTTATACCATCGCGTTTGATAAAGTGCATGGCCCAATGAAAGAAGCCGAAGAAAAACTAGAGCTTCAAACAACTGACTTAAAAGAAGAAGTAAAAGGCTCTAAAGCGCGTTACATGTTAATCCCGCTTATTACGCTTATTACCAGCATGGTTGGCTTTATGTATTACACCGGAAATGGTGTACTAGCCGAGGGCAGCGGTTCTAAATCAGTATTATATGCAACGGTTTTAGCCATTGTTGTCGCTTACTTTTTAATGATTGGCTCACGTAAATTTACCCATCATCAATTAGTTGATACCGGTTTTAAAGGTATGGGCGAATTAATGCCACTGGTCGCCATTGTACTGCTTTCGCTTACACTTGGCGCAAGCTTAAAAGAATTGGGTACTGGCGTATTTGTAGCGTCGCTTGTTGGCGACTACCTACCTATTTACTTAATCGTACCGGTGCTGTTTTTAACCGGCGCAGTTATGTCGTTTACTACGGGTACATCGTGGGGCACGTTTGCCATATTAATCCCAATTGGCGTGCCACTTATTCAAGCGCTAGGTTTACCACCGTCGCTTGTGGTAGGTGCTATTTTGGGTGGTGGTATATTTGGCGATCACTGCTCGCCTATATCCGACACCAGCGCTGTATCGGCTATTGCATCGGGGTGTGACTTACTCACCCACGTTAAAACGCAGCTACCGTATGCCTTATTTGGTGGCGGCCTTACGTTTATAGCGTACTTAATAACAAGCATTATTGTGTTATAAAAACGTGTTATAAAAATGCCTTGAAAGCCTGCAAATATGCAGGCTTTTTTAGGGCACAAAACAAAGATTGTTTAAATGAAAAATAAAGCTTTTGTCTTTTTTAGTTTTTTATTGTTTTTGAACGCATGCTCTTACCAAGAAAGTGCAGCAGAACAAGCTAATAGGTTAGCAAAAACATACCAGATCGATATTAAGGCTGGTGATACCCGTTTATTTTTTCCTGAACAGTTTTTAGGAAGTGAAGGCAAACAATCCACGCTTGAAATGAAAAGTACTGCTTTAGAAGATTCTTCAGACTCACTTGATGGCATTGAAACTGCACTGGAGGTTTATCCTGAAGGCTTTGTTTCCAAATTTATTAATGCTATTTATATTTCAGGACCTATGCTCATGGAGGGGGCTGAAGCGGGGGGAACATATTCAAGAAACTCTATAATATTATCAAATATCTCAGATAAGAACGGTACTAACTTCAATTATGAAAATTCGTTACGGGGAGTTCATCACGAGCTTAGTTCTTTGATTTATTTACGCTCCCCTTTTGTTAATCTTGCATGGCAAGGTCTGTTGCCTGAAAGTTGGAGTCCTGTTTCCTCGAATTATGAGGCTTTAACGCAAAATAGAAGTATAGGGCCTGATTATGAAAATGGATTTTTATCTACCTACGGTAAAACTAATATTGAGAACGACTTTAATATTTTCGCCGAATTTGCTTTTTCTGAGCCTGAAAAGCTACGAGACCTTGCAGCTAAGTATCCAACTATAGCTAAAAAGCTGAGTTTATTTATTACTGCATATAAGCAGGTTCTTCCTGAATATCAGCAGGGCTTCGAAGAGTATTTCACTAATACGGGTTTAAGCGATATTGCTATAAAACCTGATAATGTAGAGATTACAATCCACAATGATTTTAGTAATATTAAGCCTCAAATAATTCACTAAGTAAACTTAGTAAAGGGCTTATGTTTATATAGTCATGGTTCATACTTAAGATATTCCTCTGTTAAAGAAGCATAAATCGAATACTCTGAAGCAGCTTTTTATGTACCTTAAATCATTGTAATAATAACTTGTCAGGATTTCTCTACGTAACTTTAAATGATATGATTTCACCAATTAAATAATAAATAAGGACATTTTATGGATATTATGATTGGTCAGCAAGCTCTTAAAAAGAAAAATCAGCTAACTCAGTTATCAGAGCGAGCAATCGGTCGAGACTTCAAAGAGCAAGCAGCATTAGCAATACAAATGACTCAATGCAGTGCAGCTGTTTATAGAAGGTTACAGCGCACTTACAAATCAACTGTAACGCCACGAGATGAAAAAAGAGTTAAAGCCGGAGGCTTAAGTACACAATCAGTTACTTTTTCAACGAGTAATAGTAGCCAAAAATCTTTTAATAGCTTACTTCCTGCAATGCGAGGAAAAGTTTCACCCACAAACACTTCAAAAACGTCAAATGATGTTGCAGTTGCTTCTAATCAGCCACAAGCAGTTAGCTTATTAGCTTTGTTACACCCAGTTATAAGCGGCGACATAATGAAAACGGGTAATGCTGTTGAAAAAACAGCGACTATATTAGGGTTAGTAACAACGACAGTTGGTTTTGTAGTTCCTGCCGGTGGAGCCGTATCATCAATTGTTAGTTGGGTAGGAAGTGGTGCTACGTATTCAGGTTTCTCAATGTCAAGAATTCGTCCTGATGCCCCAGACCGCGCTTATCACCAACTAACAAATTATATTTCATGGTTAGCTGCTTGGAATAAAAAAGCCTGTGAACTAATTGATATAGCAGATCCAAACGGACAATGGACGTTTCGAGATATTGAGCACGGATTTTCATAAGAATTAGGATTATTAATAATAGTTTTAAATATTTCGTATATCTTGTCATTGCTTAAATACTCAAAAGCCTGCTTATTGCAGGCTTTTTTGTTTTTAAATTAAGACCGAGGCTAATACTACCAAGCTTAACGACGCTCTAGCTATTAAATAAACTATTTAAATATTGACTTAAGTACCCGTATTTATATTTTTTAGGTTATTGTATAGCATGAGCTTTAAGCTTTTTGGTAGCTATAAATTCTTACTTTTTAACTCATATAAGGCTGTAAACCCACACTATGTTTGTAATTGATAATATCATTCTCGTTAGTGCCATTTTAATTTTACTTGGAGTGATCTCGAGCAAATTATCTGCACGCGTTGGCTTACCGGTGCTGGTGCTATTTTTACTTGTAGGTATGCTCGCAGGTGAAGATGGTATTGCAGGTATATCATTCGACAACGCAGAGGCCGCACATGCTCTGGGTACTCTCGCGCTTGCTATTATTCTATTTGATGGCGGCTTACAAACGCCCACCAGTTCAATTAAACAAGTGTGGAAACCCGCGTCTGCTTTAGCAACCATCGGTGTGTTATTTACCGCTGTAATTACAGGCCTTGTGGCCACTTATATTTTAGACCTACCCATATTACAAGGTGTATTACTGGGCGCTATTGTTGGTTCTACAGATGCCGCAGCCGTGTTTGCACTTTTACGAAGTGCGGGTATTCACTTAAACAAAAAGCTTAAATCGACCCTTGAAATAGAAAGTGCCTCGAACGATCCAATGGCTATTTTTCTAACGGTTGGTTTGCTCGAAATGCTCGTTAATGACATGCCAGTAGGGCTGGGTTTACTACAGTTATTTGCTCAACAAATGGGTGTTGGCGCTATTTGTGGTCTTTTAATTGGTAAAATATCGGTTTGGTTTATTAATCGAATTAAACTAAATGCATCGGGTTTGTATTTAGTGATGGTAACCGCATTTGGACTGCTTTCATTTGGCCTTTCTGCAACGCTCGGCGGCAGTGGATTTTTAGCTGTATTTATAACGGGTGTTATTTTAGGGAACAGTAAATTTGTATATAAACGCGGTATTTTTCTGTTTCATGACGGCTTAGCATGGCTTGGGCAAATAACCATGTTTGTTGTATTAGGCCTCCTTATTAATCCGTCGTCGTTGGTTGATGTATGGTTAGAAGGATTGCTTATTGCACTGGCACTCATTTTTGTTGCTCGCCCATTAGCGGTAGCGCCTATTTTAAAACTGTTTGGCTTTAATAATCGCGAAACCCTGTTTGTATCTTGGGTTGGTCTTAGAGGCTCAGTGCCTATTATTTTAGCTATATTCCCATTATTATTTGGCCTTTCAGGGGCTGAACTTATTTTTAATGTCGTTTTTTTCGTGGTATTAATTTCAGCCACGCTACAGGGCTCAACAATGCCGTGGATGGCTAAAAAACTAAATTTAGTAGAGCCGCCACCTGATTTGGCTGCTGCAACGCTCGAAATCACAGCACTAAACGATATTGATATAGAAATTGTAGAATACACTTTAAGTGACGTTTCTCGGGTTTCTGGGCGCAGCTTGTCACATGCCGCACTGCCTGAAAGTGTGGTTGTTGCTATGATCACACGAGGTCCGTCAATCATCCCGCCACGGGGTTCAACTAAGTTAAAACCAAACGATCACTTATTTGTTGTTTTAAAACCAGATAACAGACCTTTTGTTGATTTAGTTTTTACAGCAACCGATAAAACAAACCACCAAGATAGCCACTTAGCGCACAACGAACTTAAAGTGAAAGGAGTAACGTTGGTAGGCGATATATTTTACTCTTATCACATGCAAATAGACGCCCCAGAAGAGATAAGCTTGGAAGAAGTGATCAACCAAAAGCTTTCAGGAGAAGTCAGTAAAGGCGATATTGTTGTTATTGGTAATGTGCAAATACGCGTTATAACAATGGTACATACACGCATAGTTACCATTGGCTTAAAGTACTTAAACAATCCAGAAAAACGACTTTTGAAGAAGTAATTATCAACAGAGGTTTATTAAGTGGTGACAGCACATTTATAGCGTACGTACGTAGGTTGGGTTGAGTGACACGAAACCCAACGGATCGCTAATGCAAAGAGCACAGCCAAAGCTAGTTATATGTGGTGTTTGTTGTAGGCGCATAGCTTGCTGGTGCGTCGGGTGTTAGCTCGGAGAACTCAGCGGCGATCGTTTTATATTGCACTATGAAAAAAAGATTACTTAAAAGGAATTAAATGAAAGAGATTAAAGAATTCAATTGGAGTAAAGCAACCAATCCTCCATTAGAAGAATATTTTCCTGCAGATAAATTAGATCGTGCTCGCTACGCCACATTCTTATCAAGGCTATTGGCTCAAGAGGGGTTTGACAAGAGCAGGCCTGATGATGAACAAAAGAAAAACTATGTATTAAACTTAAATGCTGAATGGGGGGCAGGTAAAACATATTTTCTTAAGCGTTGGTCACGAGAATTAATAGTAGATTTTCCTGTTGTATATATTGATGCATGGCAGCAAGACTATTCAGACGACCCATTTTTAACTGTAATTGCAGGTATTATAAAGCAGCTTAAACTTCAGGCTAAGTTTAATATAACAATACCTAAAAGTGCCGTTTCGATGTTTAAGGCTGTTGCACCTGCTATTGCACAAGGTTTAACTAAAAAAATATCAGGCATCGATTTAGATGAGCTGCACACATTACTATTTTCTGATGAAGAAATTGATAGTGACCAAAAACAAAATACTAGCAAGCCGACGGGCAGTGACTTTTCACCCGCAGTAAAGGCGCTTGCACAAAACTTGATTAAAGATCATGAAGCTAAAAATAAAAGCGTTGAAGTAATCAAAGCTAAGTTAGCTGATTGGGTCAGTAAGTTTGAAAAGCAGGAAGATAAGTCGTTACCCATATTTATTTTTATTGATGAATTAGATCGTTGCCGCCCAAGTTATGCAGTAGAAATGTTAGAGACGATTAAACATATTTTTGATGTTAAAGGTATTGTGTTTGTTGTAGCAACAGATACAGAACAACTCCAACATACAATCAAATCAATTTATGGTGAAGGTTTTGATGCTAAGATTTACCTAGGCCGTTTTTTTAATAGCCGCTATAGCTTAAAGCGACCTGTTTTAAAGGATTTTTTATCAGTACACAGCGATATTACTAAATTTGAATCTGGGTACTTAGAAAGTAAAGATATTGAGCTACTCCCCCGCACAGAAACACCGGAAACCGCTTTAGCTAATATCTCAGTTGTTTTAGATGCGTTCCAAGTGCCGCCTAGAACAGCCATTCAAATTACTGAACGGATTACTGCCATTATTGTAAATTTACCAAATGGTAAAAAAGTAGATGTACTCGTACTCGCTGTTTTGTTTTGTATCTATGAAAAAGATCACCCTCTTTATGAAGAAATTATAAATGGTAGATTTAAGAGAACAAAATTAAATAAGAAAGGTGAAACACAAAATATAAGGTTATCTGATTATTTATCAGAAAAAATACTACCCGGAGACTTAGAAAGAGATGTTATATTTTTTATTGATTCAAAATTATATAGCAAGGATCTGAACTGTATAATCAACCGCTACAAAGATACAGAGAAAATAATTAAACTAAAGCAGTACATTGAATGTTTTTTCTGCCAAATTTTTGTAGTTGAAACTTCACTTGTTTTTGCAGGATTTGGAAATACTGATACAAGGAAGTTAACTGAATTAGGGCAAGCTGAAAAAGAATTACGGGAATGCAATGACTCTAATCAGTATGAAGTGGCTAAGTCTTTGATTAAATATATTTATGTAAAAGATACATATAACAAAATTACTAAAGAACACTATCGTGATTTTATAGAGCTTTCATCACCACTTGATTACATGGGTGATAGTTAAAATATTGTGCCGTAACATTTAACTACCTCTGCGCAGCGGTAAGTGCCTCTGTGTTCTTGGTGGTAATTCTCTATTTAAATTATCACCATCCCAAACCACCTAAGCCCCACACTGCCTAACCCCAGCACCCGCATGTTTAAGCGCAATAATTTGCCCTTTACCGTTATGCGCCATAGCGAGCATATCACCCGTATTTAGACCACTTTCGACCGCGTGTTTACCCTTTAAATCACTTAACAGTGAATGCTTAATTTGTACGAGTACCTCGTCATTACAGCTGGCTATGTACCAGTCGTTATCTACCTTCACTAGAGTGCCGTATTCTATGTGACGTTGTTGGTGGCGGCGTAAATCGTTAGCTAATTGATTATCAAGCGCGTGTTTTTGCTCTGTAATAGAGCTTGCGTAGCTACCAGCTTGATTTATTTCGTGTGTTTTAATAAATGAATAGTCGTGAATGTCTATAGTCTTAAATACGCTGTTAAGCACGGTTTTAGGTGCGTGGTTAATGCCATCGTTATTATCAAACACAATAAATGCAAACACACCCAGTGCGCAGGCAAGGCTGGTTAGCTGTAGCGTAAAGCCGAACTTTTTAGGCTTTGTGTGCGTGGCCTTTTTAAGTAGCGATTTTTGCTGATCACTTGTAAGTGTAGTGCGCGCTTTTCGCTCTTTAAAGTGTTGTGTGAGCTTTTGATCAAACGGCTCATCAGGCTTGTTCATTGTATGCTCCTAATAAACGTTTAAGATTTTGCTTGGCATAGCGCAGCCTTGTTTTAATGGTCTCAAGGCTGCTTTGCGTTATAAGTTCTATGTCGGTGAGCGAAAAGCCTTCTTGTTGTAATGTTATGGCTTCGCGTTGTACAAAGTTGAGTTGTTTTAGGGCGGCGTCGAACGCTTCGTAACTTATGTTTGAGCTGCCTATATGCGAGTCTTTGCTAGTTAAGTCACCACTATTTAAGTTGTTTTCGCTTTTATCATTTTGTGCTGCTAAATGCGTGTTTTCTTCAAGCTCTACAAAGTGTTGTTGCCTGCGGTATTCGTCAATGAGTGTGTTGCGGGCAAGTTTAAATAACCACGCTTTGGGTGTGGTTTGGGCTTGGTAAAGGTGGCGTTTTTCGATTACTTTTAGCCATGTTTGTTGGCTTACGTCGTAAGCTAAATGCGTATTAGATTGCGTAACAAGGTAATGGTATAAGTCGTTACTGTAGAGAGCAATAAGCTGCTCTAAGTAACGATTGTCGCCACTTTTTGCGTAACTTGCCATGCAGTCCTTGCTTGGCGTTTCAAATAACCATGACTTAATACTTAGTAGCATAGGCTCATCGCTTTTATTGTTGTAATTTGAAGTCGAGTTGTACGGTTTGACCTGTTTGTAATTGTGCCACACCTTCAATTACTTTGGGGCGATATTTCCAGCGTTTAATAGCTCTTATTGCTTCGCGGTCAAAGGTGCGTTTTGGCTCGGCGTTAATAACTACTGGGTCGATTACCTCCCCCGTTGGCGAAATACTAAAGCTTAGTTGTACCCAACCTTCAATACCATCGCGCGCGGCTGTAGTTGGGTATTTAGGGTTTATGCGCACTATGGGTGTTGCATCCCCTGTAGGGCGATTAATGGTATTGTTAATGTCGCCACCAAAATCGTCAATTGTAACTGGCGTAAGGTCGCTAATTGCCAACACAGGATCGGCTGATGCATCAAGCGGTGGAGCTTTTTGCGGCACTTTAGGCATTGGCGGTGGCGGCTGTATTTTTTGTATATGCCTTAGCTTTGAATCCTCAGGTGCTTGAAAAATCTCTACTATAATATCGTCCCCTGGTTTAACCGGTGCGCGTTGCTCGCCACTTATTAAATATTGCATAAACGCAAAAGCTGCAAAGGTCATTGCGGCGCCGCCGATAACGGCAGTCGATGTTTTAATAAATACTGGGTTGTTAGGTACTTCAAGTGTGTGCATAAGCCGCTCCAAATTTTATTGACCACTACAATTAGGGTGTTTTCAAAGCTATAACGGGTGGCAAATCAAAAAGGGGTGAAATAATTTTATAAAAAATGTGGGGTTTAGTTACAATAGCCATTCGCATTCTTTTACTTATTAACTTTTTAGGCTGTTATGCAACTCATTGAAATAAATAAAGCGCGTTACCGTAAACATTTAAACCGTGTTATTGCAGGATGCGGTATTGGTTTGGCTGTAGGCAGCTTGGCTATATCGCAAACGCTGATTGCTTTATTTCCTGATGAAAGTGGTAGCCACTTTCATTGGAACTTAATAGGCGTTGCTATTACAAGCGTTGGGCTTGCGTGGTTACTTAATAAATACCGTACACATAGCTTTATGACTGAAGTTGTTTATGTGTGGGAGCTTAAAAAAGCACTTAATAAAGTAACCCGTAAAATGGCTAAGTTAAAAGCCGCTGGCCGTGAAGGTAATGCCGATGCGTTATTAGCGATTCACTATAGCTACGCGGGCTCTCGGTTATTGTGGCAGCTAGACGATAACCTAATCACCATGGACGATTTAGCCATTAAACAAGCTGAGCTTGAATCTGTTGCAGCGCAACATAACGTAACGCTTAATGTTGAAGATTACGATGAAAGCATTTTAAAACAATTTTAAAGCTTAGGTTTTTAAATTAGTTAGAGGAGCCTTAATGAAAAAAGTACTCATAGTGTGTTTAGGTAATATTTGCCGCTCGCCAACCGCAGAGGCGGTGTTAAAAGCCCGCGCTAAAAAGCTAGGCGTTAACGTTAACGTTGATTCGGCGGGCACTATTGGTTATCACGAAGGTAAAACGCCTGATAGTCGCTCAATGGCAGCAGGGGAGAAGCGCGGTTACAGCTTTAAAGGTATTTATTCACGTAAAGTGCGTACAAGTGACTTTACTGAGTTTGATTTAATTTTAGCGGCCGATACGCAAAACTTAGCTGATTTAAAAGCCCAGTGCCCTGAGCATCTACAGTACAAATTAGCGCTGTTTTTAGAATATGGCGAGCAAGCCCAAAGCGCTATTCCCGATCCCTATTACGGCGGCGATGATGGCTTTGAAAATGTGCTCGATTTAATAGAAGCGGCTAGCGATAAAATACTCGCTAAAATTTAATCCCTATTTTATTACTAAAGCTAAATTTAACGAGCTTTTAGTCGTATTGCATGGCGTCCCTAAAGTAAGTACATTTTATACTTACTCAAAGGGAACTTTATGAAAATAAAAATATTACTACTCACTTTATCTATCGCTTCTTGTTCTACTTTTGCTAATGATGTTAGTTTTTCGATTGGGGGTGGCTATCCTTACTTAGTTATTCCTGAGGTATCTTTATCGGCTAACGACGACACACAACGCTGGTATGCAAACTATAAACTAGGCCTTGATGATGGATTTTCTGCCGGTTTTGAACAAGCGGTTAGCGATAATAAAAAACATGCTTTTGGCGTACTTGTGGGCGCTATTGGTGCAAGAGATACAGACCAAGAGTGTGAAAGTTCAACTAATGATGTAGCAACTGACTTTGCTAATACGCTAGGTTGTGTAATTGGCGGTATTTTTGATGAAGAAACAACAAACGGCATAGGGCTTACGTACAGCTACAACTTTAATGGATTGAACAGCGCTGGTTTTAGATTAGAGCTAGATGTGGGCTACGGTAAAGCAAGCGATAGCAATGAAAAAAGAGCCGATGGCGGAATTAGCGTAAGTTATGAATTTTAACTACGTAGAATTTGTTTTAGTTGGTATTAAAAAAGGCGCTTAAAGCGCCTTTTTTAATGAGCCGCTTTTAGTGGCGGTTAATTTTAAAGTCGAGTTGTACCTGAGAAATAGCGCTAACAGGTTTGCCATTTTCAAACTTTGGCGCGTAACGCCATTGCTCAAGCGCTGCTTTGGCTGATTTTTCAAATGCGCTGCCGCCTTCAGAGCTAAGTACTTTTGGGTTTTTTACAAAGCCAGCTGCGTCTACCTCAAACTCCATAACAACTCTACCATCGGTACTAAACCTGGCTTTGTTAACTGGGTATTTAGGATTAACACGGTAAAGCGGCGTTTGCTCTTGCGATTCTTTCCATGGCACCATTTGAGCGATAGCTAGGCAATGTTTAGTTGCTTCTTCGCTTTTACCTTGCTTTTCGTACAGGCCTACAAGCTTTGAATGAGCTGTTAGCTCTGCACTGTGATCAAAGTTTAAGTTACTATCGAATACAGTAACTATACGGTTTAGCCTTTCAATCGCTTGATTGTATCTTTTACGACCCTCTGCGAATGAGGCCATTAAAAAATCGGCTTTTATGCGCTCTAGTGAGTTTTCAGGTAAGTTTTCTTGGTAGTATTCGTCGGCTTCTTCTAGGTAGTTTTTAGCCTCACGATATTTTTTAGAACTAAACTTTTTAGCCAGTAGCGTTGCAGCTTCAAGTTTCATGTCGGCTACAAACTTAGGGTTATTTTGTGTTTTAGCTATACCTATTACTTGTTCTAAAAAGTTAGCTGCTTTGTAAGCTGATGTTGTGTAGTTAGCTTGGCCGAGCAGTGCATCAACTGTTTCTATTGATTGTTTGCCGTGGTTTGCAGCTAAAATAGTATGTGCTTCATCATAAAGTGCAAAACGTTGTTCGTTTAGCTCATCGCCGTAGCCTTTAATAGCTTTAGCGTAGTTAATAGCTAAGTTAGCCGTATTGTCGTCGCTTTTACCGTAAACGGCTTTACCTGATGTGTAAGCAAGTTTGGCAGTTTGTTGTACGTTTTCGTCTGCTTTAACTGCTGCTAAATAGCTTTGGTATGCTTGGTTAAATACCGCTTGAGGATCGCTTGCTTGGCTGGCGAATGCTTTAGTGCTTAAAGTTGTTGCGCTTAAAGCAGACAAACTTAAACCTATAAATAAAGCGAGTTGCTGACGTTTCATAATAATCCCTATCGTTGTTTAAAATACAAAATACCAAACGTGCCTATAGGTGTCACTGATTAAGGTAAATCAACGTAAATAACATTGGCGGTTATTTGTATTAATTTATTGCTAATAGTCATTGAAAATAACGCCTGTCGTCGCCATATAATTGCCATAAACAGTCTTGTACTACGGTGTATTTATCCTATTTTGTGATACTATCACTTTATTGTCGTGTCGTAGTTATTTAAATATTTGGATTTGTCGTGGCGCAAGTAAGAGCAAGAGTCCAGCTTAAAGTTGGCAGAAATAGTGATATCCCTGCAGAAATAATCTCATTTACTGATTTAAAAGATGGTAAAGAACATATTGCTATGGTGTTTAACAACGCCGATACAGAGCAAGATGTACCGCTAATTCGTATGCATTCAGAATGCTTAACGGGCGATGTATTTTACTCATCTCGTTGTGATTGTGGTGAGCAGCTAAATGAATGTATTGAAATGATGCACGAGCAAGGCGGTATTTTATTGTATTTACGCCAAGAAGGCCGTGGCATTGGTTTATACAACAAAATAGACGCTTACGTATTGCAATCGCAAGGTATGAACACCTACGAAGCTAATAATCATTTAGGCTTTGCTGATGATTTACGTGACTTTTCGGATGCGGTATTAATGCTCAATGCGCTTAATTTAAGTCACGTTAAATTAATGACTAATAATCCTAAAAAGCTTAATGCATTAAAAGATGCCGGTATTAATGTTGACTCGGTTGTGGGCACACATGCGCACATAAAAGCGGGTGTTGCGGGTAATAAATCGTACCTAGAAACAAAAATTAAGCATGGCGCGCATATGTTAGATATTAAGAAAATTAAAAAACCTTAATCATTTAATTACGTTTCGTCTATTAATCCCCCCTCACGCCAAGTTATACTTGGCGTGTTTCGTTTTAAATTAAGAGCAAGTATGTCTACACAATTACGAATTTTTAAAGCCGATGCAGGGCTAAAGTGGTTAAAAGCCGGGTGGCTTATTTTTAAAACCCAGCCAGCAACCTTTATTTTTATGCATTTATTTATTGGCATTGTAGGGCTGCTATCTTTATTTTTACCGCTGCTGCAAGTAGTAGCAGCACTCGCTACGCCATTTTTAACAGCAGGGTTTTACCAAGCGGTGCTTAGTAAGCAACAGGGCGGAAAAATTATGCTAGCCGATATTCTCAAGCCATTTACGGCTAAGGGAAATCGTTTAGGGTTATTACGTTTAGCACTTTATCAAATGGGTGCGGGTATTTTAATGGCGTTACTTGCTAATGGCTTATTTGCCGATGCAGTGGCTGTTATGAGCCAACCAGGACTTGATCCAAACGTGGCACTTGAACAAATGCTTGAGAGTATTTCGGGCGCGAATGTAATTTTATTTTTTATGGCAATGCTAATTTACTTAACTGCATTTGCGTACGCTGTGCCACTTGTTTATTTTAGTAAGGAAACACGCATTTTAACGGCGCTTAAAAAATCGTTAATGGTGTTTTATCATAACATTTTGCCACTTGGCGTTTTTGGCCTTATTTGCGCATTATTTATGGCGCTTTCGATGTTCTTGTCGTTCTTACCACTGTTGATTTTAATGCCGATTTGCTACATTAGCTTTTTTGTATCTTATCAAGCCATTTTTATGCCTGTTGTACCATTAAGTGACGACATTAATGTTAAGCCACTTAGCAGTGAAACAAGCGGACGTTTTGACGCTTAATGGATGATAAATTAAAGCAAAAACTAAAAAACTATGTACTTTGGTTACTAGGGCGCCAAGAATATTCGCGTCGTGAGTTAACGCTCAAATTACAGCAAAAAGAAGCGACAGAAGAGTTTATTGAAACGCTGCTTGATTGGTGCGAAAAGCACAATTTTATTAACGAGCAGCGATACTGTGAAGGCTTTGTAAGAAAACACATATTTAAATGCCACGGGCTTAAGCGAATACAAAGCGAAGCTATGGGCAAAGGGATTGATCGTTCGCTACTTGAAATGGTAGTTGAAGAGCTTGAAATAGATTGGTTTGAGCTTGCGCAGGATGCGTACAATAAAAAATATTCGAATACACCGCCAGATCTCGATTACAAAGATAAAGCTAAGCGCGTGCGCTACTTAATGTATCGGGGTTTTAGCTACGATGAAATTAATTTTGCAATGCAAGCACAGTAAATACAGGTGAGACTTTCAAATGCAGCACATGACTACCGCACAAATTAGGCAACAGTTTTTAGACTTTTTTGCCAGCAAGCAACATCAAATAGTACCTTCTAGCTCGCTTATACCGGGTAACGATGCCACGTTGTTATTTAATAATGCCGGCATGGTGCAATTTAAAGATGTATTTTTAGGCGCAGAAAGCCGCCCTTATACACGTGCGACAAGTTCGCAGCGCTGTGTACGTGCTGGCGGTAAGCATAACGATTTAGAAAACGTAGGCTACACTGCTCGCCACCATACATTTTTTGAAATGTTAGGTAACTTCAGCTTTGGCGATTACTTTAAGCAAGACGCGATTAAGTTTGCGTGGGAGTTTTTAACTGAGGTTGTTAAATTACCTCAAGAAAAACTGCTTGTTACTATTTATCACGATGATGAAGAAGCGTTTGAGTATTGGTCAAAAGATATTGGCTTAAGTGAAGATCGTATTATTCGTATTGCGACCTCTGACAACTTTTGGTCTATGGGCGATACCGGTCCATGCGGTCCGTGTTCTGAAATATTTTATGACCATGGTGAGCATATTTGGGGCGGACCTCCGGGCACTCCAGAGGAAGACGGCGACCGTTTCATCGAAATTTGGAACCTTGTATTTATGCAATACAACCGTCAAAGCGACGGTACAATGTTGCCTCTACCTAAGCAATCTGTTGATACGGGAATGGGCCTTGAGCGTATTTCTGCTATTTTGCAGGGTGTGCATTCAAACTACGAAATCGATTTATTCCAAGGCTTAATTGCAGCAGCTGCAAGTGTAACTAACGCGCAAGATATGGACGATAAGTCACTACGCGTAGTGGCGGATCATATTCGTTCGTGTGCGTTTTTAATCTCAGACGGTGTTATGCCATCTAACGAAGGTCGTGGCTATGTACTACGTCGTATTATTCGTCGTGCTGTGCGCCACGGTAATAAGTTAGGTGCACAAGGTTCGTTTTTCTATAAGTTAGTTGCTGCGCTAATTGAGCAAATGGGTCAAGCGTACCCAGAGCTTGCTAAGCAACAAGAAATTATCGAAAAAGTATTACGCATTGAAGAAGAACAGTTTGGTAAAACACTTGAACGTGGCTTAGCTATTTTAGAAGAAAGCTTAAGTGACCTTAAAGGCGATATTATACCGGGCGACTTAGTATTTAAACTTTACGATACGTATGGTTTTCCAGCTGATTTAACGGCCGATGTTGCGCGTGAGCGCCAGATGACGATTGATCATCAAGGCTTTGAAGAATGCATGGCTGTACAACGTAAAACAGCGCAACAAGCGGGTAAGTTTGGTGCTGATTACAACGAGCAATTAAAATCAGAAAAGCTTACTGAGTTTAAAGGCTACGACAGCACGCACCATAGCGCGACAGTGGTAGAGATTTTTGCTGGTGGCGAAGCTGTTCAGTTATTAGAAGATGGTCAACAAGGTATTGTAGTATTAGACCGCACACCGTTTTACGCTGAATCAGGCGGCCAAACGGGCGACACGGGTACTATTACAGTTGCTGGTGGCGAATTTAATGTTACTAATACCACTAAACTTGGTAATGCTTTTGCTCACCACGGTACTGTGCAAGGTCGCATTGGTGTTAACGATAAAGTGGATGCGACTATTGATGATGCACGCCGCGATAGCATTAAGAAAAACCACACAGCTACACATATTTTACACGAAGCACTACGTCAATTATTAGGCGACCATGTAGGCCAAAAAGGCTCACTTGTTCAGCCTGATCGTTTACGTTTTGACTTTTCGCACTTTGAAGCGGTTACTAAAGATGAGCTACGTGAAATTGAGCGTGTAGTTAATGACGAAATTCGTCGTAACTTTGCACTTAATACTGAGCTTATGGCTATTGATGATGCTAAAGCGAAAGGTGCTATGGCGTTGTTTGGCGAAAAGTATGATGACGAAGTACGTGTAGTTACTATTGGCGACTACTCTATTGAGCTTTGTGGTGGTACTCACGTCGAGCGCGCAGGCGATATTGGTTTATTTAAAATAGTGTCTGAAAGCGGTATTGCAGCAGGCGTTCGCCGTATTGAAGCGGTAACTGGTGCTGATGCAGTTGCTTATGTTAGCGAGCAAGAGCAACAATTACATGATGTAGCTGCTTTAGTTAAAGGCGATAGCGCATCGGTACTTGAAAAAGTAACCGCGTTACTTGAAAAGTCTAAAGGTCTTGAAAAGCAAATTGCGCAACTTAACGATAAGTTAGCAAGTGCGGCGGGTGCATCTTTACTTGATTCGATTGTTGAAATTAACGGCGTTAAGCTACTTGTAGCAAATGTTGAAGGTACTGAATCTAAAGCACTTCGCGGTATGGTTGATGACCTTAAAAACAAAATTGGCTCAGGTGTTATTGCACTGGGTGTTGCCAGTGGCGACAAAGTAAGCCTAATTGCTGGTGTAACTAAAGACTTAACAGGCAAAGTAAAAGCCGGTGAGTTAGTTAACCACATGGCAGGCCAAGTAGGTGGTAAAGGTGGCGGTCGTCCAGATATGGCACAAGCTGGTGGTAGTGAGCCACAAAACCTTGCTGCTGCACTAGATAGCGTTACAGCTTGGTTAACTGAGCGTACTTAAGCCTAAGTGGCGCTTATTGTTCAAAAATTCGGTGGCACTTCGGTCGGCTCAATAGAGCGAATTGAAGCGGTCGCCGACCTTGTTGTAAAAACCAGACAACAAGGACATCAAGTGGTTGTGGTGCTCTCGGCTATGTCGGGAGAAACCAACCGCTTAATTAATCTCGCCAAACAAATTGATACTCGCCCGAGTAGCCGTGAACTAGATGTACTAATTAGCACCGGAGAGCAGGTTTCTGTATCACTACTTGCTATGGCTATTATAAAACGTGGCCACTCTGCTGTGAGCTTATTAGCCGATCAAGTCAATATTTTAACCGATAACATGTTTGGTAAAGCTCGTATTGCAGAGGTTGCTGCTACGCGTTTGAAGCATGAGCTTGAGCATAATCGTATTGCTATTATTGCTGGGTTTCAGGGGCGTGATGTTGAGGGCAACATTACAACGCTTGGGCGCGGCGGCACCGATACATCGGCTGTAGAAATAGCTGCGGCTATAAAAGCTGACGAATGCCAGATCTATACAGACGTTGACGGCGTATATACTACAGATCCTCGTGTTGAACCTAACGCGCGCAGAATGAGCCAAGTTACCTTTGCCGAAATGCTAGAACTGGCAAGTTTAGGGGCGAAAGTTTTGCATATTCGCTCAGTAGAAGCCGCAGGAAAACATAATGTGCCACTTAGGGTGCTTTCGAGCTTTAATCCCGATGAAGGTACATTAATAAGTTTTGAGGAGAACGATATGCCAAGCAAGGTTGTATCGGGGATTGCGTTTAATCGTGACGAATGTTTAATTAAGGTACAAGGTGTGCCAACGGGCACGCAATATCTTTCAAAAATATTGAAACTTTTTGCCGAAAATGGCATCGAAATAGATATGATTAATCAAGTTAATCATAACTTTGAAAAAATAGACTATGCTTTTACTGTGCACTCGAATGATTATCTGCAAGCACTTGAATTATTGAGTGAAGATCAAGCTCAGCTCAGTGCTCAAAATGTAAGCGGATTGCAAGCAGTTGCTAAAGTTTCTGCTGTTGGCATGGGTATGAAATCACATTCTGGTGTCGCTAGTTTATTTTTTGATGCATTAGCGCAGGAAAATATTAATGTGGTTTTAGTCTCGACTTCAGAGATTAAAATTTCAGTTTTAATAGATGAAAAGTACTTAGAGTTGGCTGTTCGTGCATTACACAAGGCATTTTTAACAGAAAATGGATAGATTGCGAGTTTTTACTTACTTTTCAGTCTAATTTTCATTAGTATGTTTAAGCGGAATCTTATAATTTTTATTGGAACATGGGAGCAAGAGAATGCTAATACTAACTCGTAGAGTAGGTGAAACCCTAATGATTGGTGACGAAGTAACAGTTACTGTTCTAGGTGTTAAAGGAAATCAAGTTCGAATCGGTGTTAATGCACCAAAAGACGTATCAGTGCATCGTGAAGAGATTTACATGCGCATACAAGCTGAAAAGTCGAACCCTAATCCGGGCAATGCTTAATCAACACGTATACGTAGTTGAGTAATTAACTCAACTAGACTAAAAGCCACTCACTGAGTGGCTTTTTTGTTTATAAAAGCGAGTGTTTCAGGGCTAAGTATTTGTTTTGATATGTACTGCATGCCGCTTTTGTTTTTAATAATAATACCTTGCTGGGTGTCTATTACTTCGCTTATATTTTGCCATTCTAATTGATAGCTTTTGTAATGATTAGCAGATTTAATACCTTCTTCATCAAAGGTAAGTGTTACCTCAGAGCCTGATGCTCTGCTGAGCATTTGTCTGGTTACCCACCATGGTCTGCGATAGTAAAAAGCGACGCATTCGAGTACCGCTAACATGATCATAAACGATCCTAAGTAATGATCGTCTAAAACATAAATGCCAAATAAACCAAGCGCAACTAACAACACAAGTAAAAAGTATTTAGGTTTTGCACGCTTACTATAAGGGAGTGACTCATCAAAACACTCGTAAAAGTAGGGTTTATCTAATGTGTAGGTGGTTGTGAATGCCATTTTGCCTTGCTTTAAATATCGTTTTTTTTATTTTAACAAGCTAACTGCTAAATGAGCAGCTTTATAGTCAGTGATTTTATTACTGGCACAAAAAAACGGCTCGAAAGCCGTTTTTTTAGCGGTACAAGAAGAATTAACAGTTAGTTTCTTCAGCGTTCACGCCTTCTTTAACATTTTCACATGCATCTTCAACAGAGTTTTGCACGTCAGTTACTGCTTCGTCGATACGTTCGCCAGCATCTTCTGCATGGTTGTCTTCACAACCCATCATGAAAAAACCTGCAAATACTGCGATTAGTGCTGCTTTTAAAGTTGTAGAGTTCATAGTGTAATTCCTTGTAAGTATTAATTAAATTTTAGTGTTTGTTAGTTGAATGCTTTATCTACCTGGGTGATTTACCACGTAGTGCACCTGAAACTAATGAAATCACTAAAAGTACTAAAAAGATAAAAAATATAATTTTTGCTATACCAGCTGCGGCACCTGCGATGCCACCAAAACCTAACACTGCAGCGATTAAAGCAATAACTAAAAATGTAATTGTCCAGCGTAACATTGTTTTCTCCTTGGTTATCAAATTTGCTCATAATAACTAATGCCAGTTATATGCCAAAGTTTATTTATTATAAATATCAATTGGTTATGGTTTTTTGCTGTTACTCTAGTTATTAGTTGCTTAGTAACTTTTACGCTTTGTTATGTAAGTTATTCACACTGTTGCAAATAACTGCTAAATGTTCACTAAATAAACTCGTTTTGGTAAGACCAATTAACAATTGGTGTGTGGCTTTGCATTTAATATTAAGAATTAGTGTTTATTTTTACTTATCTTGATAGTTAATTAACAACTTCCATATAACTATTAGCTATAGTCGTTATTTCTTGTATGTATTGTAGAGCGCGTGATTGCTGAGTTATAGCATGTAAATTAATTGAGTGTTATGTTGTTTATTGTTTAATTGGTTTTACCAATTTACAAGATGTAGACAAAGCGATTAGTTTTGTTATTATCCAGTGAATAAATATTTAATTAAATCGATTTTTTATTTTCGATATGGGTTTCAAGGGGAGAAAAATGGATATAGGTGCTCTACTCACAACGGCTGGTAACTTAATGCTTACTGGCATGGTTGGGGTGTTTGTATTTCTGTCGATATTAATTGGTGCAGTAACGCTTATGTCTAATTTGGTGACGCGCTTTAGCGAACCTGACGTGGCGACACCAGTTAAATCACCATCTTTTAAATCTCAAGGTGTGCCTAATGAGCACATCGCTGCTATTAGTGCTGCCATTGCTCAGTACAAATCAAATAATAAATAAGGGGCACACACATGGCTAAATTAAAATTAACAGAATTGGTATTACGCGATGCTCACCAATCATTATTAGCAACGCGTATGCGCCTAGACGATATGCTACCGATTGCTAGCAAATTAGACGATGCGGGTTATTGGTCTATTGAATCGTGGGGCGGTGCTACATTTGACTCGTGTATTCGTTATTTAGGCGAAGATCCTTGGGAGCGTATTCGTGCACTTAAAAAAGCGATGCCTAATACTAAACAGCAAATGCTATTACGCGGTCAAAACTTATTAGGTTACCGCCATTACGCTGATGACGTAGTTGAAAAGTTTGTAGAACGCGCACATAAAAATGGCGTTGACGTATTTCGTATATTTGATGCAATGAACGATGTTCGCAATCTAGAAACAGCTATTAAAGCGGCTGTAAAAGTGGGCGCTCATGCTCAAGGTACTATTTCGTACACAGTTAGCCCAGTTCATACACTTGATATGTGGTTAACTCTTGCAAAGCAGCTTGAAGATATGGGTTGTCATTCAATTTGTATTAAAGATATGGCGGGTTTATTAAAGCCGTACGATGCTGAAAAACTAATTAAAGCACTTAAAGAAACTGTATCTATTCCAATTGCTATGCAGTGCCACGCTACAACAGGTTTAAGTACTGCTACTTACCAAAAAGCAATTGATGCTGGCATTGATATGCTCGATACCGCTATTTCATCAATGAGTATGACTTATGGACATTCTGCGACTGAAACTATTGTATCGATAGTTGAAGGAACTGAGCGCGATACTGAGCTTGATTTAAACCACCTAGAAGAAATTGCTGCTTACTTTAGAGATGTACGTAAAAAATATGCGGCATTTGAAGGTAGCTTAAAAGGGGTTGATGGGCGCATTTTATTAGCTCAAGTACCTGGTGGCATGCTTACAAACATGGAAAACCAACTTAAAGAGCAAGGCGCAGCCGATAAGCTTAATGAGGTTTTACTTGAGATCCCACGTGTACGTGAAGATCTTGGCTTTTTACCTTTAGTAACACCAACGTCGCAAATTGTTGGCACTCAAGCGGTACTTAATGTGCTAACGGGTGAGCGTTATAAAACCATTACTAAAGAAACTGCTGGCGTATTAAAAGGTGAATATGGCTTAACACCAGCACCAATGAATAAAGAGCTACAAGAGCGCGTGCTTGATGGAGCGGAAGTTATTACTTGTCGCCCTGCTGATAACATTGCACCTGAGCTTGCAACGCTTGAAGCTGAGTTATTAAAAGAAGCACAAGAGCAAGGTTTAACACTTGCTGATGATCAAATTGATGACGTATTAACTTATGCATTATTCCCACAAGTTGGTTTGAAGTTTATTAAAAACCGCAACAACCCAGATGCATTTGAGCCAGTACCTTCTGTTGAAGATAAAAGCAGTAAAGCACCTTCTAAATCAGTTTCAAATAGTAACAAAGTGAAGGCTGAGCAATACAGCGTAAAAGTAGATGGTAAAGTTTATGACGTAGTAGTAGCGCAAGGTGGTGAACTTAAAGAAGTAACATTAAAAGACTCTGAGCACATTCCTCAATCTGCTTCGGTTGCATCAGGTGAAACACTTAATGCGCCTCTAGCCGGTAATATTTTTAAGATTAAGGTAAAAGCTGGGCAAGTTGTTAACGAAGGCGATGTAGTGATTATTATGGAAGCCATGAAAATGGAAACTGAAATACGCGCTACGCATACCGGAACAATTGCTGAAGTGTTAGTTAGTGAAGGCGATGCTGTAACTACCGGCGACGCTATGATTGCATTAGCTTAGGAGTAAATAGAGGATGGAAGGTATTTTAAACCTCTGGAATGCGACAGGCATTGCTAACTTTACAATCCCATCGTTAATAATGATTGCGGTAGGGTGTTTATTACTGTTTTTAGCGATAGCTAAAGGCTTTGAACCACTATTATTACTACCTATTGGTTTTGGTGCAATTTTAACAAATGTACCAGTGGCAGGTTTGTCAGACCCAGGTGGGCTTTTGTACTACGTTTATTATGTGGGTATTGATACGGGGATTTTTCCGCTGTTGATATTTATGGGAGTAGGGGCGCTGACCGACTTTAGCGCGCTTATTGCAAATCCACGTATGTTGTTATTAGGTGCGGCTGCACAGTTTGGTATTTTTGCTACATTGTTTGGCGCTATATTACTTAACTATGTGCCAGGTTTTGAATTTACTCTACAGGACGCATCGGCTATTGCCATTATAGGTGGTGCCGATGGGCCAACAGCAATATTTTTAGCATCAAAACTGGCACCTGATTTACTAGGCGCAATAGCAGTAGCTGCGTATTCATATATGGCACTTGTGCCAATTATTCAGCCGCCAATTATGCGTGCATTAACAACCCCAGAAGAACGTAAAATAAAAATGCCAGAGCTTCGCAAAGTATCTAAAAAGGAAAAGATTATTTTTCCTCTTATGGTACTTAGTTTAACTGCTATGTTTTTACCGGCTGCTATACCGCTTGTAGGTATGTTTTGTTTAGGTAACTTAATGCGAGAGTCGGGTGTTGTTGATAGATTAAGTAACAGTGCTCAAAACGAAATCATTAATGTTACAACTATATTTTTAGGCTTAGCTGTTGGTTCAAAGCTTGCTGCAGATAAGTTTTTAACTGTTGAGACGATTGGTATTTTAGTGCTTGGCGCACTGGCTTTTGCAATTGGTACGGCATCTGGCGTATTTATGGCAAAAGGACTTAACCGTATATCTAAAACACCTATAAACCCATTAATTGGGGCAGCAGGTGTATCGGCTGTGCCAATGGCGGCACGAGTAGTTAATAAAGTTGGCCTTGAAAGTAACCCACATAACTTTTTACTTATGCATGCAATGGGACCCAACGTAGCGGGTGTACTTGGTAGTGCAGTTGCTGCGGGTATTTTATTAGCACTTGTTGGCTAATAATTAACGTGGTAGTTAATAAATGATTTAGCGCAGTTTACTGCGCTTTTTTTTGTTCTTAATTTGTTCACCGCTAAATGGTTTCTTGTTCAGCACTTTTTGTTTACAGTAACAGCTCTTCAAAATTTTAAGGATAGTTATCATGCTTCACACACCTTTAGCAAAGCACTTGCCTCATGTTAGTAAACTTGTATTCGGATGCATGGGTCTGGGAGGCGGTTGGAATAAAGACGCAATCACTGATGCACATGTTAAGCAAACTCATGAATGCATAGATAACGCTATTGAAGGTGGCATTAACTTTTTTGACCATGCTGATATTTATACTTTTGGTAAAGCAGAACAGGTTTTTGGTAAAGCATTAAGTGAGCGACCAGAGCTTAGAGAGCACATGTATATTCAATCTAAGTGTGGGATTCGTTTTGAAGATGACTTAGGGCCAAAGCGCTATGATTTTTCATCAAAGTGGATTGAGCAATCAGTTGAAGCATCATTAAAACGATTAAATACAGATTATTTAGACGTACTTATGCTGCATCGCCCTGATCCACTCATGGAAGTTAACGAGATTGCTCGTATATTTAGTTGCTTAAAAGAAAGCGGTAAAGTGCGCAATTTTGCAGTGTCTAATATGCAGCAGCACCAAATGAACTTTTTACAACATGCACTTGATATGCCGATTGTGGCTAACCAAATTGAGGCTAGTTTACAAAAACATCAGTTTGTTGATGAAGGTGTATATGCCGGTAACAGTGACGGTAAAGATCTTAATTTTACGCCAGGTAGTATTGAGTACTGTCGCCATTTTGAAATCCAAATTCAAAGCTGGGGTAGTTTATGCCAAGGCTTGTACAGTGGTAGTGATTTATCAAACGCATCTCAGGCAGATATCAACACCAGTCTTTTAGTTAATAAGCTGGCTGCACTTTATGAAACCTCTGCTGAGGCAATTGTACTTGCATGGTTGCTTCGCCATCCCGCATCTATTCAGCCAATTATTGGAACAACTAATGCTAAACGGATTAAAGCCTCTTGTGATGCTGTAAACGTAGAGCTAACTCGTGAGCATTGGTATGCACTTTATGTAAGCGCTAAAGGCCACGAATTACCATAAGTAGGGCGTTAATATGAACATATTCGTTATTTTAATTGGTTTGTTTGTTGCGCTGGCGATACTTATACCCTTGCTTGAAAAGTATCAAAGTAAAATAGGGCTCAACGGCGCAACCAAATACAGTAAATATATTTGGCCATTAGTGATGGTGTCTTTAGTTATTCAGCTCATTTATGTACTGATGTACTAATGGTTAATAGCGTATACAAAAAAGCCTTTGCAGGTTAAACCTGCAAAGGCTTTTTTAATGTTTATTGATAAACTTTATTTAAGTGCTAACTGTAGCTCGCGATTGCGCTCAAGCTGGGCAATAAAGTTATCAGCAATAGGTTTAAACTTGGCAAGTTCTGAGCGAGGTAATGGCTCTGACTTAGGAAGTTTTACAGTTTTAGGATTACGGTGAACGCCATTTACTAAAAATTCATAGTGTAAATGTGCACCAGTAACACGACCTGTAGAGCCTACAGTACCAATTTGTTGGCCCTGTTTAACTTTTTGGCCCGTTTTAACTAGCTTCTTATTTAGGTGTAAGTACTTAGTTACATATTGCGTGCCATGGCTAATAAATACGTAGTTACCGTTGTACTTGCTGTAACCGGCTTTAATTACTTTACCGTTACCAGATGCAACAACTGGTGTGCCAGTGCGTGCAGCAAAGTCGATACCACGGTGCGCTCTAACTTGCCCAGTAACAGGGTGTAAGCGGCGAGGATTAAAGCTCGAACTAATATACTTAAAGCTTACAGGTGCACGTAAAAATGCTTTTTTCATGCTACGCCCTTCAGGCGTATAAAAATTGCCGTCGGTATGGCGAATAGCTGCAAAGCGCTGACCTTGGTTTACAAATTCAGCTGCAATAATCTTACCGGTACCAATAAACTCGCCATCAACATAGTGAGACTCGTAAATTAAGCCAAATACATCGCCTTTACGAATGTCGTTTGCAAAATCAACATCCCAACCAAATATGTCAGCAAAGTTCATTATTTGGCGTTCGCTTAAACCTGCTGCAATTGCTGAAGTCCAAAAGTTATTAGATATTTCGCCGCCAGCGGTTTTGGTTAGCGTTTCAATTTCTTTGCTATCAATAGCTGTATCGTAATTACCTTCTTCGTTTAAGGTAACAAATAAAGTATCTGTTTTTGAAATTACATAGCGCAGTTGAGCTAAGGAGCCATCTTCAGCTGTCGCAAAACTAAGTATTTCACCTGGGTGAATTTTAGTCAGTTTGCGAGTCTCTGCATTAGTGTTAATTAGTTTATGAAGCGTTTGAGCCGAAAAACCAGCACGCTTAAAGATAATTGCTAAATTGTCGCCATTTTTAACTTTATGATCGACAAAGTCGTATTCTGGTAACTTTTCTGCTGCTTGCTCTGAATTTAACTCAGTTAATTTTTCGTTGTTATCAACTTTAACTTGTAACTCATAGCGCTTACCAATTTCTAGTGCATTTGCACTATTGTCTTTGGATGCAGTGGCTTTTTCAGAAGGAAGAAAGGCTAAGCCAACAATAGCAGAAACCAAACCTAGAATAAGCAATTTGTGTTTTTTGGGGAGCGTGTGAACCACGTGAACCATAACGTGCCTTTTTCTGCTGTCAAGATAATAAATACATAATATTGCAGGATATACTTAATAATGTACGAATACTAGTGTTTTGTAGATTTAAACTGACCTTAAACTACGCTAAAATCGGGCTTAGAAAGCCTTTTTTAACGCTCTACCTAGCTAAGACTCAATTGATTTAGTTTAGTTGCATGAATCACTTAAAAAGTTGTTTTAATTAGGTAGAAATTTGTTATGTTAGCTACATCTATTTATTCGGTTTAAACCTTTATTAAACCGTGACTACGCAAGTAACTAGTCGCCCCTTCGTCGGCAGAATTTTGGAGTAATACACAGTGGATTTACAAACCGCTCTAGCAGAGATAAAACGCGGTGCAGAAGAAATATTAATTGAAGACGAACTAGTTGAAAAACTAAAGTCGGGCAAGAAGCTAAAAATAAAAGCAGGCTTTGATCCTACAGCGCCTGATTTACACTTAGGACACACTGTACTAATTAATAAAATGAAAACCTTTCAGGATTTAGGTCATGAGGTTATTTTCTTAATTGGTGACTTTACTGGCATGATTGGTGACCCAACGGGGAAAAACGTAACGCGTAAACCACTTACTCGTGAAGACGTACTAGCCAATGCCGAAACATATAAAGAACAAGTATTCAAAATTCTAGATCCTGCTAAAACCACTGTTGCATTTAACTCTACTTGGATGGAAAAGTTAGGCGCTGCAGGCATGATTAAACTTGCTGCAAACCAAACCGTAGCACGTATGCTTGAACGTGATGACTTTAAAAAGCGTTATGGAAGCGGCCAACCAATTGCAATTCATGAGTTTTTATATCCACTGGTACAAGGTTGGGATTCGGTTGCACTAGAGTCAGATGTTGAACTAGGCGGTACTGATCAGCGCTTTAACTTGTTAATGGGCCGTGAGCTACAAAAAGTAGAAGGTCAAAAGCCGCAAACAGTATTAATGATGCCATTACTTGAAGGTACTGACGGCGTTCAAAAAATGTCTAAGTCGCTTGGTAACTACATTGGTATTACTGATGCGCCTAACGATATGTTTGGTAAAATAATGTCAATTAGTGATGTGCTAATGTGGCGTTACTACGACTTATTAAGTGCGCTTTCTATTGAAGAAATTGCAGCTCAAAAAGAACGTGTTGAGCAAGGTACGAATCCGCGCGATATTAAAATTGAACTAGCTAAAGAGCTAATTGCTCGTTTTCATAGTGAAGCTGATGCACAAGGTGCACATGATGATTTTATTCAGCGTTTTCAGAAAAAAGCGTTACCAGATGAAATCCCAGAGCTAACAATCACTATTGCAGAAGATACTATTTTAATTGCTAACTTGCTTAAAGAAGCAAATTTAGTAGTAAGTACATCAGAAGCAATGCGTATGATTAAGCAAGGTGCAGTTAAACTTAACGGTGAAGATAAAATCACTGATACCAAACTTGAAATAGCAAAAGGCACAACGGCTATTTACCAAGTAGGTAAACGTAAGTTTGCAAACATCACTGTAGCTTAAGCACAGTTTAAAAACTAAAAAACCAGCCTCGGCTGGTTTTTTTGTGCTCGTATTTTGAGCCCTTTAAATCAATTTTAATATTTCAATGCTGGCTATCACTAACAACCAAAATACACGGGCCTGATTTAACCTATTAATTATTACAGGTACATCCTCGGGTGTAGGTAGTCTATCAGTACCAATACGCATTTTATTAAAGCGAGTGCCTAAATAAACTGCAGGCCCGCCCAACTGCACGCCAAGTGATGCAGAACATGTGCTTAAGAGCCAACCTGTATTTGTTTGATAAAAATGCCTGCCATAATGCTTTATATAATGCATGCTTTGTTTGCTTGCTCGACTTGCTGCAATAGTTAAAGCGAGTAAGCGCATCGGAATATATTCAATAATAAACAAGAGTGTTTTAAGCGGTTTTAAAAAGTAACTATTTGGGGGGATATCACTACGCCATGCTTGTTGTATTAAGGTAAGTAACCGATAGGCAAGGGCAGCTATAGGGCCAAATGCTAAAAATATAAATATGACTACGAAATAGTATCGAGCGGTGCGCAGTATTAAGCTCTCAATTAATGCTTTGATAATACCAGCTGATGAAAGTCTATTAACTTCACGGGCGAGCAGTGGCTTTAGTAATTCGCGTGCTGTGGATTTTTGATTTTGTTTAGTTAGCTTTGCAATGCGAAGTGCTTTTTTATCAATGCTCTTACTTTCTAGGCATAAATATAAAATAAGACCTGCGAGTAATTCAGGGTAAAAAGCAAACTCGAGTAGTAACACTACAATAATGAGAATAACACTTAAAATAAGTGAGCTTGCGAGTATAGCTGCCAAATATTGATAGCTTTTAGGTTCTTTGCTTTTGTATATACGTTTGCCAATAGCACTAAAAACAGCATTTAACGCCGTATTAGGATGATACCAGCTAATAAGGGGAATAAAGCGCTCAGCAAGGAGCGCTAGTATAAAGGCAATAAAGTCCAAGTGATTTTGAACAATATTGCTAAGCATTTACAAAGATACTGCTGTTAGTTTTTCTAAAAGTGCAACAACCATTTTAGATGAGTTGATTGATGCTGTTTCTAGGTATTCTTCAAATGATTGTGGTGACTCTTTACCAGCAATATCAGACATTGAGCGAATTACAACAAATGGTGTGTTTAGCGTAAAACACGTTTGCGCAATTGAAGCGCCTTCCATTTCAACAGCAAGCATTGTAGGAAAATCACTACGTGCTTTATCAATGCGTATAGGGTCACACATAAATGTGTCACCAGTACAAATTAAGCCAACGAGTGTTTTAACATCACTGATTTGTTCGATAGTTTGCTGTGCTGCTTCAACTAATTTAGGGTGTGCTGCAAAGCCTGCCGGCATTTGTGGTACTTGGCCAATTTCGTAGCCAAAAGCAGTTACGTCTACATCGTGGTGACGTACTTCTGACGAAATTACGACATCGCCAACACTAAGAGAAGGATCGAATCCACCGGCTGAGCCTGTGTTAATTATGCAATCAGGTTTGAAGTTATCGATAAGTAAGGTAGTTGCAATAGTTGATGCGACTTTACCAATACCAGATTGAACAAGTGTCACCGTGTTACCAGCCAACTCGCCAGTATAAAAAGTGAAACCTGCTTTAGTTAAAATTTGTGGGTTTTGCATAGCTTCACGTAAAATTTTAACTTCTGGCTCCATTGCGCCAATAATACCAACATTCATAAAGTTTAATTCCTGAGTTTGAATCACTTGATTATACGTGAAGTTAGCAATAAAAAACAAAAAAGCGAGCTTGTTTATGAGCTCGCTTTAAATACTTTTTAGGAGAGTATTTAATTCGTTTTTTAAATTTCAGCTAACGCCGTGGTTTGCGCTTTAGCTTGAGAAGGTGAAAGTACCGCTGGCTTATGTGAGCGATTACGAACAGGGCGCTGAGTTTGTGTTGCTGCAGGCTTACCAAGTTTAAACATAATTGCATCGCGTACTTCAGAAGGGCGGTAGCCCGATTTAACTTTCATACGAATATGTGGAATGCCCGCAGACTCTAGTGCACCGTTTACAAACCAGTCGCGTTGAGCTTTGTGGCCATCTTTGTTGGCATTGTTAACTAGGTCAACAGCAGCAATGATTGTTAGTTTTTCTTTATCGATTAATACAAAGTCGAGTTGCTTATTTTTAGCTTTAGCTAAAGCAGCACGTTTAGACTTTACTGAAAGGCCTTGCTTACAGTCAATAACGTCGATTAACTTAACGCGACTAACAATTTTATATTGATCGCCAACAGCACGCTCGAGAAGATTTAAAAAAGCGCCTTCAACCTGCGTAAAAACAGTTTGCTTGCGAGTAAAAGGATACGGGTTTCCGCCATCGTCATTAAATTTTGACGCAACAACAGAGGCCCCGACAACTAATACTAGGATTAATAATAAAGCGAATTCCATACGGTAACTCCATAACAACAAATTGACACTGCTCAAACAAAGCAATTTACGTGCCTAAAAAGTATGGGTTATAAAATAATTACCGACTGGTTTACAAGCAATAGCTACACAGCGATTAAGCTTTGTAGCCTCCTTTAATACCTTTTACTGCAATAGCTACAGCATCGTGCGCATGCAGTGATTCATAGTGGTTTATTTGCAGCCAATAATCACTGTAATTGTTTGCCTCTAGCAATGCTTTAATTTTACGCGCTGCATCTTCACAAAACATAAGGTTTTGACCATTCAAACGGGCAAATTCTTGCTCATCTTCACGTTTTACTGCCGCTTGTACTGGTGTTTTAAGCTCAGCTTCAAGAGTGTTAATTAGCGTAACTACGTCAAATTCTTGAATGTTGCTATCAAGCTTTACTTTTACGTTGGCAATAGAGCGCTGCGAGTGAGGAGTAGCTACAATGCCTTGTGTAGTGCCTAGCCATTCGTGCACATCTTTTTGGCTTAACGTTTCTTGGTTAAACTTTTCGTTAAACGCGTTTTGTATAAGCTGGCGCGCAAGTGCAGCAGAGCATGGGCACGTTGAAGAATAAGTAACATCTACGGTTAGCTCGTAGCTAATAACGTTATTTTCAATTGTACTGGTAAGTACAACTGGGTAGCTTTTCCAGCCCGCTTTACCACTTAATAATGACTTACGGCGTAGCGGTAATTCAAATTTAAATTCAATTTGTGCTTTATCGCTCAGCCCTTCGTGGCTAGTTATAAAGGTATCGAGTGCCTGCGCTATAGTTTGCGGATTGACTTGCTGCTCGGTTGAAAGCAGATCAAGTGCCAAAAATAGACGTGACATATGAATGCCTTTGGCATCTTCTTTATGTAAATTTACAAATGCACGAGCTTTGGCGTTTACTGTAACTGGAGATAAGTCTCGAGATTCAAAAATAAATGGCAGTTCTATTTCGCCCATGCCAACCCAGTCTAATTTACCTGTTTGTAAAGCGGGTGCAGTGTCTGCTATATCTGGCATATTGGTTTGCATGTGCGCTACTCGTATTTTGGGGATAATAAAGCGGGGCATTTTACACTAAATAATTTATTGCTGAAATGATGAGTTTAATAGATGAGCTAAATCAAACATGAAAAATTCTGTTTTTATCGCACAACGTGAGTAGTGGTAGGAGAAAAATGCTAAAATCTGGGAAAATGGTATGTTTATACATACGCATTGCCTTCTTTATATTAAGTACACAGCTAAGAGATAAAATTACGTATGACCGATTATTCTTTGAGCCCTTGGGCTCGGGTACTTTCCAGCTCAATAACGCGATTTGGTGAATTTAAAACCGCTGCTATTTGTTACACTTTATTTTTAACTGTATCTCTTATTTTATCGAGCATGTTTTATTATGTGGCGATAGGCGAATTACACCTGGTTGATATTTTAGCCGTGGTATTTTTTACGGCTGTGGTTTCTCCTTTAATTATAAGTGTGTTGCTTAATTCAATTCGACAACTTGATGCCTCATATGCTTATTTAGATAGCGCCACCAAGCAGGAAAAGCTTTTAAATCAAACCCTAAAAGATAACATTAACCGTCTAAACATCGAAATTGATGAGCGTAAAATGGCATTTCATGCCAAGCACCGCGCTATTGAAGAGCTACGTCGAGAAATTGCTGAGCGTAAAAAAACACAACAAGAACTTGCTCAACAAAGCATGCTGCAGCGCTCAATAGTTGATTCATCTCCTGATTTATTTTATTACCGCGATAACAATGGCGTGTTTGCTGGTTGTAATAAAATGTTTGAAGAAGTAATGGGTAAATCAAGTAGCGAACTAATTGGCAAAACGGTTGAGCAGATATTCCCGAGTCACTTTTTATCTGAAGTTTTGAAAACCGATAAAGAAGTAGAGCAAAGCCATAAAGCACTGACCATTGATGTGGGTTATGAAGTAAATGGGGAAACGCGTTGGTTTGAGCTGCGTAAATTACCTTTTATAAATGATGAAGGTGATTACATTGGTTTACTGGGCTTTGGTCGTGATATCACAAGTCGTAAGGAGGCCGCTCAAGCGCTCGAAACGGCCTATAAAGACAAAGGTAAGTTTATTGCAACATTAAGCCATGAACTACGTACACCGCTCAATGGTATTGTTGGTTTAACACGAATGCTGCTTGATACTGACTTAAACAAACAGCAGCGTAGTTGGGGTAATACTATATTTTCGAGTGCTGAAACGCTCGGCAATATTTTTAACGATATTATTGATTTAGACAAAATAGATAGAGATCAGCTCGATATAGTGACCAACTCTATTAATGTGTCAGACTTTATAAATGACGTTGTTAACTTTGCGGGCTTAATCGCGGAGCAAAAAGAGCTAGAGTTTGATATTAAGCGCAATGGGGTGCTGGATATTTACGCACAGCTCGACCCAACTCGCTTACGCCAAGTTGTTTGGAACTTAATTAATAACGCCGTTAAGTTTACACAGCAAGGAAAGGTAACACTTGAATGTAGCCGAGAAAACAGAGTTGAAGGCCCATGGTTAGTTATGAAAGTATCGGATACCGGCCAGGGTATTCCGCCAGAGCAGCTTGCTCATATATTTGATATGTACTACAAAGCGCCAGATTTAAAAGGGACTAACGCGATAGGTTCCGGTATTGGCTTGGCTGTAACTAAGGCACTTGTAAGTGCGATGAAAGGGATAATTACAGTAAATAGTACTGAGGGCGAAGGAAGTTGCTTTACAGTTCAAATACCGCTTAATTTATGTGTAGCACCAACAGAGCAAAGTTATGTTGGTCGTGGCTTGTATATTTTACTAGTAGAAGATGTACCTCTTAACGCCGAAATTGCTACAAACTTATTAGAGCAACGCGGGCATGAGGTGTTGTGGGCTGAAACCGGTGAAGATGCACTCTCGTTTGTCGAAACCGAAGATGACTTAGATTTAGTATTACTTGATATGCAATTGCCTGATATAAATGGTGACGTAGTTGCCAAGCAAATACGCTCAGATAGTCATTTTGATAAACTACCTATTGTGGCACTTACGGCCAATGTTCGTAGTGCTGAAGAAGAGCTTGAAGGCATATCAATACAAGGGGCGCTTGCTAAACCAATTAACACAGTGAAGCTTGATAAAATGCTGGCTGATTTATTTGGAATTAAGCAAAGTGAATGCACAGAACCACTGTTGAAAGTAAGTGAAGAAGCCCTTAAAGGCATTGGTGCACACTTATTAGATATAGAAACAATAGAAGACTTTGTCAATTCAATGGGCTTAGTTGTGTTTAGACGCAGTAGTCAGCTATTCGAAAAACTAAGTCCACAATATCAGCAAGAGTTACTTACTTCATTAAATAGCGGTGATAGAGAAGAGTATGAATCAGTAGCGCATAAACTCAAAGGGGCGGCTGGCTCAGTAGGTCTTAATGATGTGCAGCTTCATGCCAAAATAATGGAACATGGTGCTATTGATGAATCTGATGAGGTGTTAAAGCAGTGGTTAGATATTCTGGCAGATAAAATAAATGAAGGACAAAAAGCCCTTCATTTATTTTTACAGCAATTAGAGTGAAACTAATTAGCTCTAATTAAGCGTCAATTTTACCAATGAAACGGTAACCTTCACCATGGATGGTGCTGATTAACTCAGACGTTGAGTTATCACTTTCAAAATGCTTACGAATGCGACGAATAGTAACGTCAACAGTACGGTCATTTGCGCGAAGCTCACGGCCTGTCATATGCTTAATTAATTGCTCACGGCTGAAAATGCGACCTGGAGAATCAAGCATTAAACGAAGTGCTCTGTACTCACCTTTAGGTAAACGCTTAGCGTCGCCATTTGGAGAAGTAAGACAACGGCTGTTTTCATCAAGTTCCCAACCATTAAACGTAATAACACCATTTGTTTCTAGTGCTGACTCTTCACCACCTAAGGCAGTACGAGTAATAAGGTTGCGAGCTCTGATAGTTAATTCACGCGGGTTGAACGGTTTAGTAACGTAGTCATCTGCGCCAATTTCAAGACCTAAAATACGGTCAACATCGTTGTCACGACCAGTTAGGAATATAAGACCTACTTTACGCTTTTGGCGTAATTCACGGGCTAAAATAAGACCGTTTTTACCAGGAAGGTTGATATCCATAACTACAAGATTAACGTCATCGTTATTTGTAAGCTTGTCATGCATATCATCGCCATCAATGGCTTCAATAACTTTGTACCCTTCAGCTTCAAATAAACTAACTAGGTTCAGTCGAGTTACGTCTTCATCTTCTACGATTAGAATGACTGGCGTTTGCATTATTAATTAACCTTTTGGAATATATTATTTATAAAAAATCGGTGACTAATTTATAACCGATTACTAGAGATTATAGGATTATACCCATTTGTTAACAAGGAAAAAACAAATTGGATAAAAATAAAACAGTAGGGTGTCCAAAGTCTACTAAAAAGGGCAGTGCAAAAACTACTGTTTAATTGATATATACATGGATGTAGCTATTTGAATCATAAAGTCGAAGCCATTTTCCTTTGATAATTGACATATCATTCAATTAAGCAAGGTACTTAAAATAATCAGACTAATTCAAAGCAAAACTATATCACTTTTTAACCTTTTAACCTTTCATCAATGTATGTGATACAGCAAAGATAAAAAAGTTCATAAATCGCTTGGTAATATTTATTTAAAGCAATTAAATAATGTTACGCACTTATCACATGCCTCATTAATGAGGTCATTAAATGCTAATTCAAGGATAAATTTTAAATATATGCACTTTTTAATGATCTTTATTTAAGGAATAGTAATTATAAAGCGAGCACCGCGTTTTTCTTCAAGATCAAACATCACTCTTCCGCCAAGTGCTTGTGTTACTAGGTTATAAACTAAGTGCATGCCTAAGCCACTTGCGCCTTGCCCGCGCTTTGAAGTTACAAATGGGTCAAAAATTCTATTTTTAATGTTTTTGTCAACGCCCTGACCATTGTCAGAATAAACGATTGTTAATTTTTTCCCGACAAGTTCTACGTCAAAGCGAATTTCATTGTTTTCTTTACCTATAAATCCATGAATTACAGAGTTCATAAGTAACTGCTGAAAAACTTGTTGTAGAGGTTCAGACTTACTATGAATAGCCAAGTCGGTCGGACAGTTAATAGTTACAACAGGCTTTTTGGGCAATAATTCAGATTGAATCGACGTTAAAACATCACTTATTAATTTGTGCACATTAATATAGGTATTTACACCGTCATCTTGAATAACCGCTACTTTTTTAAAGTTAGATATAAGGTCAGCTGCACGATTTAAGTTGCGGTAAATTAAATCTAAGTTTTCAATACCTTCATCTATAAAGCGTTTTAGATGGCTTGAGGTTAGTTTTTTGTCATCAAAGCTTTGTTGTATGTCTGCTAGTTTATCTCTAAGTAACGTAGAACCTGTAATACCTAGCCCTATTGGTGTGTTAACTTCATGGGCAACACCTGCAACCATTTGCCCTAAAGATGCCATTTTTTCGTTTTCAACAATTTGTGTTTGGTATTGATGCATCCGCTCAAGAGTTGATAAAAGCTCTTGATTTGCCTCTCTAAGGGCGATTGTTCGTTGGTTTACTTTTTCTTCAAGGCTTAGGTTTAGTTGTTTGATTTCTTGCTTATCTTTTTCGTGGCGTTCAAGTTGTTTTTTTGTACGCGTAAGCATGATATTTAAACTATTTGAAAGAGCACTTATTTCTTTTACATCAGTTACTGGTGCGCGTGCATCGTAGTTATGATTTTTAGACACATCCTGCAATAACATGCTTAATTGCTCTATTGGCTTAGCTATACGTCGTTGAACTTTAATAGCAATAAAGTAAACAACTACCAGAATTAATAATGTTAATAACACGTCTATTAATATTTTTCTCTCAATATAAACCTCTAAACTCTCGAGGCTTCCTCGCATATACACATAACCTACTACTTGTTCGTTATCGTAAATAGGGCGGGTTAGCTCAATATGGTCACTCGTAATTCGTGGTGTTTTTAGCTCTTCTACACTGTCTATTCTCAGTGGCACAGGAGGTGTTTTTTTAGCATTAAAGCTAATAAAGAAAACAGGCTTTTGGGATGCTTTTTCTATTGAGTAAATATGTATGTTTTTTACAAGAGGGATCTTTTCAAATGACTTGAGGCGTTTTTCTTCTGTTTTACGATCATCTTCAGTTACCGATTGCCCAGCATCAAAAGCTACAATTTCAGAAAGAATAACAAGCTTATTAACTATTAATTGCTTTTGTTCTTTCACGCTTAAATACGTAGAGATAGAAATAGATAACGATAAGCAAATAGCTGTAATAAGCATGATCAAATTAATGAGTGCTTTTCGAATGCTACTTTGATGAACTTTTTTAGGCATTATTTCATTATCGCCTGAGTTAAATTTAATTATTTAGAGTTTTAGTTTAGCAAAGACGTGGAAAAATGAAGGAAAAAAACTAAATTAATTCTTATATTTATTCGAAAGTTAGCTTGAGCACGTTTGTGCTCAATCATTTTACAAATTTAAATTAGCTGCTATATACAGCAAATTTATTGTTCTTAAATACAGTTTGATAGCTTTCAAACTGAGTTTCTAAAATAGGCGGGTACTTTAAAAAGCTGTTAGCAACAATATTTAGCTTCCCTAATTTAGTTAAATGCTGTTTTGCATTAGCTAAAAATGTTTCTGCTACTGTGTAGTCGGTTGCAATACCAGTATGAAAAGGTGGATTGCTAATAATTAAATCAAACTTACCATTAATGCTTTTAAGGCCGTCACTTAATATAGCCTCACCATTGATGTTGTTAAGCTTTAGGGTTTGCTGTGTTGCATAAGTTGCCAGCGCACTTACATCACTACACACAAACTCAAGTGCTGGATTATGAAGCCCTAAAAAAGTTGCTATTAAACCTGCGCCACAACCAAAGTCGAGAACTTTGCCTTGCTTAATTGTCGGTGCGTTTTCCAGTAGAACTTTCGTTCCTATATCTAAACTACCGTGATTAAACACCCCAGGAACACTAATAGCTGTAAATTCAGTGTCGGCAACATTAACAACAAACTTTTTATGGTAAGTCGTAATATCAAAGTGAGGGTGCTTAGAAATTTCAGCAAATGAGTAAAGAACGCAGTGCTTAGCTGAATCAATCTTGTTACTAAACTCAGCTTTACCAGCTAATTGCTTTTCAATTGACTTAACACCACTTTTGTTTTCACCTACTACTAATAGTTCGGCATCATCAGTAATAGCTGATCGAATATTATCAAGTGCCATTAATAACTCTGGTTTTGATTTAGGGTAGTAAAGAATAACTAAATCGTAGTCGTTACCAGGTATTGTGTGGCTTACATGAACATCAACATCTTTGGTGTTTTTAGCAAACTCTCCGTTAGCATGGTTGTAGCTAAACGCAGTTACTTTGCTTTGCGGATTAAGTCTTTTAAGCTCTGTTAAAAAGCCATCTTGAACAAAGTTGACCACCAAGATAGATTTTCCCGTTAGTGCCTCGCTATTACGAAGTAACAGTAAACTTGGGTTGGTTAGTACGCTCATAAATGGCTTTGCCTTACAGTATATTTAGTTTTATAAAAGTAAAAGTGAGTAATTAAATTTAATTATTCTGTGCGCTCAAACATTAAATCCCACACGCCATGACCTAGGCGATGTCCGCGCTGCTCAAACTTAGTAAGCGGGCGTAAATCTGGACGTGGAACATAATCATTTGTTTCTGATTGGTTTTTAAAACCAGGAGCTACATTCATCACTTCGAGCATGTGCTCTGCGTAGTTTTCCCAGTCTGTTGCCATATGAAAAACGCCACCCATTTTAAGTTGGGCTCTTAGCTTTTCAACAAACTCAGTTTGTACAATACGGCGTTTGTGGTGACGCTTTTTATGCCAAGGGTCAGGGAAAAATAGTTGTAGTGTTGTTAAGCTTTCATTAGGTATGCAATCTGCAAGTACTTCAACTGCATCGTGTTCAAAAATACGTAAGTTGGTAATGCCTGCTTCATCGGCATCCATTAAACAAGCACCAACGCCAGGGCGATGTACTTCAATACCGATAAAGTTTAGATGAGGGGCATTTGTTGCCATTTCGACAAGCGACTTACCCATACCAAAACCAATTTCTACTACTACATCGTTGTTGTTGCCAAAAACTTCGCTTAAATCAAGCATACCGTTTTTATGCTCTAGGCCCATTGTTGGCCAGCATTTTTCGATTGCAGCGGCTTGGCCTTTGGTTAATCGACCTTCGCGTTTTACAAAACTGCGAATGGTGCGGATGTATTTACCTTCTTGCTTAGCTTGCTCAAGGTTAGTGTTGCTTGATTCACTCATATTATTGGCCTGACAAAAACAATGTGTTTAAAAATGGTTGCATATTATCCCTGACCGAGGCCGCAATCACAAGTATTAGCTGGTTTTACACCCCGTATAGCTTGATCTTTTTGTTAACTGCAATAGACTGAGCCGCCATTGGGCATCAGTAAAAGTTAAAAATGTTGGATTTAAATAAAGAACAGTCACGCTGCTTTTCTAATCAAGTTGTTGATTGGTATCACCTTCATGGGCGTAAAACACTCCCGTGGCAGCTAGGTAAAACACCTTATAAAGTGTGGGTGTCTGAAGTGATGCTGCAGCAAACCCAAGTTATTACTGTTATTCCATACTTTGAAAAGTTTATGCAAAGCTTTCCAGATATTATCGCTTTAGCTGATGCGGATGAAGACTTAGTACTGCATCACTGGACCGGCTTAGGGTATTACGCTCGTGCGCGTAACTTACACAAAACAGCTAAAATAGTGCGTGACAAATACCAAGGTGAGTTTCCGAAAACACTCGATGAAGTAATGGATTTACCTGGAATAGGGCGCTCTACTGCAGGGGCTGTTTTATCATTGTCGCTTGGGCAGCATCACCCTATTTTAGATGGGAACGTGAAGCGAGTTTTAGCACGCTATTTTATGATTGAGGGCTGGTACGGCGTTAAAAAAGTCGAAAACCAGCTTTGGCATTTATCAGAGCAGTTAACGCCTAAAGATAATGTTACTGAGTTTAATCAAGCTATGATGGATTTAGGGTCGAGCGTTTGCTCACGCAGCCGGTTTGATTGTGAGGCTTGCCCATTAAACTCAGGCTGTGGTGCTTTTAATGCAGGTAAAGTAAAAGAGTTTCCACATTCAAAACCAAAAAAAGCAGTTCCTAAAAAGAGTTGCCATCAGTTAATTATTCAGTGTGGTGATAAAGTGCTTATGGAAAAACGTCCTAACAGCGGTATTTGGGGCGGATTGTTTGGCTTTTTTGAATTTAATGAGTACGAAGAGCTTCAAATATTTTTAGCTCAGCAAGGCCTAGAGGCTAGTTTAGTAGAGCTTGAAGCGTTTATTCATGTGTTTTCACATTTTGAGCTGAGGATTAACCCGCATGTGCTCAATGTTAAGAAAACTCCTGATGTGGTAAACGATAAGCAATTAATCTGGTATCCGCTTGATCAATCAATAGAGGTTGGCCTAGCAGCGCCAACTAAAAAGTTGGTTAAACAAATTACAGCAATAGTATAGAATAGCCCCATATTTAGCGTTAGAGAGAATCAATCATGGCACGTACAGTATTTTGTCAAAAGTTACAAAAAGAAGCCGAAGGGCTTGGCTTTCAGTTATACCCTGGTGAAATTGGTGAAAAGATTTTTAATAACATCTCTAAAGAAGCGTGGGCTCAGTGGCAACATAAACAAACAATGCTTATTAACGAAAAGCATTTAAATATGATGGACCCAGAACACCGCACATTTTTAGAAGAGCAAATGGTTGGCTTTTTGTTTGAAAACAAAGATGTAGAAATTGAAGGTTATCGACCGCCTGAAAAGTAATGTTTTAAACATAAGAAAAAGGGCTATTTAGCCCTTTTTTTATGTTTATTTATTCATTTAACTCATCTTCTTGCTCAGATATTTTAATTTGTTCCTTTAAAAATTGAGCAGCTTTAGAGTATTCAATTTCCAGCTTATCTCTTAACTCTATTAATTCATCGGTTGTGAGTTCACCTTCTTTACATTTATCTTCAAATGCACTTGAAAGTTCTGCCACCGTTTGGGCACCAATTGTCTTGGAGATCGATTTTAATTGATGACACCCTTCAATAATCTCATTTAAGTCGTTAACCATAACGCCGGAATTAATACTCTTAATTAAGCCTTGGCTTTGTTCTAAATACATTTTGAAGAAACGGATTTGCTTAGCGTTATCACCGTTTACATATTTAGCAACAGCTTCCATATCAATAGGTAGTGCCATAGTTTGATGAATAACTACATTTGGGTTTTGGCTTTGTTTATCGCTCCAACGTTTTAGAGTTTCTTCTAACGCGTTTAGCTCTATAGGTTTGGTAATGAAGTCGTTAATACCTACTGCTAAACAGCGCTCTTTTTCGCCTTTAAGTGCGTTTGCTGTTACTGCAATAATGTAAGGCTGTGCATCAATCGATTCTAATAACTCTGCTTCATTACGGATTTTTTCGACCATATCGTAACCCGACATTTTAGGCATGTGTAAGTCGGTTAAAATAAGTGAGTAATCACCTTTTCTCCACATATCTAGACCTTCTTCACCGTTGTTAGCTATTTCAACGCCAAAGCCCAGTATATGTAGTTGATCGGTGAGGACTTGTTGGTTTAGAAGGTTATCTTCAACAAGTAAAACCAATTTGTTTGAATTACGAGCCTGCTCAACATTTAAATAGTTATTAAGTGTTTTGGTTTTTTTAATTTGCTTAGGTGTATGTAACCCTGCAGCCACCAATATAGAAAGCATAAAGTTAGATTTACATAGAGGAGAGGCATTAATATAAAAAATGTTTTTATGATTTATAGCTGCTTCATCAAGCTTACTTAGTACAACAACTTGTTGGTTGTAATCTTCTAATGAATAAAATAAACGTCTTAGCAGCGCATTAGTTTTATCCATATTGTCTATGCCATCAGCTACCCAAATAATATCTTGTGAATGCTGGTGCTCTTCAATTTCTTCTTCTGTGTGTGCATAAATTATTTTAGCGCCCATGAACGATAAATAACGGTACATTGTTTTTTCACGTTCTAGGTGATTACTAACTACAACAATTTGCTTACCATTTAATGCACCTTTATGTGCGTACTTAATTTTACCCGATGTGCTAAACGGCAGCTCTACTGTAAACTCACTGCCAATTCCGGTATGACTAGTTACATGAATAGTACCTAGCATAAGCTCAGTTAAGCTTTTACAAATAGAAAGACCTAAACCGGTGCCACCATATTCTCGGGTAATTGAGTTTTCGGCTTGAATAAATGGATTAAATATTTCGCGAAGTTGCGTCTGCGACATGCCTTTACCGTTATCAGTTACGCAAAAGCGTAAGGTAAAGTGATCAGTCGTATTGTGAACCACCTCTACTGATATTTTTACATGGCCTTGGGTTTTTTCATCAGTGCTAGTGAATTTAATTGCGTTGCTACATAGGTTATAAAGCACCTGACGTACACGCACACTATCACCGGTAAGGTTGACTGGAATATCTGGTGCTATTGCTAGTTCTAAATCAAGCTCACGTTTTTTAGCAACTGATGAGAGCACTCGAGCAACTTCTTCAATGGTATCGGTTACCGAAAATGGGATCGGGTCAATATTTAGCTTTCCAGCCTCAATTTTAGAAAAATCTAAGATATCATCCAAAATGCTCAATAACGAAAATGCTGATTCACGAATAATTGTACTTAAACGATGTTGAGCGCCATCAAGTTCGGTCTGGCGCAGTAAATCAATAGTGCCTATAACACCATTCATCGGTGTTCTTATTTCGTGGCTCATTGTGGCTAAAAAGGTCGTTTTGGTTTCGCTTGCTCGCTCTGCTTTTAGTGTGGCTTGCTCAAGCGCTATAGTACGATTTTGCACTTCGGCTTCTAGGCCATTTTGTAATTTATAAAGCTCTTTTTGTGCGGCGTCATTCTCACTCATCGCAGTCTGTACTTTTTGTAGCAGTAAGTTAATGTTTTTTGCCACTACACCTAAACCAATATCAAGCTGCTCATCAACACTACTATTGTAATTAGCATTTTCGGTGATTGCCTGCAGCTCTTGTGTAAGAGTGTCAGTACTTTTTCGTAAGCGACTATTAATGTACATATTAAACATTAAAGTAAATATAAATAATGCAGCTACGCTTGCTATCGCAATAATGTAGGCAATAACTTGAGAGTTTTGAGCGCTTAAAGGAGCGGTTGGTAGGTTTTGCTTAATAATAAGCTCGCCAATAGGTTGATCGTTTAACAGCAGTAAGTGGTGTAGGATGCCTTTTTCTACTAGATGCTTTTCAGTTTTAATTGAAGCGATAGCAGGTTTACTACTGCTATATACCAATTGAGTACCTGATGTTGGATTGAAGCGATATAGAGTATATTCAAAGTCATCATCTAATAACGACGTTAAATCAAGTAACTGCCTTACTTTACCTTGACCATACATAGTTAATGCATCAACCATAGGTAAGTCTAATCTATCGGCAAGCGTCACAATATTAACAGATGATGCAGGTTGGGCTGTCTTAACTTCAGTTTGTGAATAAAATGAGTGGGCAATAATAGCAAGCGCTGTTACTGCAATATTTATGATTAAAAAAAGAGGTAATAAGCCTTTGACTGGCGATGAAAATTTACTCTGCATTGATTGTTTCCAATTGATGTGATTTTACTACGATAAGTCCCTATCGTACGTATCTAAGCTAATCGTAACATTTACAAAAAATAATTCACTACGGTTTTAGTCTGATTTATTTATATTTATAGTTCGATTTGTGGTAAAAATGAACGTTATTAATAAAAAATACACTGAGTTGTCTGAAAACCGTTCAAACAGTTATAAAGAATAAAAAAAAAGTTGACTTGTAAGGGCAAAACTCGTTTAATACGCCGCACGCCCAGATAGCTCAGTCGGTAGAGATGAGTGGGAATTGCATTAAAAATCCTTTGAGATTTTTAATTAGCACTGTTTAAGTGCCTCGATAGCTCAGTTGGTAGAGCAGAGGATTGAAAATCCTCGTGTCCCTGGTTCGATTCCGGGTCGAGGCACCATTTATTAAAGTAGTGGTGTTTAATCAACAGTTTAAACATTATTACGCGTGCCTTAGCACACAGTTTTGTGTGCCGACTTAGCTCAGCTGGTAGAGCAACTGACTTGTAATCAGTAGGTCAACC
>NZ_JASDDB010000021.1:0-54282 GCF_030407615.1 Pseudoalteromonas sp. APC 3355 | reverse complement strand
TATAAGGTTAAAGGATAAGTTATTCTTGTAAGTTTTTGAATATAAAGCAGTTTGTTTATATTTTCAGATCAGCAAACCTCTATGTATGGATCATGTTTACACTATGTTTTAGATCATATTTCCTCTATGTGTTCTTTAAAATCATATAGTTATACATAAGTTATAAACACACTTACCCCCAGAGTGTGTGTTTTAGATCCGATTTCCATCATGTTTGAATACGATGTTATCCCCATAAGCAAACTTCCTTAGACCTAAAAACATGGTGTAGATCTGATCTCCATTATGCTGAGATCATTATTTAACTAGGTAAAATAACGCTTATCCACAAGTATTTTTAATTTACCTGTTATCAATGTTTTTTATTGAGTTTTTTCCATGACCACATAATTTTATTTCGAAGGTAGGCTTTCATCGACTATTTATAGCTACTCATAACCGTATGATATTCAATACAGCATTATGGTGTGAAGCTATTTTGACTAAATAAATTAGCCTCAGATCACTTTTCCTCTATGTAACTTGTTAGCAGCCAAATTATCACAGATCAACTTTCCTCTATGCTTAAATTACAGTCTATTTAGCTAAAATCATCGATTTATATTTAAACGGTTAAGTTAGATGATAAATTTGAGCGGTTACAAAATCAGCTCAGATCACTTTTCCTCTATGTTGGGTGTTCGATGATAATTAATCCAGATCGCTTTTCCTCTATGTTTGAGGCTCACATAGAAGTAGTCGTAGGGCATTATGGATATTATTTTATTAGCTTAAGTTTCCTAATATTATTTTTTAAAAGAGTTACAGATCAATATTCCTCTATCTTTAAAAACTGATCGCGAAAGAGGGAAGGCTAAGCCAGTTAATTCTGAACACTCGGTATAGCGGTGTGCTTGATTAAAAAGAGGTTCAGGTTTCCTCTATGTTTTTTAATTACATATGAAGTAGATGCCTTAAATTAAATACATCATTGTTTATTATGTAAAAACCAGCAACAGATGAAGCTTCAAGTTTCTATTATGCAGTACAGATCAGTGTTCCTCTATGTTAGTGCTATAGATGCTTACTGAAATTAACAAGTAGACCTCTGAAACTATAGTAATAAAAAGCAGCTTAAGAATATGAAAATCTATATTGATAACTCATAAACTCATTTTGTTAAATTGTATTTAGATTTTTATTACACTCAGATCAATTTTCCTCTATGTTTCATAGTTGCCGTAATCTATGGGTTATGAGAACCTAGGGGATAAATATAATAATAAGCAGGGTTTTGCTTAATGGCCACAAAGTACATTTCGTTGAGTAATCTTCCTGATACTATTAAAAACGAAATTAAGACAATTCAAAATGCAAATCAAGTCGAGCAATTGTCACTTTTCATTGATAATCAAAGTACGTTGTCCGGCTTTGAAAACTCTATTTCAAACACTTTTAATGCGTATGACTTGTGGTCTCGTTTTATACGTAATCAGCGTAAACTGGTAAAAATTAGTGAAGCGCCTAATCGCGTCGTTGTATCACGAAGTATTTCTGATAAGTTAGAAGGGGTTACGTATGAAGGCAAACTGGAAATAGCCCCTGCGCTGATTGTGGGAAAAGACGAAGATTATTTTGCTTGGCCCTCAGATAGAGAAGAAAAAGTAGAGAGAGCGCTTATTCGTTTAGCTAGCCAAGGTAAAATAGCAAAAATTTCCGGAAAAATGGGCGACAGATATGCGGTATATTTTTCTATTAAAGAAATAGCTAACGAGCTGAAGTCTGTTAATCAAACCCTATCATTTGCTGAAATAAAACAGGCCCTTCAAATACTCAAGGGCAGTGAACTCAACTTTAAATACCAAGTGACCAATCAAGCGGGAGAGCAGCATTATAGCGAGTCTAAAATGAATTATTTAAGCTCTATTCATTTTAGTGGTCAGCAAGGAAAATCAACGGTTAAATGTCTTGCTGTATTAAATGAGTTTATGTCGCAGCAAATAGAGTCTATTGGTTACAGAGGATATTATTTTAATCGTGCTCAATCGTTTAAAAGAACTTTATCTAGGTGGCTAACGTTGAGGCTTTATCATATGTTTCGCTATGCAAGTGTAGGAAAAACCCATCACTTTTTACTAAAAAAAACGATGATCAAGTTTGGTTCTATCGATTGTGAAGATATAAAAAAATCACGGCTTACAGCTATCCGCCGAGATATGGCTAATACGATGAAGGACTTGATTGATTCAGATATTTTAGACAGTTATGAAATAAGTAATATAAAGAATGATGAAGGCGATATCGTTGACTATAAGTATGAGTTGCGTCCTTCTGATTCATTTTGTGCTGAGATTTTATCTTTAAACAAACATAACAAGAAAATAACTGAAAAAGCCAAAGTACTAGATGAGCAAGAGCTTCAGGCTAATTTTACTGAGTCTTAATAAATAAGCTTTTATAATTTACCTCAATACTCAATGGTTTTCTCGGTACACTGTGGCAGTTAGATAAGATAAGAACTTAGTAGGGCTTTATACCTGTAAATAATTTCTAAATCAGTCAGTACTAATCTATCAACATTAAAAATGTTTAGTACGTATGGTAGTAAGTCATACAGAGCCGTACTACAGTATGGCTCTGTAAAATATTTATCTCATTAAAAATATCCTAAAAACGATAACTCGCGCCTAAATACACAGTACGGCCGTTAATAGTTGTATTGTATAAACGATCATTTGAGTCTGAATACTGTTCTTCACGTTCGTTGGTTAAGTTACTAGCCTCAATTGTGACCTTTAGCTTATCGCTTACCTGATAAAAAGCAGATGCATCTATGTAGGTGCTTGCATGAAAGCCATTTTCATCTTCATCACCATTACCTGCCTGTACCGCTGCAATGTAGTCACTTCTGTATGCTGCTGCAACGCGTGCCCCCCATGAGTCTGAGTCGTAATATATTGTAAAGTTACCAGAATGTTCTGAAAGACCAGGGAACGATTTATATTGATCAACACCTGAGTTACCCACATTGCGATACAGCGCTTCACCCTCAGCGAATGTATAATTAGCAATAACACCTAAGTTATTCAGTGGGGCGGGTAAAAAGTCTAGGTCACGTTGAAAAGCCAGTTCCCAGCCACTGATGTCACTGTCATCCAAATTTTGTGGTTGAATAACGGTGAAAATTGTATTTGCATTTTGCGGGTTGCCAGCTTCGTCTACATCACCTAGAAAACTAAGTGGGTAGCCTGTTTCACTGTATGGGATATCATAGGTTTCGGTAATAATGAAGTTATCGATAGACTTATGAAAGTAACTTACGGCAGCATAGCCGATATTTTCAAAGTAATACTCTACTGAAAAATCAAAGTTAACTGATTCATAAGGTTTAAGGTTAGGATTCCCAGAGCTAATGCTTAAGCCATTAGTTGATGTTGCATCATTTTGTACAACGCCCGTAGGAACTAAAGCACCAAGCGATGGACGCGTTAGATTTTCGCCGTAGCTCGCACGTAAAACCAAGCTATCATTACTATCCCACACTAGGTTGATTGCAGGTAACAAACCTGAATAAGTGTTTTCTACATCAACTACTTCACCATTTATTAAACCTGTTGCATTGGTCTGTGTATCATAATGGCGTACACCTACATTCCCCATTAAGTAACCAGTGCCTAACTCCCACTCAGCTTCGTATTGTAAGTATGCAGCAAAGGTTTTTTCTTGGACATTATCGGTAAAGTCAGAGTTATCTAAATTAGGGTCAATATTCATACTCGCTAGAGTGCCTAGTACATCAACACTTGCCCATTGTTGCTTATTGTGCGCGGTATTGGTAAATGTAAGGCTTGAATTTACAGTGTCGTCAAGTAAGCCATTTTCCCAATCACTGCGATTAATATTATCAGATTTAGTTTCACCGTTTTCACTTTCAAACTTTTTATTAGATACACCAAACTTTATATTTGAAGCATTGTTAAGTGTGTAATTAAAATCTAGTTTGATTGAATCAAAAGTATTGGTTATTTCCTCTTCTGATAAATCAATTTCGTGGTAACGGAATAAACTGCTGTCGGTAGGATCAAACCCATACGTATTTTCTCCATAATAAGCATCGCCAAGGTAATCAATAGTTTCATCACCGAATGTTTCTAAATATATTTTTGCGCTACCGGTATTAAACTTAGATTCAGAACGTCCTACTAACGCAGTCATATTTAAATCTTCAGTAATTTGCCAATCGCTATTAAGTACATATTGGCTAATTTCAGTATCAGCATACTGTTTTCTACTTTCCGAGTGAATTGCTGCGTCTTCGTATACTGAGTAAATAGCGTCATTATTTTCGTTTATCTCCAACGAGGTGAGCTTTGAACAAGTAGGCTCACTTATATAGGCCGGTCCTGTACAGCCTAGCGCAGTTGAGCTTGATCCACGGCTTTGTAAATGAAACTCATCACGTCCATTGTTTAGCTCGCCGTACAAAGCATCAAAACTAAATTCAAGGTTATTAGAGGGACGATACTGCAAAGCTAGAGTTGTACCTAAACGCTCCTGTTCGTTTTCAAACAATGAATAGCGGCTTCCTCGTGAGAAACTGATTTCTGAATTGTTGATTTTATCTTGTAGGTCTGGGCTTAATTCTGAAATATCAGAGCCAGATGCGTTTTTTTTACGCCAGCGATATGTATTATAGCCCTGCTCATTTACGTTACGTTTGCTATATGCAACTGAGAATAATGCGCCAAATTCATCATTCCACGTATTTGAAATTAGCGCTGCAACGCGTGGGCTAACATCGTCGGTTTGTGAGTTATCACCTAACTGCCCTGTTATGGCCGTATTGAACCCATCAAAATCAAATGGTTTAGCTGTATGAAGACCAACAGTACCGCCTATACCGCCTTCATCCATTTCTGCTGAAAAAGATTTTTTCACATCTACACGTTGAAATAACTCAGATGCAAATATATTAAAATCAAAGGCGCGAGAACGACTCACCGCGCCTCGGCTATCCATAGCTGAAGAAGAAGTGCCTAAAGCTTCCATTCCATTGAGTTGCACTTGAGTAAAGTTTGGCCCTAAACCTCGTAATGATATTTGTCGGCCTTCACCACCTTCTCGTGTAATAGCAATGCCGGGAACGCGTTGAAGTGAGTCAGCTAAATTTAAATCAGGAAAATCCGCTATGTCCTCTGCAACTATAGAGTCTTGAGCACCAATAGCATTGCGCTTTAGGTCTTTCGCTTTTAATAAGCTATTACGGTAACCCTGCACTACAATTTCTTCTATTTCGGCATCAGCTTTTTGATCAGCATAGACATAATTGCAAACGCTTAACGAGCTAATAATTGCAGTTGCTAACAGGGTAGGGGATGATTTAAGTAACATATTGTTTCCTTGGTTTTTAAATTAAAAGTGATTTAGATTAAAAGGGGTTTTACGCACTACATGACCGTGGTCAAATTGCACTACATAGTTAAAGCGCGCCTGTTGAGGCGAGCCGGGTATAAAATCTGTTGAAATAATTTGTGCGCCGCTATTCTTTGCTGCGTTAAATTGTTTTATTTTTTCTGATTTTCTGGCGTCTAACACTGCATCTGCACGGGTACGTACCATGTAGCCTGAAGCTATTAATTTTTGAATCTTTTTGAAATGCTTTATGGGGTTATTCACTATCATGAAAGCAGCTTCTGGTTGGTCTGCTTCATAATGTGCAAACATACTGGCTCCTCTCAGCGAAGGACGGTTTTTTTTATACAAGGAGGTTTGTGATTTATTCCCATCAAATAAAAAGATAAATTTTTGCCTAAGCAGATCTACATTTGGCCAACCCAATTGGATTACTGTTTCATTTAACGATAGGGCGCTTTTACGTAAATTATCGGGTGTAAATAATGAATCTGATAAGGTTTGCTTTATTGCAGCATCAAGAGAATGGTAATCACTGACTGTAAATTTTAATGTAAGGGGTTGAGGTTCTATTGAGGTACCCGATTCCTTTACATTAATCATGATAACGATAGGAAAATGGTACGGATTTTCCTGTGACCACTTTTTGAGATTGTTTAAACAATCACTCAATAATATGCAGTGGCTTTGTACGTCAACACCAGGTATGTGCATGACTTTAAAACCAGGAGTTGATAGCTGCTCTATTTCTTGTTGACTATACAGAGCTTCAATTGATACATGCTCTGCCCACGGCTTAAGGTATAAACCACCATTTGGATCTTTTAATACGTCGATTTCTAAATGCCTGATACCACTATTGAGCTGATCAACAATATTGATATGGCCATAATCAATTTGTGCAGTAAGCTTGGGATTAAGCTTACTTAGCTCTTTTTTAACTCCAAGATTAAGTGCTTTTTTATAACTATTATGTGAGCCAATAACTTGGAAGTGATTCAAAGGGGTTGCTAAAGCATCTGTTAACCACGTTATAGCAGCAATAAAAAGAATTAAACGCATAGTACATCTCAATTGTGAGTTTGCTATCTAAGAGCGCTCATTTTTAAATTAGGGGACACAAAAATTTTGATTTAATAAAAGCTTCATAATTAAAGTCGTGTTTTTAAAAAGTTTGTCCCCTATTTTTCATAACTGGACTCTATATCAATAAAGAAAACATTAACTGAGGGAAGCAATGGCGGTGGGGCAAAGTTTAACGTGGTTATTTGTAATATTTAGCGCTTTTAATTCATTGAAGGCTGCAGGTATCGAATATTTTGATATGAAAAGTGAGGATCAGCCTGGTACTGTAAAAGTGGCTTTTCTAGCTGATATTCATCTGCATGATATCTTTGCAACCACAGCCAAAGCTGTGGATACTGCGTTGCCTAAGGATACTAAAAACCAACAACCTCTTTTAATCCGTAGCATGTATGCTCAACTTCATTCGACTCGCTTATTTAATGAGAACTACTTTGCTTTTATTCATGTATTAGATGAACTAGCTCAAAAAAACATTAAGCTAATCGCATTACCAGGAGACTTTACTGATGATGGCCAGCCAATTAACGTTCGCGCTTTAGCTAAAATATTAAGCAGGTACCAAAAAAAATACGGTATGAGATTTTTTGCAATTCCTGGAAATCATGACCCCGTTAAACCATTTTCTTCTCCTGCGGGAAAAGCGGACTTTTTAACTTCTGACGGTAATGAATTTGGCCTTTATAGCCACAGGCATACAAAATGTGCACATAATAACTCCCTTTGCGATGATGGAGTTAAGCATTGGGGTTACTCAGAAATTCTAAGTACACTTAATGACTTTGGCTTTAGTAAACACGAATCTGACTTACTATATGAAACACCGTATAAGAATAGAGAGTTTTCATGGTGTGACCCCAATAATACGACTCGCTGTATTATGATGCCTGATGCCAGTTACTTGGTTGAGCCCAAACAAGGGGTGTGGCTTTTAGCTATTGATGCCAATGTATATGCACCTCAATGGCAAAATACACCTATTACGTTTAAAGGTTCATCTGGAGCAGGCTACAATGCTTTGATAGAAGCTAAGCCTTTACTAATTCAGTGGATAAAATCGGTTGTTAAAAGGGCTAAAGAGCAGGATAAAACACTTGTCGCATTTAGCCATTTTCCGATGGGGGATTTTTACGATAATGCTAATAAGGAATTACATAAGGTATTTAATAACGGAGACTTTTCATTACCACGAGTGCCCACTGCTAAAACTGCAAGTACACTTGCAGAGACAGGCCTAACACTACATTTTGCAGGCCATATGCACTTAAACGACACTGCATTAATTACAAATAATAAGAACTCTCAATTAGTTAATGTTCAAGTTCCAAGCCTTGCCGCCTATAAGGCAGCTTATAAAGTCGCTGAATTAAATCTACAAAAGCAAACCGCCTATATAAATACCTATACACTTAACGATGTGGCAGATTTTAATAGACTGTTTAGTTTTTATGATAGAGAGTGGCTATACAGAAACGATAGTAAACAAGATAATTTTGATCGCACTATCTTAAATTCTAAAAGTTATGGAGAGTTTACTCAGCGCCACCTTATTGGGTTGATTGAGCAACGATTTTTAAAGCGCGATTGGCCTAACGAATTAGTATCGTGGCTGGATAAAAACCTTTATCTAGAGAACTGGTTTACGGCAATGCAATGCATTGATAGTGCTAGCCCTGAAATGTTAGTTCAATTGAAATCGATATCAACAAAATCTTGGCTGAAAGACTTCTATTTATTAAGAAATGGTGATGTAACAGCTGATATATCCGATAATAAACGTATCTTTTATCAACAGTTAAGCACCTTTTTAGAACAATCAAATTGCAAAACTCAAACGCAGATACAGCAATATTTAGCTTCACTTACAAAAGTAATGTCAAAGTTTAGTGAAAATACCCAGGGAGAAAGTTTTAGCGTTGATTTAAAAACAGGTAAGGTTTTTTAATATTGATAACTCAGGCCCAGGTAAAAAGTGCGGCCACTTGTTGTAGAGTTATAAGCTCTCAGCGATGAGTCACTATACTGGCGTTCTTGTTCATTACAAAGGTTAAAAGCACTTAATTTTAGCTTCCAGTTTTTGGTAAAGTTGTAGTTTACGCTAGCGTCCCAATACATTGTTGGCATAAAGCCGGTTTCATTTTCATCATTTATTAATCCTCCAGCGCGTACCAAATATTGACCCCTAAAAATAGCACCTAGCTTAAAGTTTAGGTTGGGACGATCGTAAAAAATCATAGTCGATGCTGTAATTTTAGATAAAAACGGCAAGTTTTTTTTAAATAATGCTAAGCCATCATTGGAGTTATAATAAGTTACTCTACCTTCGTTATAGGTACTTTGTAGGTTAATACCCCAGTCAGAATTGGGTATTAAGTAATTTAAATTTAATTCAATGCCCCATTGATAAGCTGTTTCAGCATTGCTTTGCCAAACAGCTACTTTGTCATTGGCAGCTTTGCCGGGGTAAGCTAATGGAGCTTGAGTAGTAACAATGTAATCGTTTAAATTTTTATAATACAAAGATAAATCGAATGAACTATGACCACTAAAATCACCCTCGAGAGATAGATCGGTATTATAAGATATGTACGGCTTAAGATTTGGGTTAAAAATATATTCAATATTATCTAGAGTATTGTTAGAGTCGGCAAAATTTAGAGAACTTAATAACGGTTTAGAATAATTTTTAGAAGCCCCAAAACGAAAGCGCCAATGCTCATTAATGAATAGTGTACTATTTAGGCTAGGTAGCCATAAATCATAGCTTATGCTTGATAAGTCCTGAGTTGAAGTTGTTATAGAATCAAACTGGTAACGTAATCCAAAATCAACCTCCCATTTATCCCTCTCAAGCGCTAATAATGTATACACACCTTGGCTGTTTTCTTTTATATGCTCATACTTCCTTATATAAGACGCGTCATTTTGTGTTATGTTAAATGGCGCTATTTTATAAAGTGCAAGTGCATCATTAGTGTTTATGCTCAACCAGCGCTGGTTTTTATGTTTATTTTGGGGTGTGATGAGTGTTTCGGGTAACTCAATTAATTTTTGTGGAGAGTTACTTATTTCATTGAAAAAAATATCATTTTGTTGAAGGTTACTCATTTTATTTGTAAATGAGATCCAGTCACCACCAAATTTCAAAGAGAAAGTGTCATTAAAACGATGCTGTAGGTCTATCTTTGCAAATAGATATTTATTATCTGATTGATAGTACTCTAAATCTCCGTGAAATAAATCCCACATACCAATGTCTTGTAAGTTTTGGCTATAGTTAATGTCGGCGTAAAATGGGTCTTGTGTATAATCAATAGTTACATCACTGACCCCTTGAGTATAAATTTTATTACTATACGGTATTTCGTACTTTGATTGCTGGATACCTAATATGGTATGTAAATCCCACCGTTTATTGAGCTTTTTTACAATTGAGAACTGGCCTTGGTGGTAGGATGTATCTATTTTTTGAACTCTACTTTCTGTTGCTACTCTCGCATCAACATAGTGAGCATAAACTAACTCATTGTCTTTATTTGTTTTGATACTTGTTATTGCTGTTTGCTCTTTTATAACAGGTGTAGATTGGTCCCCCCGGGGATATAAATGAGACTCTGATCGATTTCCTTTTAAAAAACCTGAGAGTACATCTACATCTATATGGGAGGTAGAGTTTTTATATTCTAAAGACAAGTTTGTCCCAAAGCGTTGCTGAGTTCCTTGCCAAACAGAATACCTATTTCCCCGGGGAATAATGTAATTCCCTTGTGCTAAATTTTCTGACTGTAATTTACTTAATGAGGATAAGTCAGCATGATTAATGGCTATGTTACGCCATCTAAATGTATTAGCACCTTGTTCTAATGATCCTCTGCTCGTATAGGCTACACTTGCAAGCGCCCCCCAGTTCCCCCACGTATTTGACAAAAGGGTAGAGTAACGTTTAGACCCTGAGCCTACATAATCGTTATAGCCAATTTCGGGGGTAATAACAAAGTTAAACCCTTTCTTATCTAGTGGACTTATTGTTTTTAAGGCCATTGTACCTGATATTCCGCCGGCGATCTGGTCAGATGAATAACTTTTGAATACTTGTATTTGCTTAAATAGTTCAGCTGGTAAAATGTTAAAATCAAAAGAGCGATCGCGCTGTTTTTGCACTCTACTATCCATAGGTGAATCATTATTTGCCAATACTGGCATATCATTAAGTGTAACCAGGCTAAAATCTGGGTAACTGCCACGAATAGATACTTGTCGGCCTTCACCGGCCTCGCGAGTTATAGCTACCCCGGGTATATATTGTAGAGCCTCTGCTAAATTTGTATTTGGAATATCTGTTATGTCTTGTGCTGAAATGGCTTCACTAATTGCCTTTGTGCTGTGCTTTAAATTACGCGAGCGGGCTTGAGAATAACGAATACCTTTAACTGTAATCTCTTCTATTAGTTTAATAGTTTTTTGGCTTGGGCTTTTATAAATTACAAATCCATTATTTTTTATTTTAAAAGACAAAGTAGTATTATCTAAAAGTAATTTAAGCGCTTGAGATAAGGTGTAAGAACCACTAATGGTTGGGCTTTCTTTATTATTGAGTAGTGTAGGATCGCTGCTATAGGAAACCTGATATGCAATTGCAATTTGGCGTAAACTGTCGCTAAGTGAACTCGCTGGTATCTGAACAAATTTACTATTTATTTTTGTTGCTTGAACAGGGGCAGAAATTAATATACTTAAACAAAGTAGTAGACAAGCCAAAGCATGTGTAGAGTATGTAGGCTTATATCTTGAGTCTTGTAGCTTACTCATATCAATGAATTTAAATGATTTGAACACTTAAATTCTCGAAAGAAGCAGTATATTTTTTCTTTCTTCAAGTTTTAAATTATAAGCATCAGCTATTAACATCAAGCTCTGTTTTGGTGTATCTAGATTGAATCGACCACTAATAACTGTATTACTTAGCTCACTTTCTAATTTAATTTTATCGTTACTATATCGTTGCAGTTGTTCAATTATGCTGCCTAAAGTTTCTTTTTCTGCTTCAATCCAGCCAGTTCTCCAAAGGGGGAGTTGCTCTAATGATTTATCAGTAAACACAGTGATACGACCATCAACCACAACTGCTTTCTGAGGAGGAATTAATGTTACTGTGTCGTTTGCATTAACTTTTACCTTCCCTTCATAAACAGTCACTACTACTTTATTTTCATTATGCTGTACATCAAATGAGGTCCCTAACACGGTAATGTTAGTTTCTCCAGAGTTGATAATAAATGGGCGCTTTTTGTCTTTTGCTACATCAAAAAAAACTTGCCCTTTATTTAGTACTACTTTTCTTACATTGGACTGTAATTTTGCCGTTAGCTCACTCCCTGCATTTAAGTGCAGATAGGTACCGTCCGTTAATAACTTTGAAACACGCTTGCCTATAGGCGCGTTAATAGTTTTAACTGGCTCAAAGCTATCACTAGAAACGATTATTGGTGTAATCGAGGCTTCTTGTTGTGGTAAAGAAAACCAGTACGCCATAAAGGCAATAGCACTAAAGCTAGCTGCAATGGCTATTTTATGAAGACTCTTTTGCTTGTTTGCATTTTTCTTTAATGGAGTAATAGACATAACATTATCGTAAATATGCAAATTATGTAGAGCTTTATCAATCGAAGGGTCGCCAAATATTTTAGCAATTCTATCAAATGTAGCTTTATTTTCCGGCTGTTTTAGCCATAGTGAAAGTTCTGCGGACTCATCTTCGTTTAAATCGTTTATCCGATCTACCCAGTCAGCGGCTTGCTGTAGTGTTTGTTCATTCATTCAAAAATTCTTACCAGCGTGTATTAATAGTATAGAGTGTAATAAAACAGAAAAGGGGACATCTCTACTGATTTTTTTCTATATGCAATGTTATTTGAGTCATTGCTCGGGTGATATGTTTTTTTACAGACTCTTGGCTCATATCTAGTTTTAAGCCAATTTCTTCCCGGCTCAAACCTTCTAAACGTCTAAGTTCAAAAACTTTTCTCCGTAATGGGGGAAGCTCATCAAGTGCTTGTTTAACGAGTTCTAGTTTTTGTTCTGTGATTATTTTAGACTCGGGGTCGTTACTTTCTGGTGCTATTAGCTCCATTTCGTCGTCATTATTGAGTTGATTCTTATTTTTTTTCCAATCATGATAAATGACAGATTTTGCTACCTGATTTATATAGGCTGGAAAGTTATCAATCTTAGTGGATTTATTCCTATTTATTGTCCTTATTAAAGCTTCTTGCACTAGATCATCAACATTATCTGCATTAGAAATTCGACGGGTTATATATTTCCGTATATGGCGAATAATATTTTTAACTTCACTTCCTTCAGAGGAAAGCTGTAAGTCTAAAGGGCTTTTATAAGTTTTCATTACTCTATCAATCAATCCGTTTGGTTTGATCTTAAATGAATTGTATGACTTAATTATTACAACAGTGTTATGGCGTTGTTGGGTCAATTTAAGTTTATTAGTCAATAAACAACTAAAACCTTAAATAAAATGTGTTCCACATTGTGGAATTTATTCTTTAAATTTGGAGGGAGGTTACTTTATATTCTAGGTGCTTTCGTTGACTTAGTAATATACATTTCAACTGCATAGCCAGCTATAATGTTAAAGGTAGGGTAGGGACCCCCAGTTAACATATTGCCTATCATAAACTTAGTTCAGAGAAGTAAGTTTATAATAGGCAATACTAATGAGTTCTATAACGTTAATTAACGTGCCGCTTTAGGCCCATCATAATCGTATGTGAACCAGTCAATATCGATGTAGCCAGCATCCTCTTTTTCATTCCACGAGAAAAACCCTAAACGATCGCCTGTCCATTTACCAAAAGCGATGGTGAATGTAGGGCCAAATGCTTTAAAGCTTTTCCCATCAAAGCTATATTCGTAGGTCGCTTGGTTTCGAGCATTTGAAGTTCTTACAAATAGTTTGTCACCACTTAACTCTGGACCAAGGGTCTTTTCGCTCATTCCATTCATATAAAATAAATGCTTTTTACCCTTTTTATCCATTTCAACGCCGAGAAGATTAAACACCCCCCCATAACGAACAAAGCCCGCTAGTTGATTGGGTTGCATACCCGACACATCAAATTTTGCAACTGCTGTGCCGGTGGTTATCCCCATCATTCTCTGACTCAATGTATTGCTTGCTCTCCAAAAATCGCCATCTGAACCATCGTTGTTGGTCCACTCATTAATTTTCGGCCCATGCCCTTCCTTATTTGGTAGCACCTTACTTGCTTTCAGGCGTAACCAACCTGGGCGTTCAGTTAACGACCAGTGACTATCTCTAGGGTTATGGTTCCACTCCCATTGCGGTCCTAACTTAGCTGAAGAAAAGTCATCATCACTTTTCGGCGCAGTGATTGGGTGACCATTGATAGGTTTCTTATAGTGTTTAACAGGCTCGCCAATTCCATCATTATCTTCATCAACTCCTATAATCGGCCAGCCGTCGACCCATGTAACAGGTTCAAGTACCTGAGGTCTACCTTGGAAAGGTATATCGTCATTTTGAATGAGTTGATGCATGTACCACCAAGAACCATCGGGTGCTTTCATAAGGCCACCTTGACTAGCACTTCGATTATTAAATTCAGACCCTTTCTCTAAAACAGTTTTCACTTCATAAGGCCCATAAATGCTTTCTTTGGAGCGAAGAACAAGCTGCTTTCTATCATTTTTAGGATTTTTTACGCCAGGCTTTGTAGATTTATCACCCATTGTCCATTGGGCCATGAAGATGTACCAAGTACCATCTATTTTGTAGATTTTGGCTGCTTCTGCGCCCATGCCTGTATAAACAAGTTTTCCCTCATCTAGTATTTTTGTACCGTCCCAGCTCATTTCGTAAATACGATTTTCATTCCCCTCAATTTTATTGTTGGAGGACTTTTGCTTTGCGCCAGTATTAATAATTACATACGCTTTTTTAGTTTCGTGATCCCAATAAACAGCAGGGTCATCAAGGACATCAGCTTTAGGTAACATCATAATCGGCTCACTCCACGGGCCCTCGATGTTGTCTGCAGTTGTGACCATTAACCCATGCTGATAATCTATTTGATATACATACCATTTACCTTCGTGGTAAGCGATATCACCCGCCCAAGTACCGAATGAATAACCATTCATACGGTCCCAGTTATATTCTGGAGCCCAAGATAATTTAGGGAATGCGTGACCAACGTTACTCCAGTTCACCATATCTTTAGATTTTAAAATGGGCATACCTGGAGACATATGTTGTTTAGAAGTAATCATGTAATAAGTATCACCCACTTGTTCTATATCAGAGTCGGGATAATCGGCGTTTAAAATAGGGTTTATATATGTACCATCACCCTGATCGCCAAAGCTTCCTGTCTGGGCAGGCGATGTTATCTTCTTAGATACTGCTACTTGATCAGTCGTTAACTTAGCGTTGCAGCCCGCTAAAATTATTGTCAAAGAGAGGCTTAATGTAGTTAGTTTAAATGTGTGTAAAGTTAGTTTCATAAATATTCTTATTGCATTTGATTGATGTTGACTGCATAAGATTATGTTTGATTTTACATTAAGTCAACCTGTTCACTTTGTAGCCAAAACTTGGCCTGTGTGCTTTTAGAATAAAATGAAGGGTACACGATACCAGAGTAATATTTTTACAAACTTATCTCGTGGTAATTTAATACAAAAATGGTTTTTAATGTGTTGTTTTTATTAATGAATGAACGATGATGTTATAATGTACTGTTTTTACTAGTAAAATAGAAGTGAGTTAAACTATCTTTCACATCTTATATAAGCACAATGCAAGGATTGGTTAATATTACTTGTCAGTAATGTATCTTTTATGTGAGAATCGTCAAAATCGCTCAATATTAATCTTGGTCCAGCCTTTATAGATTTTAACAGGTATATATTCTCACTTACCTAATACCTTTGAGTAACTGGTTGGCTATTGGTGATTAAATGATTTTTACATTACTGCAGCTAAATTAATGCAGCGGTAAAACTCACACATTTAAATGTAAAAGGAAGAATAGAAAAGTCTTCTTTATTTACATTCATTCTTTGCAACGTAGGAAGAGGATAAATGATAAAAAACACACACAAATTAGCCGGAGCTCTTGGTTTTCTTCTCTTAAGTTTAACTAAACCAGCTATTGCATCAGAAAAGCCGAATGTCATATTTATATTAACTGATGACCTTGGTTTTAACCAAGTAGGTGCTTATGGTAATACACCAATAAAGACACCAAACTTAGATGATATAGCGAATAAAGGTATAAGATTTAATCAAGCTTATGCTGGTAATACAGTATGTTCACCTTCTCGAGTCTCACTTTTTACAGGCCGTGATGGTCGCTACATGACTAATAACTCTAATACGGTACAATTAGTTGAAAGTGATATAACCGTTGCTCATGTTCTAAAGTACGCAGGTTATGACACTGCATTGTTTGGAAAGTATTCGATTGGTTCTCAAATGGGTGTGACAGACCCGTTAGCAATGGGTTTTGACACTTGGTACGGTATGTACTCTATTTTAGAGGGCCACAGACAGTACCCTCAAATATTGTGGCGCGATGGAAAAAAAATACGTATTACTGAAAACGAAGGCGGTAAAAAGGGAGCTTACGCACAAGAACTATTTGCCAACGAAGCAATCGAGTACATTGAACAAGATCGCGAAAACCCATTTTTTGTAATGCTAACGTTTTCTTCTCCGCATGCGGAACTAGCGGTACCTGAAAAATACAGTAAGCAGTATTCTTTTGACGAAACCCCTTACTCTGGTATGTCAACAGGTACGCCAAGTGATAAATATGCTGCTTATTATCCTGAGCCAGTACAAAAGCCTAATGCCACATTGGCAGGTATGGTTAGCGCGCTTGACGATTATGTTGGCCAAATTACAAAAGCATTAGATAAAAAAGGTATTTTAGATAATACAATTATTGTGTTTACATCTGACAACGGTCCTCATGACGAGGGTGGAGCTGACCCTCAATACCTTAAAGCAGCGACACCTTATAAAGGGCAAAAACGTGATCTTTATGATGGCGGCATACATGTCCCTATGCTGATTCAATGGCCTGATAAAATCAAAAAATCACGTGTTGACGAAACACCTTGGTTGTTTGCCGATGTGTTGCCAACATTGGCAGATATTACAGGGGTGGATTTAAACCTTATTCCTCGTGTGAAAACAAATGGTATTTCAATAAAAGGTTTGTTAAATGACTCACCAGAGCCACAACCACAAAGAGTTTTATATTGGGAGTTTGCTAAGCAAGTAGGTGATCCAAACTCTGGCGTTATAGGTGATACATTTCAAGCGGCTCGTAAAGGCGACTTTAAAGCGGTTAGATATGGCGTTGAATCAGCTGTGGAGCTTTACAATATCACTAAGGATCCAGGTGAAAATAATAACCTTGCGTTACATGAAAAGTCACTTACAAAAGAGTTTTTTGACTTGTTCGAAAAATATAAAGATTAAGTAAATCAGGGTAAGTGGTGGGTATACCATCACTTATCTATTAAAATTAACAGCGTAAATAGTTATTCCTACCACTTTCAAATCTCCGCTAATTGCAGTCAGTCAATTTCAATCTTTTTTAATCATAATGTTGCATTTGTTATCATGCTGATTTATTGTATTTCAAATTGGTAAAGTTTTTATTAAATATTATTTAAAAGGTTTGTATGAGTAGCTGGTAGTTAAATTATAGCTTTATGCCTCACACTCACTTAAGCCGTATACATACAAGCGAATTTAAAGCCACACGGCCTCTAGAAATAACACACAATAATTAGGATTTTTTTGATGAACAAAAAATTTAAGCTAGCACTAATACCTTTTGCTGTGAGCATTTTACTTTCAGGGTGTTCAGAACCAAGTACGACGGACAAAATGGTAAATAAAGTAGAGGCTGATGCCCAGTCAGTTAAAGGATTTGATAAAGGCCTAGAGGTTAATTCTGTCACCAACATAGCTAATAGTGCTGCTGATTGGCAGATATCACATCTTGACGATTTATCGTACATTCCAGAATCTCATCGTGCAAAATCAGAAAACCCTAAGTTTTGGATTCAAGCGTCGTTTTATATTGGTTTAACTCGTTGGGCTGAAACAACAGATAACAAAGACTATTTACGTTTTATTCAAGAGATGGCGAAAGAGCAAAACTATGAGCTGCTACTAGATCGCCCTTATCATGCAGATGACCACACTATTGGTCAAACTTACTTGTGGCTAACAGAGCAAACAGGCAACAAAGAAGCTTACAAGCCAACTCAAGAGTTGTTTGACAAGATTTTAGCTAACCCACCAAAGGTGGGTTTAGAGATGTTAGATGAGACGAGTACAACTCAAAACGGCGCGCATTTTGAAGGTAACTGTCAAGATCGCTGGTGTTGGGCTGATGCATTATACATGGCACCAAGAACATGGTTAAAACTAAGCAATGTGACTGGCGATTCAAAATATTTTGAATATGCCGATAAGGAATTTTGGGCAAGTGCAGATTATTTGTTCTCAGATAAATATGGTTTGTTTTTCCGAGATAGCCGTTACTTTGATATGAAAAACGAAAACGGTAACCCAGTATTTTGGGGCCGTGGTAATGGCTGGGTCTTTGCTGCTATCCCATTAATTATTGATGATTTACCTGAAGGTCATCCGTCAAGAGAACGCTATATTGAGTTATATAAAAAGAATGCTGCAGGTTTAATGAAGTTACAGCGTGAAAATGGCTACTGGCCAGCATCGCTTATGGACCCAGATATTGTTAAAACGCCAGAGGTTAGTGCAACAGGGTTTATCACCTTTGGATTGGCGTGGGGTGTTAATAACGGTATTTTGACTGATGAAAAGTCAAAAGAAATAGTGAAAAAAGGGTGGCATGCTATTGAAGAGGCTGTAGAGCCAAGTGGCCGTGTAAATTGGGTACAACATGTTGGTAAGTCTCCTGATCCGGTTAAAAAGACTGACTCACAATTATATGGGGTTGGTGCGGTACTTTTAGCCGCATCTGAAATGGTGAAATGGGAAGATTAGATCTTTTTAAATCTAATTACCTTCATCTTATGTGAAAGCTAAGTTTTTAATTCCTATTAATAATATTTATTAATAGGAATTTTTTTATCCACAGTTCGTAGCTGCTGTGAATAAAGCTCTATTGGGAGATTATAGTAATGGTAAAAGTCATATCTATTTTATTTGTAGCACTATTGGTAGCATGTAATGTCCAACATGAGCAAAAAAGTGTAGCAGTTTCACCTAGTAACTTATTAGTTGAAGGCAAGAAGCACCCTTTAAATGTTCATAACCCACGTCCAAAGTTATCATGGCATTCAAATGTTAAAAGCCAGTCTTATTATCAAATTCAAGCCAGTTCAAGTGAAGATTTTATCTCTCGTTCATTATTATGGGATAGCGGTAAGATTCAAGCTAAGCACTCTTTAAATATTGAATACCAAGGTAGGGCATTAGGCACTAATGATGCTGTTTTTTGGCGAGTGAGAGTGTGGCAGCCAAATAATAATCAAGCGGGTCAGTGGAGCGAGCCGGGCGTTTGGGAAATGGGGCTCCTTGAAAAAAGTGACTGGCAAGCCCAATGGATACAAGTGAAAAAACAAGTTATTACACCATTAACAGAAAATGTAACAAAGTGGGTGCTTTATGCAACAGGTACGCATAAGGAAGGGTTAAAAAAATTACCTAAGAAGAAAGCAGCCACACAAATGCTTGTTGTGGATCAAGTAAATCAGCAGCCAACTGCAGGTTTATTCCGTCATAACTTTTTTATTAAGCCCAGTAAAAAAATAGTTAAAGCCAAGCTTCATAGTACTGCAGCGGGTTACTATGAAGTTTATATAAATGGTCAAAGAGTGTCAGATCGCATAATGGATCCAGGGCAAACTGATTTTGATAAACGCATTTTATATAACACAGATGATGTGTCTGATTTTCTTTTATCTGGCAATAATACAATAGGAGTCCACTTAGGTAGTGGGTGGTACGATGAAAATATCGCATTTAGCCGTTGGAAAAATCCTGATGGCTCAACTGATAAGCCATCAAAAACATTATCTTATGGGCAGCCTAAATTTATTGCTCAATTAGAGTTATCTTATGATGACGGCTCTAAGCAAATAGTAGCCTCAAATGAACAGTGGTTAAGCCATCCATCTCCAGTAATAAAAGAAGGCGTTTTTTCTGGCGAGCTATATAACGCTCAAAATGTTGTAAAAAACTGGAACAAAAATAAAAGTAACCTTAATGGGTGGGAGCCTGTACAGGTATTAACGCAATGGCCTACTGAAACGCTTGAGCCACAGCTTTTGCCGCCAATACGCCCTGTAAAGAAAATGACGGTACAAAAAATATTCCAACCTAAAGCAAACGTATGGGTACTCGATTTTGGACAAAACTTTACCGGCGTACCGACATTCAACCTTGATAAATTAGGGTTACGTAAAGGGCAAGCTGTGTTCTTTAGGTATGCTGAATGGGCTGACATTGATGGCAATATTAGCCAAAAAACAGGTGGCAGTGCACCTTTATTAAAACAAGTTGATGGATATATTGCGTCGGGTGAAGATTCATCCACATGGACTCCTGAATTTACTTGGCATGGCTTTCGTTATTTAGAAATAACTGGTTTGGATAAAGCTCCCACTATTGATGCAATTACTGCTCACTTAGTAAGAAGCGATGTAGAAATAGCAGGGACGTTTAAAAGCTCTAATGAGCTAATTAATCGTATCCACGATATGGCGTTATGGACTTACGAGAGCAACTTAATGGCCGTACCAATGGACTGTCCCATTCGCGAACGTGCAGGGTGGACAGGTGACGCGCATGCCGCATTGATCACCGGTAATTATAATTACAATATGGATAATTTTTGGAAAAAGTACCTAGGTGATTTTAAAACAGCGGCGTTTCAAGCACCGGCAGTAGTGCCGGGTAAACGCACGCATGGGGGGAATTTTGACTGGGCAGTAGCCGAAATAATCATTGCATGGGAGCACTATCGCCATCATGGTGATATAGACGTTTTGCAGGGGCAGTTTAATAGCTTAATTGAGTACATGGAGCTTGCCGAAAGTAAAATGGATAATGGCTTATTACGCATTGGTTATGGTGACTGGTGCGACCCCGTATTGAAACCAGGAATGGGTAGGAAACGCTGTAATCCTCAACATACTTCACCAACTATTACTAGCTCTGCATTGCTTGCTCATGGCTCAGATCTAATGAGCAAAATTGCAGAGTTACTTAATAAACCTCAAAAAGCACAATACTATTCAGCTTTATTTAAATCGATCGCTGCGCAGTTCAATAAAGAGTTTTATAACCTAAAAACAAACCATTATGGTAGCCAAACAGCTGATGCTATGGCGCTTCGCTTTAATATTGCTCCGGCGCATTTACACCAATCAATTGCCGATGCATTAAATAAAGATGTTTTAGAGAACTGGAAAGGGCATGGCTCTGTAGGTGCTCTTGGCCAAACTTACTTGTATTTAGCGCTCAGCGATTATGGATACGGCGATACGGCATTTAATATTTTTACCGCCGATGGGTATCCGGGTTATTCCTTTCAATTTGAAAAACTTAATGCCACAACTCTTTGGGAGAGAAAGGGCGTGTTAGATCCAGATCTTGACCCTGAACGCAGAAATGCCCCTGGACGCTCATTAAATCACCCTTTTCATAGTGGGTATGATGGGTGGTTTTATGAAGGACTAGGCGGTATTCGTCCTTTAGATAACGAACCTGGATATCAAACCTTTGAGTTAAGGCCTGTTTTTCCTAAAGGTTTAGAGTGGGTAGATGTTAGTTACCAAACTGGTTATGGAACAATTAAAAGTAGCTGGGTACAAAAAAGTGGTGTTGTTAAATGGAATATAGAGATACCTAATAACAGTAGCGCTTATGTAACTATTCTAAATGAACCCAAAAAGCTCTACAGAGCAGGTACCTACTCCTTTGAAATTAAAAGCTTGTAGCTAATGCTTTAGGTTGAGATTAAACAGTTAATTTATGTTGGTTATTAATAAGACCCGGTTATAGATATAAGACTATTTGGCAAAGCCTATTTAATTATATTAGCTCCAGAGGGACGTGATTATGAACAAGATAAAATGTGTCAAGAGTCACTTTATTAGCAACTTTTGCATTTTTATGGCGGTATTTATATTAAATGCTTGCTCAGCAGACAATGAGCAAAGTTTTGCAAATGTATCTGGGCAGCTTGCGGCTCCAGTCCAATTAAAAGTAGGCGAGGGCTTTGTAAATCCATTGGGATATTACGAACAACGCCCTCGGTTTAGTTGGAAGTTATCCAAAGAAGGTAGTGCTCAGTTGCAATCAGCCTACCGAGTACAAGTTGCAAGTACACCAACGTTTTATACAGAGGAAATTATTTGGGACAGTAAAAAAGTGGTGTCTTCCGCTAACGCTTGGATTGATTTAAAAGGGGCAAAATTACAGTCACGTCAAAAAGTCTTTTGGCGTGTAAAAATATGGGATGAGAATGATGAAGTTTCTAAGTGGAGTGAGGTCAACCACCTGGAATTAGGTCTAATAGAAAACGATGATTGGAAAGCACAATGGATTGGCCACCCTGATACCAACGAATTTGATATTGATAGTGTTTTTAATCGCTCAGTGAAAGGTGGTCGTTTCCCTGTTCCTAATAATAAGTATATCCGCCCACAATATTTACGAACAGGTTTCAATTTAAATAAAGATATTTCGCAAGCACGGCTATACATCACTTCAAAAGGCATATTTAAACCCTTTATCAATGGAAAAGCTGTGAGTAATGATGTGATGACGCCAGGATGGACACCATATCATAAACGTATAGAAACACTGACCTACGACGTTACATCACATTTAAATAAAGGAGAAAATGCATTAGCTGCGATTGTTGCTGAAGGCTGGTACAGCGGAAGAATCTTTCACCCTACAAAGCAACAACATATGTTGCCAATGCGTTTGTTGGCGCAATTAGAAATTACATTCACTGATGGCACTCAAAAAGTCATCACTTCTAATAAAGATTGGCAATCAACTAATCAAGGTCCAATTCGTGAAGCTAGTAATTATGATGGTGAAATTTATGATGCCAATTTTGAACTAGCGAACTGGCACAGCGCTAATTTTAATAAAAACCTAAATTCAGAAAAATGGAAACCAGTCGTTACTGAACCACTTGAAGAGCAAGTGTTATTAAAGCCAAAGAGACACACCGCTGTACGTGAAACTTTAACCATTCCAGCAATAAAAATTGTTAGCCAAGAAAATGGAGTGACTGTTTTTGGCATGGGACAAAATATGGTGGGAGTGCCAGAAGTCAACATTCCTGTTATTAAAAACCAGCAAGTCAAATTACGTTTTGCAGAAGCAATTGATAAGGGTGAATTCTCTGTTACTAATTTACGCTCAGCGAAAGCAACAGATCTCTACACGCCTAGTAAAACAGGGATGATACGTTATCAGCCAACCTTTACCTTTCATGGTTACCAATTTGTCGAGCTATCTGGTTACGACCAAACTAAACCCCCATCTCTTGATTGGATTAAAGGCAAAGTATTACATTCTGATTTTGAAGTGTACGATAATTTCACCAGCGCTAATACCACCCTAAATCAGCTTTCAGATAACGTATCTTGGGGCCTACGAGGTAACTTTTTAGATATACCAACCGATTGCCCACAACGTGATGAGCGTTTAGGTTGGACGGGGGATGCTCAAGTATTTGTTCAAACTTCTATGTATAAAGCAGACGTTTATGGGTTTTGGGCAGCATGGCTTGAAAGCGTTCGTGAAGAGCAAAGTATTGATGGTATGGTGCCAAACTTTGTACCTTTTCGTAATTTTTTAACCAGCTTAACCGGTTCTGCATGGGGAGATGCCGCAACGATTGTGCCTTGGGAGCTTTATCAATTTACTGGCGACAAAAAGGTTCTCGCAGAAAACTACATTATGATGAAACGTTGGCTGAGCTATCATACATTTAATAGCTATCAGCATATTTCTACTATGAGTAGTCATGGGGATTGGCTACAACCTTTCACTGCTGACGGTAAGAATGGTGGCGATACGCACAAGGATTTAATTGCAACGGCCTATTATGCTCACTCAGCAAATATTGTAGCTAAAACCGCTCGTATTTTAGGGTATGACAACGAGGCAGATCAATATGACGCTTTGTTCAATAATATAAAAAGTAAATTCCGTGATTACTTTTTTGACAACAACTTATTACTGCGCACCAGTATTACAAAACCGCCTATATACAAAAATGGCAGTGAAAAAACAGGACCATTAAAAACAATCTCACCTAAAATGACGCAAACCAGTTATTTGATGCCCTTAGCTTTTAACCTATTTGAAGATAAAGAACAAAATAAAGCGGTTAATCAGTTAGTTACTCTGATTGAAAAAAGTGATCGTCATTTACGAACTGGGTTTTTGGGCACACCTTTATTGGCTCCTGTATTACAAAAATTCGGTCATAGTGACCTTATGTATGAAATTTTATTTAAAGAAAGCTACCCATCATGGTTTTACTCTATTAATCACGGTGCCACTACTACGTGGGAGCGCTGGGATTCTTACTCATTACAGACGGGATTTAACGGCGAGAAGATGAACTCGCTAAACCACTATGCTTACGGCGCTATTGCCAGTTGGTTTTATCGAGGTATGTTAGGGATTGAGCAAACACAACCGGGTTTCAAACATTTTAAAGTACAACCCCAATTTACTACCAAACTGTCAGAGGTTAGCGGTAGTCACCCAACTCCCCAAGGTGAAATTGCAGTTGGCTGGTCGATAAAAAATCAGCAACTTAGTATGTCACTAACTGTGCCAAAAAACACCGAGGCGTCATTAATACTGCCTAACATAAAAAGTATCAGTATTATCCGTAATGATTCCGTTGAGGTGCAAAGTACTGACTTATTACCACCTGGTAACTATGAAATTAAAGGCAACTTTAATTAACAGGTATAACTTAGCGCCACTTTTAGTGGCGTTAAGTATTCTTAAGTTCTAGCTCCAATCCACTTAGCCACTCTTAATAATCAAACCAACCTCTTTCTTATTCATGTAAGTAAAATGTAGCTAAGCTATTTATTATTTGACATTATTAATCATAATGAGTCAATATCAGTCAAAATGAGGGTTGTGTTAAGTCGATAATTAACTGGTGTACAGGCGTTGTTATAAGACGTGTCTTTTCATCATTATGTCTTAGCTGATTTTTAAAAGAGGGTTTAATGAGAAAAATAATAACTAAAAGTGCTTTGGCTGTTGCTGTTTTAATTACGTTACCGGCATGTGATGCAGTTGAAACAAATAATAAGCAAGAAACTCTGTTAAATGAAAATACTAGCTTTTGTAGTGCCACACTGGATAAAGCCGAGTTGCAATTGGACGACTTCAGAAAAGCTTATAAAAATCCTAATAAAATACCGACTTCTTTTAGTGACGGTAAGGTCAATTTTATTACACCAATGGGATGGACGAGTGGCTTTGTCGCGGGCAGCTTTTGGTATATGTATGAGCACAATCAAGATCAAAGCTGGCTACACACCGCCGTAGAATGGACAAATGCATTAGAAGATATGCGTTTTAATCGTAAAACTCATGATGTGGGTTTTATTATAAATAACAGCTTTGGTAATGGTGTAAGACTAACAGGTAATGAAAGCTATCCCCCTATTTTAGTTAGCACGGCTCAAACATTAATGGAGCGTTACAATCCAAAAATAGGTGCTACATTCTCATGGAGTTGGGGTGTGTGGGAGTTTCCAGTCATTATCGATAACATGATGAATCTTGAGTTGTTATTCAATGCATCCCTTGCCACTGGAGACAAAACCTATTATGACGCAGCTGTAAGTCACGCCACTGTTACGATGAAGCATCACTTTAGGGATGATTTTAGCTCATACCACCTAGTTAATTACAGTCGAGATACTGGGCTACCACTAACAAAACAAACCTTTCAAGGCATTACTGATGACTCATCTTGGGCACGAGGTCAAGCATGGGGGGCTTATGGCTATACAATGGTTTATCGCTACACAAAAGATGAAAAGTTTTTAAATCATGCACGCAATATTGTTAACTACATCCTAACTCATAAAAATATGCCAGAAGATCTTATACCTTATTTCGACTATAACGCGCCGGATGATCCAGAGATTGAAGATTATAAAGATTCATCAGCTGCATCTTTACTTGCAAGCGCTCTATTAGAGCTCGCGGATTATGTTGAAAAAGAAGAAGCAGCACGTTACCGCAAGGCCGCTATGACGATGTTAAGAACCTTAAGCTCACCAGAATACCTTGCTGAAAAGGGCGAGAATGGTCACTTTTTACTTAAACAAGCAACGGGCAACTATCCAGCAGGTAAAGAGCTGAATTCGGCGCTTAATTATGGCGATTATTATTATTTAGAAGCGCTTAATCGCTGTAAAAAACAAATTTAACTATGAATACCGCTTGTAACAATCAACACACAATAATTTAGGAACACCCGACAATGTTTGTAATCACCAGTAAAATAAAACGGGATATACCACTACACAATTTCTTGCGCTCCAGCGCAGTCGCTACTTGTTTTGGTTTTATAATAACACTCATCGGATTTAAAGCTTCAGCAACAGAGGTGGAGCGCCCTTCGATTTGGGTTAAAAAATCTGAACGTCCAGAAATTTTAAATAAAATACAAACAGAGCCTTGGGCAAAATCATTATTTGAAGAGCTTAAACAGCGTGTTGAACCACTCGCTGCAATTAATAAAGAACAACGGTTAAAACCGCTTGTAGAGCTCCCACTAATTTGGAATAAAGATAAGTCACAAGCACCTACACTACCGCATTTTCGTGTTAAAGATGGCGGTAGCAAAGAGCAACTTGTAAGCGTTGTTAAAGCACTGCAGGACGGCGTTGATTGCGGTGTAATGTACTATTTAACTCAAGAAGATAAATACGCAGCCTGCGGTGCCGACATACTTAACACCTATTCAAATGCACTAATGCAAATGAAGGTGCATAAAGAAGGCGCCATGAATTCAAGTTGGATGTTTCCGGGCGATCACTTGTATGAAGCACGAGTAATTGGTGCTCAATTACCCATTATTTATGACCTAGTTTATCCCTATTTAAAATCTGGCGGCAAGGTGTACGACTTACAATCAAGCAGCTTAGTCGCCTTTGATTTTGACCAAGCGCAACAGATTTTTAAAACTTACATCTGGTTAGCGCTAAATAAAGGCTTACTTGATTCAAACTGGCCTGTATTAGAGTCATCAAGCCTTGTACACAATATTTTAGCATTAGACGACCCAGAAGAAATTGCTAAAAATCTTCCTTATTACACACACCTAGATACTAAGCATCAGGCATCGCTAAAAACGGTTGCAAAAAAGTTTGAAAACGAAGGTGATATTTGGCCAGAGTCTTTCCAGTACTCTAAGCATGTAGCCGCTTTTTCGGTTTACCTAATGACGTTGCTCGACCGTTACGATCCAACACTTAAGCTTGGTCAAAAGTATACAAATATTCCTGCGGCATTTACCTCATATTACGATCTACAGTACCCAAATAACGAATATCCTTATATCGGTGATGGCCATCGTACCTATAAGCCTGAGTATTCGGCTTTAGAAATGTCATTATTATTAGCAAAGTTAAATAATAACGAAAAGCAAATAAATGACTTTAGCAATTATTTAGCCTCGAGCATAAATGCAGGCGTATATGACCGAGGGCACCTTCATAATCGCTCTTACGGCGCAAGTCCATATTACACGCCTCTACAACTGTTGTGGTCTGCAAAAGAGATACAAAGCAGTCAAAAAGTCGATGTAGCACCACCGCGCCCCAGAACTAAGCGTTTAGAATATGCAGGAATGAATATTCAACGTAATGTGAGTAAACAAAACCCAGTTAAAAACAGTTTAATGGCATTTGTGGCAGGGGGGTCCTATATTCATGGCCATGCTTCAGGTATGGACATGGAGCTATATGGTCAAGGTCATGTGCTTGGCATTGATGGCGGTAAAGGTACTTACAGAACACCAATTCATGAAAACTATTACCGATTGTTTGCAGCACATAACTCTGTAATTAGTAATGGCGCATCGGCTTCTAGCGGTGATTGGATCAACTTAGGTATTAATCGCGTGCAGTCTATCGCAATGGAACCTGCTGCTGGTGAAAAGGGCGTGTCTGATAAATACTCCTTTAACACATCCTCTTTTTATGATGAATTTAATAAAGTAGCACCTGCTAATCATCTGCGTACATTAGCATTGATCAAACTCTCTGATACTAAGGGTTACTACCTAGACATATTCAGAGCTAAAAGTAGCCATGAGCAAGAGTTTCACGATTACGTGTACCACAACATTGGCGACAAAGTAGATATAACCTCAGGCTCAAAAAAAGTAAAATTAAAAGCAGATGCGCAGCGCTATCAAGCTGCAGCTAAAACACCGTGGGTTAAACATAAAGACTACCAACACCCAGGCTGGCATTATTTTGAACAAGTAAAAACAGCGTCAAATTCATCACAGCAGTATGAGGCAACATTTACAGCATCTAAACTGGGCGATAAATCAATCGCAATGCGAGCACTTATCCCAGCGGGACTTGATGTTGAGTTAACCACCGTAAAAGCGCCAAAAGCTTACGGTGCGTCTGCACCATACAACAAAAAGCCATTACCTACGTTTGTAATGCGCCACCAAGGCGAAACATGGAGTAATCCATTTACAGTAGCGTATGAATCAGTAACAGAAGGTGAAGACTATGCGGTTACTGCTGTAGAAAGACTTTACGTAAAAGGCGTATTTAAAGGCGTAAAAGTCAACGCCACGGTCGATGGCAAGTCACTAACGCAATACATTATTGTGCAAGAAAATAGCAATGATAAATACGAAGACAAAGAGTTAGGTATTTACTTTGAAGGTCAATTTGCCGTTATTACAACCGATGAGCAAAACAAATTGGTAGATATGTATATAGGCAATGGTAATCAGTTAAAGTTTAAACAGGACTCGCTTACTACCTATTATAAAAAGTCAGGTTACATAAAAATGTAAAAACGTGACATTTCACCGTTCAAGTATGCTGAGTGTGGTTATTATCAATAACCCAAATGAGCCACACTCATCAGCGCTATATTTTACGTAATTAATACACTGCAATTCACACATAACCCACCGAGACACACTATGCAATTTTCATTAACTCATAAAGCCTTAACACTAACTCGCCTTAAAAAAGTAATTTTTTTAAATTTAGGTATTTACGCCGGTCTGTTAAGTACCGCCTGTTCTACAAATATCCCAGCTAATCAAAACACCGGGTTTTCGGATGAACGCGCTGCACTAATAAAAAAATACTCAGCAACAGATAACGTATTTTCAACTTTACAAAATCAAGTCGAACCAAATGATCCACAAAGCAGTGAATATTGGCGTTGGAGAATTGATCAATACCTATATGGTGCTTACCCTGAGTATCAAGCTATTTATGATAAATACACGCAAGGTAAATCGTTTCACCAAATTTATAACCTACCACATGAAAACCTAGGCCCTAAAAAGGCTCTACCGGCATCGTTACCAAAACTACCTGAGGGTTATTTTACAGACAATCTTCAAGGAAACCCCCACACCGGCTGGCACGATGTAATTGGTGATAAAGTATTTATAACGTATCAAGGGCATTTAACCGACCCTTATATAGCCAGTTACGATCTTAAAACTCATAAATGGGACGGGCCTTATAAAGCCGCAGAAAGTACGCTTTCAAAAGGCGATAGAAAAATTGACAGTCATGGTCGGCCAATTATTGAACAGGATAGCAAGGGGCACTTTCATATTATTTATGGGGGACATGGTGGTGAAAGAGAGGATGGATTAAATCCGTTGTCAATTGATACGCCGCATGCTGGCGGTAGGATGCTGCATGTAATGTCAGAAAAGCCAAATGACATTAGTCAGTTTAAATATGTAAACGATATAACCCCGTTTGCCTCGTACACCGCCAGTGAAAAAATGGCCAATGGTGACATTTATTTATTCACCCGAGTGGGCACGCATAAATCACCTTGGGTTTATTATAAAATGCCAAGTGGCGCTCAAACATTTGAAAAACCGGTCATCATTACAGTGCCAACGCCGCAAAAGCAAAATCCCATAAATGTTGATACGTTTTACATCACCCCAAAGAAAGTGTCTGATACAGAAATTGCCATTAGCTCACTGTGGCATGAATGCAACTTCCTTGAAATTCACGATAAATCTGATTATGGGCGCATTAACTCATATTATATGAAGCTCGATACAACAACAGATACATTTTATAACGCACAAGACGAACAGCTAGCGTTACCAATCACCTTAGCAAAAGCTAACCAACAAACCTTAGCCTTTGATTCAACGCAAAGAGAAGAAACGCCATTTAGTACAACACCTATTATGTTAGAAAATAATACCCCAGCGGTTGCCTACCAAGCACGCACCAAGCAATACAGGGAGTGGCGGGTCACATCGTTTGAAAATGGCCAGTGGAAACATAGCCAACCAATGCCGGGTACAGTTAATAGATCTTTGGTAGATAGTAAAAACAACCCCATAAGCAATATTTTAAAGCTTGAAGTATTAAGCCAAGAGCAAAATCAATATACAGCTGCTGTTAGTTACAAAGACGCCAAAGGCCAATCTATTTTTGCAACTGCAAAAAGTAACGATGGCCAAAATTGGCGTATTAACCAAACTTACTTAAATCTAGCTAAATCAAGAATCGAAATGGAAACTGTAAAAGCCAGCAATGGTCAAGGAGTGGCTGTTTTACTCAACGTTAAAAAAGGCAGTGCACAGCGTCTGTATCTATGGCGTGATGGTCAGTTTCGTCCACGCTAATTAATACATACTCTTTATTTGCAGAGGACGTATGAGTTGTATTCATCCCCTTTGCTTATATAAGACGACAGTGTTGCAGATTAAACTATTAAAGGATAATTACTATGAAAATTATTTTTAAAAATAGCAAGCTAGTTTACAGCTTTATACTGCTTATGAGCTCGTTGTGTATTAGTTCTAAAGGCGCAGCAACTGAGGAAGTCAAAACAACCAAAATTACAGAAAAACAAAATATTGTGATGATAGTGATTGACGACCTTAGACCGGTGCTTGGCGCATATGGAGATGAAAAAGCGTATACCCCCAATATTGATGCTTTGGCGAAAGAGGGGGTTACGTTTGACTATGCATATAGCAATGTACCAGTGTGTGGAGCATCTCGAGCAAGTATGTTGACTGGCTTAAGACCAACAAAAAACCGTTTCATCGACTATAAAGCGATGGCAGAGAAAGATGCGCCTAATGCAAAATCACTGCCGCAAGTTTTAAGAGAGTCTGGCTACCATACAATTGGTTTGGGTAAGATTTTTCATAATGCTAAAGATTTAGCAACAGTGAGCTGGAGTGAAAAAATACAGGTATCTGGTATGCCTCATGCAACAATGTTAAACCCAGATTCGAAAAACTATATCAAAGAAAATGCTCACGTTGAATGGCTAAAAAATGGTCCTTGGTATGAAACCGCTGATGTGCTTGATGAAGCATACCCAGATGGCAAAGTTAAGCAAAAAGCATTACAAGCTCTAACGCGGTTATCAGCAGAACAACAACCGTTTTTTATGAGTGTGGGTTTTATCAGACCACATTTACCTTTTTATGCACCGAAAAAGTATTACGATTTGCACCCAAAAGAAAAATTCACTCCCTTTTTCTTTCGTGAGCGTCCTCATTTAGCGCCTAGTTCTTTACGTGGCTCAGGTGAGATTCACACCTATCACTTTAAAGATTATGAGTATAATAGTGATGCATTCCACCTTTCTTCAATTCAAGGCTATTATGCTTCAGTCAGTTACATTGATGCATTAGTGGGTGACATTGTTGATAAAATAGATGATCTTGGTTTACGCGATAACACAACAATCATGTTGCTCAGTGATCATGGTTTTCAGCTTGGCGAGCATAATTTTTGGACTAAGCACACTTTGCTGGACACGTCATTACGTATACCTATGATTGTTTCTTCGCCACATGCAGTGAAAAATCAAAAAACTAATGCATTAGTTGAGCTCATTGATATTTTCCCTACTATCACAGAAATAGCTAATATCAATCCATCAATAAAAATTGATGGGGAAAGCTTTGTTGATGTCCTAAAACAGCCAGATCGTTTACATAAAAAACAAGTATATAGCCGCTTTAAAACAGGGGACTCTATCATCACAGATAATTATATTTTCTCGTCTTATATCACAGAAGATAACAAGGTTGAGGAAATGCTATACGATCACTCAGAAGATCCTCACGAAATAAATAACGTCGTTAATGACCCGCGTTATCAAAAACAAGCTGCCGCGTTAAGAGAGCAGTTAACAGCTTGTATAACGCTACGTAATTGCAAAACTAACTAATGGCTTGATGCTACCGTTGTCTAGTGAATCTCCTAGGCAACGGTAATATAAGAGTTAAACCAAATTTTATTTCTATACCATAAAATAACTAGAGTTGAACATGAAACAATCATCAACAGTAATAAGTTTGGTTAGTTTATTAGTATTAATGCTAATAAATACAACTAAAGTACATGCGAACACTACAGTTGCTCAAAGCACTAATATCGAGAACAACAGTAAGCCAAATATCATTTTTTACTTGGCTGATGACCAAGACATTACAGATTACGGTGTATATGGTAACGAGAAAGTTCATACACCAGCCATTGATAAGTTGGCACAAGAGGGGATGCTGTTTAATCGAGCATTTACAGCACAAGCCATATGCGCGCCAAGTAGAACGCAACTTTTTACTGGTAAATACCCTTTAAAGAATGGTGCATTTGCAAACCATACTCCAACTAAGCCAGATATTTCCTCTGTTACTAAGCAAATGAGAGAGTTAGGTTACCAAGTTGTATTAGCGGGTAAAAGCCACGTAAAGCCAGCCAGTGTGTATGATTGGGATCAGGAGTGGGAACCAGTACCAAAAGAAGGTGTTCCGCGAGACTATATTCCACTTGAAAATATTGAACGCTACTTTAAATCTGCTACAAAACCATTTGTTATGTTTATTACCTCTAAGTATCCGCATGGCAAGTACTTTGATGTAAAGAACCCAGAAGTAAAAGATATTAATTTTCACCCATTTGATAGTCACCTTAAATCAGATAAAGCCTACATTAAGAAAAGAGCAGGTTATTATCGCAGTATTGCTGAGGATAATACACAAATCGAACACGTCTTAAAAATGGTTGATAAATACTTAACAGACAACACCTTATTTATATACAGCGCAGATCATGGGGTATCTGGTAAATTTACAGTTAAAGACATCGGTTTAAATATACCATTTGTAGCACGTTGGCCGCGGGTTATTAAACCTGGGTCTACTTCAGGGCAATTGATCCACTATACAGATGTATTGCCTACCTTTATGGATATTGCTGGTGGCAAGCAAGACTCGAGTATGGATGGGAAAAGTTTCTTACCTATTCTTGAAGGTAATGATGCTCCAATTCATCAGTATGTATACGGCATACGAACTAATCAAAATATTATCAACGCGCATATTTTTCCATCTCGTATGATCCGTGATAAACGCTATAAGTACATTCGTAATTTTAACGCACTTGAAGTTTTGGATAAAAACTTAACCGATAACCCTAATATTAATGTGTTTATTCGCCAAGGTGCTATGAAGCATAAAGATGAATCTTTTGAAGAGTTATATGATTTAGACAACGATCCATTTGAGCAAATAAACTTAATTAATGACCCTCAATTACAAAACGTAAAACAACGGCTAAAAACACAATTATTCAGCTGGATGGCAGAGCAGGGTGATATCTTGGATGAGCGACTTGGAAACCTGCCTATCATAAGTGCACCATTATTTAAGTTAGATCAAAATAGACCGCCACTGAGAACCAGTGTGAGTAAAGAGTATCAAAATATATTAAAGCCAGAGGATTACTATGTAATCGAGCATTGGGAAAATAAAAAATAAAAACAACCGAAGGGGCAAGTTGATATAGTGCTTTTATATCCTCTTTGTTGCTTGGCCCAGATTATTGGTTACTAGCAAGGCTCCTTTTGATACGGTATAAGCTAGGGTATATGGGCACCAAGCGGTAAAGTTGCGCAGTAACAACCAGCTGTTTGTGTTTCTCAACATTTAGATAAACAATTCTTAACCCTCGAATAGGGTTGCTGGAAACCTGAAAAACTTAAAAATTAGAATATAAGGTGAATTAAAGTGAGTAACTGCTTTCATTATGCTTTTAAAGTTAAAGATATTGCTAGTACAAAAGACTTCTACATAAAAGTATTAGGGTGTCCAAAGGGAAGGTCGACTGATAGCTGGGTTGATTTTGATTTGTATGGAAATCAATTATCTGCACATGTGGGTGTTGTAGATAAAGAGCTCGACTATTGTGGAAAAGTTGACGGAGTATCGGTGCCAATTCCACATTTTGGTTGCATACTTACTTCAGCTCAATTTGATGAGCTGGCAGAAAGGCTGGAGAAAGCAAAGGTGAAGTTCATTATAAAACCTCAAATTAGATATGAGGGCAAAAGCGGTCAGCAAAAAACAATGTTTGTGCTCGATTATAGTGGAAACCCTTTAGAGTTTAAGTCATTTGAGAGTGATGACGAGCTATTTAAGTCTTGAGCCTAATATCTGAGTGGTATTTTCGGACAGTTTTGTCGTGATAGTTGTTTGGAATACATATAATCACCTATATCGATGATTATAATTTTAAAGTTATTGAAGTGTAGGGATAAAATTAATCATTCCACACTGTGGAATGATTAAATGCGACTGACTCAGTTGCATAGGTCAGACAAAATTAAACTTGCAGCGCTTTATATTTTTTTACCATATCCTGATCAATCTCCTTGATTAGATTAGGTGACAAGCCTAGATGTTTGGCTTCATGGCTAAACGAACGTAATGTTTCAAATATTTCTTCAGCCATAAGCAAAATTGCTTTCTTTGAAGATAACCCCGACTGAGCCGCTAACTGATCAAGTGCGCTCTTGGGTGTTTGGCCATTACCACCAAATGCTGTCATATGCTCTTTGTAAGGATTAGGACTGTAAACAATGTCGTAGAAAGGCGATAACGTCCAGTTATCGGCGTCACTGGCGAGAAAGCTGAAGTTCTTGGAGTGATCATCTTGGTTAACAGTCAGGTAATTAAACAAGCAGCGCTTAATGAGCTTCTGAGACTCAGTGACACTGCACATGATGCGCGTAGCTTTAACTAAATCAATATAATCCAAAGAAGGCTCTCGAAACGGTGCATCTAACAACCCACACGCAGAAATCATATGGACTCGACCGCCTTGCTCGGTGCAATCGAATCGTTCCTGCTCTAGCCAAAATCGTCCATTACCCGTATCAATCAAATTAAAATCAGGAACCTCAATGCCGACATTACGGGCCATCTGCATGTAGCAATATTCGACTAATGATTCAGAATGCTTCAAGTCAAACTTTTCAGACGTCAGCTTAACGATAAGCTTTGTACCTGGCGCGTCATCTAATGTTGAATATTCCCCATTTGATAAACGTGTTATGTTCATTTTGGGCCTAGCACCACCCGAACCACCAGTATTCATTAAGTGCTCAAGCAGAGCTGACTCGGTGCCTTCAAACTCTTCAATCGCAGCGCGGCCAAGGGTAATGATATCAATTGACTCCTTGGACTCATCAAGTAAATCTAATTCTGGCTCATAGCTCAACGCACCCATGCATCTGTCACCTAGATAAGCCAAACGCTCTAACGCGGTCACTTCCTTTGGATTATGGTTGTTCTGTCTAAATACACGATCCATGAGATAAAGACCCCAACCATCTGGGAGACTATCCCCAAAAACCCCATGAATGCCGTAATGTGGCTCTCTAGGCGCAGCTTGAAGGCTTGTATCTGCCTTTAAATTAAATGGAGCTAGAGAGGTTGGGTGAGCACCTAAATAATCCTCATCAAATTGAAAAAAGCTTTGCTTTCTATTTTCAACGAGCTTGCCAACAAGTACTTTTTCACCTGTGCTAAGCGTTCGTTTTACGGTTAGGGCTGATTCAAGCATGTTTGAGCACATCCTCTACTGATTTAAATACAGGCTCAGACGACTTTGTCAGGTTTTTCACTTTTTTCAAGTCACCGACTGTTTCATAAAGCATGAGGAACTGACGCAATGAGATGTTGCCAGATGATTCAAACTTGCGGATTGTCGCGTAAGGTACACCAGAGAGATCAGCCAGCTTTTGAACACTGAGTTTATCCTTTTTTCGAGCTGATTTGATAAACTCTTTGAGATCCATCTGCAAGTCATAAGCGGTATAAAGGGATAACATACAGTCCTCTAAAAATTGCTATTATCTTATCGATTATAGCACAAATATTGATTTTATTGCTATCACTGTAGCAGATTGGTTTGTAGCTGGTGTTGTTTTATAGCATAAATGATAGTGCTATAATTTATGCTACAATGATAGCATTTTGGAGACGTTTTAATTTTTATTTGCTATCATGGTGACAGATCTAAAGGCTGATGCCTTTCTGGTATACAAGCTAGTAATTTAACATTGGGCTAAGTTGAAATGTCGGCTTAAAAAGTTCGCGGGTGTTCCTCACTTGTTATTCAATATCCGGAATTAGTTGACCACAATATTTGCATACAACCTGAATAACAAAGTTGGTATCTTTTGGTTTGTTGAAAACACATTATTTAGATAAAAAATTATTTAAGCAGCATATTTTGAATGACATAAAAGCTAATTTTTCTTTAGCGAACACAAGCATTAAGTGTTTTACAGATCCTCATTACAATTGCTTCTATAGCTTCAAGAAATAAGGGTTTAAAAAAGATAAATGCTTTAATGAGCTTTTCTTCGTCCTTTATATGTTAATTTCTTTAGAAACTAATGATACACTTAAAATCATATTCACTCACAAAGGTGTAAAACCAGTCATGAAAATAGCATTAATGTTTGAAAATAGCCAAGCGGCTAAAAATCCAATTATTTTAAACGAACTTGAAAGTGTTGCCTTACCGTTAGAGCACAGTGTGTTTAACGTGGGTATGAATAGCGAAAGCGATCATCACCTAACATATGTTCATTTAGGTATTATGGCGGGCATTTTACTTAACGCTAAAGCTGTTGACTTTGTATTCGCGGGCTGTGGTACAGGCCAAGGTGCAATGATGTCGTTGAACGCTCACGACGGTGTGTTTTGTGGCTATTGTATTGACCCTTCTGATGCCTTTTTGTTTAATCAAGTTAATAACGGTAACGCGTTAGCACTGCCGTTTGCTAAAGGGTTTGGTTGGGGCGCTGAATTAAATGCGCGTTATATCTTTGAAAAAGCACTGACTGGTGAGCGCGGTGCTGGTTACCCTGTTGAGCGCAGAGAGCCGCAGGTTCAAAATGCCTCAATTCTAACGCAAGTGAAGTCAGCTTTAGTGAATCGCAGCTATGTTGATTCATTGAAGAACCTTGATCAAGAACTGGTTAAAACCGCAGTATCTGGTGAGCGGTTCCAAGCGTGTTTATTTGAGAATGGCCAAGACCAAGACCTAATTGATTACGTTAAGTCTTTATTAGCTTAATAACCGGTTGGCATTTAATTGCTGACGGTAAATAATGGCCCTTGAGTTGGTACTAACTTAAGGGCTATTTTTATTTACAGCGCTTTTGATCACTTATCAAGTCTTTACTGATTTCAGCTGGTGGTATGTCTTTGCTTCATTGGCAATTACTTTCTTTATCGAATCACTTTATAACACCTGCATATTCTCCCCACCTTTTTGTTGTTAAATCAAAATCACTTGCCTCAAGCTTCTTAGTCTGCATTACGCAGTTATTTTCATTGGGCAATTTGGGCTTAAGGGAGCTGTCTAGTTAAGGTTGTGCTCAAAATATAAGCATTAACAGTTTGTCAACTTGCTGTCATTCAATTACAATCATATTTACTCAATTTAGGTCAATAAAAATAGCTGTTACAAATTACCGACTTTTATCAAAATAGAGAAATAAACAATGAGAAAACTATTAATCCCTTGCATTATTTTAAGCACTTTTTTAAGCGTAGCATGTAGTCATAACGCAACACTTTTGGAGGGGAAAGAAAAAGTAGATTCTTCAAAGCAAACGATAAAAGGCAAATTTGAAGCACTGAACCCTCCTAAAGGCCGCTTGGCCATAGTAATAGATGGTAACTCTCCTGATCCAGATGATATTGGTGCAACACCTGTCATGTTGGCGCTTTTACAAGATACGGGCTTATCTAGCCGACTCGTTCATTTATCTCACTCTTGTGATTTAGACCCTTTTAGAAACAAAGCTCGATATCAAATTGATGCCGAAAATGAAATGCGTCGACAAAATAAACTAGACGAACTAAGTCGCAGAGGTATTGATTTATTTGGACCATTTAATCATTTACGTGATTTTTATAACTGCAGGGTTGATCAAGTAGGGGCAACACAAGACTTAGTTGATGCAATCAACGCATCGTCTATTGAGAATCCGCTTTGGATAATTGAAGCGGGCGAACCTGATCTTATAGGATATGCGTTGGAAGCTGCACAAAAAAGTAAGGTGCAACATGTTCATGTTGTTTCGCATCACCCTGCAAATGATAACAGTGGTGACTTTTTCACTTGGCAGCAAATTTTAGACTTTGGTGTGAAAGAACACCAAATAGGAGATCAAAACGTTGGACTCCAAGGGCCTATAGCTGATTGGGATTGGGCCAAAAATCATCCAGACAGTGGTATAGCCTTTATTTGGGAAATGATGGCCTATGCTGAGAAGGACGGTGTTGTGCCATTTCAGTCTAATAAATTTGATTGCTCGGATGCAGGAATGATTTATTGGTGGATAACAGGTGCTGACAATGGCGGCAATAAACATTCAACGCCAAAAGAAATAAAAGAAGTATTACTGTTAGATACGATTAGTAAAAGCTAAAGCATGGGACTCTCAAACATGAAATCTAAGCTTTTTAATTTACCAATAGTAATCGCTAGTTTTGCAGCGTCAGCCACAAATATTAATGCGGGGCCGTTTTATCATGAAGATTCAGGCTTCGTGGTGATTGAAGCAGAAAATTTTTCAGCCCAACACCTAGATGATAAGAGGCGATGGCTGGTGTTTTCAAAAAATACAGCTACTCATAATTTTGCTGATGCAGACCAAGCTCATTATCATGATGCAAGTAACGGGGCTTATATTGAAGTACTCCCTGATACCCGTAGCAATCATCATGAACCGCTAGTTAGAAACGATAACTTCACAAACAATGCCGGCACAATGGCAGTGCTTAGTTATCCGGTTTATTTTGAAACACCAGGAAGATATTACGCTTGGGCAAGAGCATACAGTACTGGAAGTGAAGATAATGGTGTGCATTTAGGCATAAATGGGCAATGGCCAGCATCATCGCAGCGCTTGCAATTATGTGAGGGTAAACATGCTTGGACATGGTCTTCTGCACAGCGGGTAAACACCAACCATTGCGGTACTCCCAATACCATTTATATTGATATACCCCATAAAGGTGTTCACACCATTATGGTATCAATGCGTGAAGATGGTTTTGAGCTCGACAAACTGCTCTTAACTAAAGACAAGAGCTATATACCTGCGGACAAAGATAAATCAGAAACATTCAATAATCCCAAGCCACTACAAGAAAAAACACAACTGTTTAAGATATCGGATTACTCGCGGATTTTACACGCCATAGATGACTTCACGATCGAAAATACGGGTGAAATTCCCTATTACCAGCATAAAGCAGAGAATGCTCTTGCTATAAATGCAGTGAAAACTGCCTACAGAAATAAATTTGCGCACGCAGAATATAACGTACAGGCCAAAGAGGTGGGCAATTATACCCTGAAGCTGGTTACACTTACTGAAATTGACGGAGAGTCGACATATATTGTTTCAATAAACAATAAAGAAATTGGTCGATTTACCAATCCAGAAACAACCACTGATTACCAAGAAATATACTTCAATATGCAGGACGTTGAATTAACTAAAGGCGACATTATACGAGTTTCATCTAAAGCAGTTACAAATGGAAAGGTTCCTGAAAACGGAGGCACCGCATTTGCCAGAGGCAGGTGGCGTGCACTAGTACTTAGCAAAAATGATTGATGAATTGTCTCGGGCAGCAGTGAGTCAGGGGTAAATAGTTTGCTCGTAATCATTAATAGCTAACCGTATAAAAAATAATGTAAAGAGGTAGCAAGTGAATTGTAAAAAATTAAGTTACAGGCAGCTTTTTGTGTGGGTTTTATTATTTTTCGTCAGTGGGTTGCATGCAGTAGAAGGTCGTACTGTAAAAAATGATGTGTCTGAAAAGCCCAACATTTTATGGTTAGTGCTGGAAGACATGAGCCCAATCATTGAACCGTACGGTGATAAAACAATAAAGACGCCAACGATCACGCAACTAGCAAATGAAGGTGTTACATATACAAATGTGTATTCAACTTCTGGTGTATGTGCACCAAGCCGTGCTGCTATTGCTATGGGGATGTACCCTTCATCATTTGGCGCAAATAATATGCGTACAACGTCAAATACAGAGGAAACCGGCTTACCAAAATATGAAGCAATTCCGCCTGTAAATGCAAAAATGCTCAGTCAGTATCTTCGCGAAGCAGGATATTACACAACAAATAATTTAAAAACAGATTACCAATTTAAAGCGCCCAAAGCTGCATGGGACGAAAGCGGGCCTTATGCGCATTGGCGTAATCGAAAACCCGGGCAGCCCTTCTATGCGGTTGTTAATTTTACTACAACACACGAGTCAGGATTGTTCGAACCATATGGTTTTAGAAAAATAGAGTCCAGGCATTACTTTTCTGACGATAGAAAGAAGATAGCAAAACTGCCGCAGCATCATGCTGTTAAGTCATCAGAAGCTGAGACACCTGTTCACGTAGCTAAAGATATTGATTTCCCTATTCCGCCTTATTTACCAGATACGCCTCTCGTAAGGCGTGACTTTTGGAAAATGTATAATAATTTAGCTGAAACTGATAAACAGATTGCTGCGGTATTACAGCAATTGAAAGATGATGGTTTATACGATAATACAATTATTATGTTCTATTCAGATCATGGTGGCCCCTTACCACGACAAAAACGATTAGTGTACGACAGTGGCCTCAAGGTGCCTTTTATAATTCGTTATCCCAATGCTAAAAACGCAGGAGAAAAAGATGATCAACTTGTCAGTTTTGTTGATTTTGCGCCAACACTTTTGAACTTAGCTAGTATAGATAAACCTACACACATGCAAGGTAGAAACTTTTTAGGCAAACAACAAACTGCCAAACGAGAGTATATTCATGCTGCGGCGGATAGATTTGATGGCTTTACAGATGTTATTCGTGCCGTAAGAAATGAACGTTTCAAATACATTCGAAACTACCGACCAGAGCAAAGCTATTATTTGCCAGTGGCTTATCGTGAAAAAATACCTACCATGCAAGAGCTATTGCGTTTACGAGATGCAGATCAACTTACACCGGCACAAGCTTTATGGTTTAGAGATAAAAAAGACCCTGAAGAATTATTTGATTTAAACAATGACCCCCATGAGCTAAATAATATTATTACCGACCCTAGCTATAAAGAAGTGGTTTCTGAGCTTAGTGATGAAATGGACCGTTGGTTAAATGAAATAAACGATGATCCAAGCCTTCCTGAAGCTCAACTTATTCAAAAACTCTGGGCAGGAAGTGAGTTACAGCCAGAAACCGCAAAGCCACAATTTAAATTTAGTAATGGCATAATGCATTTAAGTAGTCCAACGCCTGGTGCGGTGATTTCTTATCAATTAAGCAACACCAATACACCTGAGCTTTGGCAATTATACAAAGGACCTTTTAAATTGGAGCGAGCAAAATCTGTGAAAGCCGTTGCTCATAGAATAGGTTTTAGCGAAAGCGAGAGTGCTATATACGATTATGACCCAATTATTAACTCACATCATTAGTGTTTTAAGTAGAAAAAAATGATAAAAATACTCAAGATTATAGTAGTTGTAACGCTTTTGATGGGCAGCTTTTTTTCTATTGCTAATGAGGAGTGTTCTTCATGTCATAGCAAGGAGGTGTCTGATTGGCAGCAGTCTCATCATGCCAATGCAATGGCCAAAGCAACAACAGACAAAGTACTAGGTGATTTTAACAACGTAACAGTTGAACACTTTTCTCAAAAAGCATTGTTTTACACTAAAGGTAATGAGTTTTTAATCGATTTAACTGAGAATAATACAAAGCAGACTTATAAAGTAAGCTATGTATTTGGTTTTACCCCACTTCAGCAATATCTTATTGAAGTAGAGCAGGGGAAATACCAAGTTTTCCCTTTTGCTTGGGATAGCCGCGATGCTAAAGAAGGTGGGCAGCGCTGGTACGCAAATTATGAAAGTGAAGATGTAAAGCCTAATGATCGCTTACATTGGTTACAGCCCTTACAAAATTGGAACGGGATGTGTGCAGATTGCCATTCTGATAATTTAGAGCGTAATTATGATGTAGAAAAAGATGTGTTTGATACGCACTTTTCAAATATAAATGTGGGATGTGCTTCTTGCCATGCTGACCTATCAAAAGATCACAAAACTAACCCGTTACCAAAAATAAATAAGGTGAAACCGACCAATATGTCTGGTTGGAAAATAACAGGGAATAACAACATTGCTACTTGGCACGGTGAAGAGCGTGATAACAGCTTTATGGAAACCTGTTATGCCTGTCATTCATTGCGAAGCCCGTTAACTGATGGTTTTAGTAGTGATAAGCATTTTTTAGATCAATTCAGCCCCTCTTTCTTAGAGCCAAATTTGTATCATGCTGATGGCCAAATTAAAGAAGAGGTATATGTATTTGGCTCTTTTAAGCAAAGTAAAATGTATGAAGCCGGTGTAAATTGCCTGGATTGTCATGACAAACACACGATGAAAATTAAATCACAAACGAATGGCCTTTGCCTTCAATGCCATAAAAGTAGTGAATATGATGTGCCCAAGCACCATCGGCATAAGCAAGCGTCGCAAGGTAGCCAATGTGTAAATTGTCATATGCCTACTAATAGGTATATGGGGGTAGATGATAGAAGAGATCATAGTTTTAAAATCCCGCGCCCTGATATTTCTATCATTTATGATACGCCCAATGCGTGTACTCAGTGTCACGATGATAAAACAAATGAATGGGCTAACACTGCGCTAGAAAGCTGGCATGGCAAGGCCGCTCCGTTGTCTAACAAAGAGCATGCAATGTTAGCACTTCGATCGGCCAATAGTGTGCCGTTAAATATTCACCTTGGATTGATTAATGATACTTCATTGAGTGAAATTGATAGAGCAAGTGCAATTACTTATTTGGCAAGCACTGGTTCAGTAATAGATGATGCAATTATATCTAGGTGGGTAAACTCGCCACTGCCACTTATACGATTAGCGATTGCTAAAATAGGCTATATGCTGCCTGAAAGTGAGCGTTTTAAAAGTTACAGCAAGTTGTTAACAGATAAATTTAAGGCGGTTAGGGTTGCCGCCGCACAAAATCTGAGTTATCAAAATAATCCATCGAGCGAGCTCAGTGAGGCTATTGTTGAGCTGGCACAGTCCAATAAAGTTAACTCTTGGCGTGGAGAAGGTCATATTAATCAAAGTATGCTCGCATTAAATAAGCGAGATGTTACATCGGCAATTAGGTATTTAAAAAAAGGTATTGATGTAGACCCATATTTTGATCCTAACTATGTAAATTTGTCTGATATTTATTTTCGTCAAGGGAATCAAGAAAAAATGCAGGCTTTGCTTGATCAAGGGTTGGCTGCAATACCTAATTCTGCTGCATTAAATTATGCAAATGGAATGGCAAAAATAAGAAGTAATAAAAAAGTTGAAGCAATAGAGTATTTTAAAAAATCGATGGAGCTTGAACCTAACAATGTGCAATACGCATATTTATATTACTTAGCCTTAGATAATGCTGGTTTAACTGCCAAAGCGCTTAATGAGTTAAAACAAAATCTAAAAAAATATAGTAACGCCCGCCAACTTATGGAGCTTGCAAATAGTTTTGAAGGTAAGCTAAGAGAAATAGGCCCTTAGATATCTTTAGAAATGCAAAATCTATTTACGTAAAATTTTACTAAATGCGGGTAACATCGAATAGTTACAGTGGTATGGGTAGGTATTGCCTACCTACCTTTTTAAATAATACCTAAATTACTCTTATACACATAAAGCAGTGCTGTTTACGTACATTATCAGTCCTCGTTAGCTTCCCTTCTTTTAATAGATTTTTATATTAGACTGATGTCCTTTTTTGATTGATGTTGATTTATATTGATCGCTTTTGCTTTTTTGTTATAGTTTTATTAACGAAAGTAAAATAGTAAAGGCGTCTCTATAAGTTAAATCTAAATATTTCAAAACAGTTTACACAATTGAATCCACACAATTCATTTAGACAACATCGATAAACAGAGAGCAATATGAAAAAACACACAATAAAAGCGAAACACACGCTTTCATCTCTGCTTTTGTTAACTTCTGCATTTTATGCTGCCTCAGGGCACGCAAGAGTTGAATTAGAGCAACAAGTTAAAATTTCAGACACTGGTTTGCACTTTGATGGACAAGACCTAGATTTTAGCAATGTGGCTAGCCCAAGCACTGGTGCCGAATACGACTTCTTTTTTGGTCGAAACATCTCGGCACATGGTGATGCTGTTAAAGCATATAAACATTTTGTATTTATGACTTGGTATAAAGGTGGCAAGGAAGAGCGTAACGTTATGTTGAGCCGTTACAACACATTAACTGGAACTTTGGCTACCATTGAATTTCCACATCGTCATACAGGTTTTAGGGGGGACCCTTTAGTTGGGGAGTCACATAACACAATTGGCTTAGCAGTGAGCCCTATCGATGGCACTATTCATATGGTTTACGATATGCACGCCTACGACGATAATAATCATGGCGGTAAGTTTAAGGATGATTTTTTTCGCTATTCTTTTAGCGAAACAGGAGTTGCTGACTTACCTGATGAGCAGTTTACTCTCGATAAGTTTGTTAAAGACACCAGCAGTGTCAACCAAGGGGCTAATGACTACAAACACTTAACCATGACAGGCAACCTAGCCGATAAAGCAAATTTTGCGCGTTTAACTTACCCTAAATTTTTTACAAACACAGATGGTACATTACTTCTATACATGCGCTTAGGTGGAAATAACAACGGTGCTTATGTGTTCAACCGTTACGATGCACAAGCTAAAAAATGGTCAAGCTTTACAAAATTTAATCACAATAACCAGAAAAGTTATGGAAATGCTTATAACTGGGGCCTCTATGGCAACATGAAGTATGTTAATGGCAAACTTCGAGTGGGTTATCAGCAGCGTAGTAACGACAATAATGATAGATATAAGTATCAAAATGGTGTTTTTTACGCCTATTCAGACCACCCCGATGGTATAGGTGAATGGAAAAACCATCAAGGTGAGCCAATGACTTGGCCTCTGGTAAATTCTGATGAAATCAAAGTATTAGAACCGGGTGATTATATAGATCATCAAGAAGCTAATTCAGTTTATATTGTAGGTAGCTTTGATTGGACAGTAACCAAAAAAGGAGACGTGCATTTTATTAGTAAAGTTCGCTCAACTGATAGAAATCGCGCTGATTATCAAGAGGTATATTTACACTCATACAAGCCAGCTGGCGCAACAGAGTTTATTACCTCGACAGAATTTGTTGGCGCAAGTGAAATTTATACAGCCGGTGATAACGTCTATATTATTGGTTTAAATAATGGACGACCTTACGTTGAAAAGGCTCAAGGTGGGACCAATAACTTTACGCGAGTTTACGAGGCCATTGATGGGCCGGTATTTGATCATGGCACCATTTATATTAAAGACGGTAAAGTTTACTACTACTTAATGGAACGTGGGTCGGGGAGTGCATTACCACTGTATTTACAGGTAATAGATTTAGACATAGGAGGTGAAGCTAGTTCTCCTAGCGTAACGTTTCCGAAGACAAGCATTACTGTAGAGGAAGGTTATAGTGAATTATCATTTAAGGTGACTGCAGTAAGCCCAATAGCTGAACGCACAATCAACAAAGTTGATTTATACGTTAACGATACGCTTATTCGCTCAGATAGCGCAGACCCTTTTGTATGGGGACACAAAAACAAGCCACTAGAGTTATTAGGGCTAACGGCTGGAAATCATACCTTTAAAGCAGTTGCGACTGATAGCGAGGGTGATACTGGCTCATCAACAATGCAATTAGTAGTTCAATCTAACTCTCCTGCCATTAGTTTTCCTGATAACGAGCTAACTGTAAAAGAGGGCTTTGAGCAGCTTACATTTACATTACAAACATCAAGTCCTGTTGCTGATAGAACAATTGAATCTGTCACTTTATATATTAACGATAATTTAATACGTACAGATGACAAAGCCCCTTTTAACTTTGGTCACAAGTTTAAACCGCACGAAACAGGTGCTATGGGGTGGTTAGAATCCCATACGGAAAACCCGTCACCACTCGGTGCAGGTATATACACCTTCAAAGCAGTTGCCTTGGATAGTGAAGGTGCTTATAGCACTGCGACAATGACTCTTAACGTTGAAGGTGAGCCTAAACCGCCAGTGGTTTCTTTCCCTAATGAAACCATTACTGTTTTTGAAGGATACGAAAAGTTAGGTGTGACAATAGATGCTGTATCACCTGACGATCGCGATATTCAATCTGTAACTTTATATGTTAATGGTGAGTTTGTGCGTACCGACACAAAACCTGTCTGGAATTTTGGCCATTCATATGCACCTTATGAACTAGGTGCAATGGGTTGGTTAGAAAGGCACGAGCCAAATCCGTCACCTTTAGGGGTGGGAAGCCATACTATCACTGCAATTGCACGAGATACCCAAGGTTTAGAAGGGCAAGCGAGTATTACACTTATCGTAGAAGAAACACCGGCTCCAAATGTGTATTTTTTAGAACCCGAGATAGAAGTGCCAGTAGGATATGAGTCTCTAAGTGTATCGGTTCATAGTGAGTCGGCTTTAAGTAGTATTGATATAGAGCGGGTAGAGCTTTATCTAAACGGTACGTTAGTCCGTGATATTTGGCAGCCTCCTTTTACCTGGGGTAATGAAGAGTATTCCTCGGAGCTAATTGGTTTAGCTGCGGGTGAGTACATACTTAAAGCGGTAACAACGGATAGTAAAGGAAAGTCTTCAAGCGCAGAAAAGCGCTTGCTAGTAAACCCTGCCCTCGTTTTTGTATCCTCTGAGATGGAACAACACCCTGCATCTAATGTATTAGACGGTGACCTTTCTGATAGTTCAAGTTGGCGTGCGGACAAAAATGGAACTCAATCAATAGTTATTGATTTAGGAGAGTTAAAATCTATTACAGGGACCCAGCTTTGGACTGCGAACGATAAAGCAATTAAGTATCAAATTTATGTATCTGAAACGATTGATGGTCGATATAAAAAAGTAGCAAAGCATAAGGGCAGAGGCGTTAACAATCAGCCAAGTACAACTACTTTTTATAGAGAAGGGCGGTTTGTTAAATTAAAAGCAATTGGTAACTGGCCTGATATTACTGAATTTAATGTATTGTTTGAAAACTAACATCAGGTTAAGCATCGCTTTTCACTAAACGATAGGACTTTAGTGAAAAGCGATTTTCCAAAAAGTACTTTTAATGCAGGTTATTTATATCTGCTTTTAAGTATATCGCGACAAAGTGTTAGTAAGGAGAATACGTTGACTGGTATTAAATCATATTTAGCTATATTTTTTGTTTTTTCGGTTACAGCATGTACAACAACGCAAAGAGTTGATTTGCTAGACCCTCAGCTTAGCCGTTTTGATAATGTTTACTCGTTTGGGCAAGCACGCTTCATAGATGGTGAGTTGCATTTAATTTCATCTAACAATTGGTTTTTAACTACAAAGCAGCGTTACAGCAACTTTATTTTGACTGCCGATATAAAAATGCCGAATGTTGATGAGTATAGTAATTCGGGTATTATTTTTAGAGGCCAAATTGAGCAAGATAAAGACGGTAAACGCGTTGTTGGCTATCAAGCTGAAATAGACCCGAGCCCACGCCGATGGAGCGGAGGGCTATTTGATCAAGGTCGACGAAAGTGGCTGTACCCAGAACATCCTCAAAGGTCTCATAAAGATGATGACTTTATAAAAAGTCACTTACCCGTTTGGTCAGAGCAGCAAGCTGAAGTTTATAAACCGGGCGAATGGAATTCGTTGCGAATTGTTTGTGACGGCTCGTCAATAAAAATCTTTCTCAATGATGTACTTACCACCCATGTAGAAGACATTAAAGACGATGAAGGTGTAATAGGTTTTCAGCATCACGGCAGCAAATCATATAAAAGCTTAGGCCTCAGAGATAATGTAGTTAGATTTAAAAATATATTCATTGAAGAACTAAAACAATAAAATGGAGTACCCTCTATGTATGATGTGATTGTAGTTGGCTCAGGTATTACAGGTGGTTGGGCGGCAAAAGAATTCTGCGAAAAAGGGTTCAAAACCCTTGTAATAGAGCGTGGACGTAATATTCAGCATCAAGGCCCAGAATATACTGATATGCAAATGCCTTGGCAAATTGAGAACAGAAACAAAGTCCCTGAAATTCTCAGTGAGGAGGGACGGTACTCTATGATTGAGCGCAAAGGTTATTTCAAAAATGCCACTAAACAGTTTTTTATTGATGACAAAGAGCACCCTATTTCTTATCCAAAAGAAAGCCCATTTAAATGGATAAGAGGTTATCAATTAGGTGGCAGATCGTTAACGTGGGGAAGGCAATCCCTTCGATGGGGAGTGAAAGATTTTCAAGCTAATGCAAAAGATGGAAATGGTATCCCCTGGCCTATAGGCTACGATGATTTGGCACCCTGGTATGATTACGTAGAGTCATTTATTGGTGTATCTGCAAATAAAGATGGTTTAGATACGCTACCCGATGGCGTATTTCAAAAGCCGTGGGAGATGAGTTGTGCTGAAAAGTTTATAGCTGAGAACTTAAAGAAAGCTTATTCAGACAGACATTTAATTATAGGGCGTTCGGCTAATATTACAGAGCCTACTAAAGAGCAAACCGAACTAGGGCGCGGACAGTGTCAGGCTCGCTCATACTGTAATAGAGGCTGTACATTTGGTGGATATTTCAGCTCACTTTCAGCCACTTTACCTGCAGCCAAAAAAACTGGAAACTTAACAGTTTTAACAGATGCAATAGTAGAAACAGTTGATTACGATGATAAGTCAGGTAAAGCGACGGGTGTTACGGTGATTGATGCCCATACTAAAGAAAAACGTCAATATCGCTCAAAGGTTATTTTCTTATGCGCTTCAGCATTAGGCTCTGTGCAAATCCTTCTAAATTCTAAGTCTAAAACGTTCCCAAATGGTATTGCAAATTCGAGTGGTGCTGTTGGGCATTATATTATGGATCATTTTTCTGGTGTTATAGCAGATGCTAAAGTACCTGGTTTTGATGACAAATATTCAGTCGGACGCAGACCTATTGCTACCTATATTCCAAACTATCGACACGAACAAGAAAAAGGTACCGATTTTATTCGAGGATTTGGTTTTCAAGGTACAGCCCAGCACCGCAGCAATACCGGTACAACTGCAAAAAAGGTAGGTATTGGCGCTGAGGTTAAAATGAATAGTAACCAACCAGGTCCTTGGCGCTTTAGAGCAATAATGTACGGTGAGATGCTGCCAAGGTTTGAAAATCATGCGCGGTTGCATCCTACGGAAAAAGATCAATGGGGTATTCCTATATTGCATATTGATGCGCGAATAAGAGAAAACGAGCGCAAGATGATTAAGCAAGCGGCTGTAGATATTAAAGAAATACTGACTGCAGGTGGCTGCGTGGATATTAAAGTGAATGAATTTCCTGAAACAAAGCCAATTGCTGTTGGCGATCGAGTGCATGAAATGGGAGGTGCCTGTATGGGCGAAGACCCTAAAACATCCGTTTTAAATAAATGGGCACAGAGCCACGATGTTAAGAACTTGTTTGTAACTGATGGTGCCTGCATGTCGTCTTGCGCCACTCAAAACCCTTCATTGACTTATATGGCTATTACTGCTCGAGCTGTTGATTATGCAGCTAAACTATTTTTTAAAGACCGAGTGTAAAGGGGGGATTATGTCTAAAGTTAATATAAGTCGTCGTTTGTTTATCGGAGCATCAGTATATTTTGTAGCTACCCCTGTATGGGCATCTATTTTCAATACTGTAAATTCATTATCTGTTTTTTCTCAAAATGGGCGTTTCTTTACTGCAAAAGAAATGACTATTTTGAGCGATGCGGCTGAAATAATGATACCCAGAACAGATACACCAGGAGCTACTGATGCAAAGGTTATAGATGTTCTCGATGCGCTCATGAACAGTTGGGCTGGTAGTAAAACTAAGCAACAGTATAATTTTATTATTAAACAGATAGATTTAATTGCTCAATCAAGTTTTAAAGTTAATTACCAAAGTGCATCGAAAGCAGATAGAGAGCTTTTGCTCAATAAGCTTGATCAGCGTTGTTTTGCTGAACGCTCAACTGAGTTATCAAAAAGCTACCGTAAACTTAAAGAGATGATATTCCATATTTTCTACACTTCAGAAGAGGCCAATCCTAACTTTATGTTAGTTCCTGGCACCTATAAAGGAGATATTACCAAGAATAAAATGGAATTGTATAACGTCAAAAAAAGAGTTTCTTAACTTATTAAGGCCACTGTAAAAGTGGCTTTATACTTTTATTTCCGGTAATTAAAACAAGTCAAAATCAATCATCAATGATCATTTATCCCCTTTTATCTAAATCAATTGGTTTTATAATCGCCGTAAATATAGCTTATATGAATATAAGCTCAAACTATTAATAAAATACAATGCTTTAACTCATTGTTTTTATTTGATTAAGCCCTAAAAAGATTGATTTTGATTATTTTTGATTTGAAAGTGTTATTTATTGTGTTACCGTATTGTTAATTAGCAGTTTAGGTTGTTAATTTGATAAACACGCAACAGGCTTATTTGTAAAAATAGCAGACACACACAACGTATATGGGGATTACAATGTTTAATAAAGAAAATAAAAAACTCGCCTCGACTAAAATAATAGGTAGTTCGTTAGGTATAGCTTTAACTTTATTTGCACCTTCAATTTTGGCCCAAGAAGTTAAACAAGCTATAGACAATAATCAAGAGGCTCAAGCTAAAAAAACTGAAGCCGATTTTGAAGTTATACAAGTACAAGGCATTCGTGGTTCTCTAGAGAATGCGTTAAATACCAAGCGAGATGCCCCATCTATTGTTGATGCTATTTCTGCCTCAGATATTGATGCATTACCTGCGCTTGATTTAGGTGAAGCACTGCAAGCTGTACCTGGTGTGCAAATTGAACGATCTGGTGAAGGAAGGCAGTCTGAAATTAGTTTACGTGGTTTGGGTGGCGGTTTTGTCAAAACTACTTCAGCTGGACAGAGCTTTGCGACACCAAGTAGAAGTTTTAATGATGTGGGGTCAAGTAATCCATTCGCTGCATTCGAGGCGAGTGTTTTCGATGGCGTGACAGTTATTAAAGCCCCTACCGCTGATATGCAAGCTGGCGGAATAGCTGGTACTGTCGATAAGCAATTGCAGCGAGCGCTAGCAAAGCCTGATGGTAAATATAATGTAAGTGTAGGTGGGCGTTATGAAGAGTTAACCCAAAAGTGGGATGAGTCTATTAAGTTCTCTATGAGCAAACACCTTATTGAAAATGAGCTTGCAATCGCTTTTAAAGCTGCAGGTTCAGGACAGACATTCCGCCGTGACACTGCAAACTTCACAAATTATGCACCACTTATAGGTGCTGCCGACGCTGGGCTTGATAAAAACTTACGAGTAAACTCACAAACTGTTGACGTATACCGTGCAAAATACGGTATTCCTGAGAACGCCGCACTTCGCAGTCCTTCTTCACTAAGAAATGTATCAGAATATAGTGAAGGCGACCGTATTTCTTTTACGGGTAATATAGAATGGCGACCTACTAGTGATATGACCGTTGGTGCGCATTTACTTTATACTAAGCGTGATCTTGATAGTGGTACAAAACAAGATGCAGAATTTAGCGCAGGCTATAATCAAAATAAGCCGCAAAATAGCGATCGGTTTTATATGATAGAGCCAGACATGAACACGGCTCCATTTATCTACGACACTCTTGAAGATGGCACTCCAGTTTATGCTGTAAGCAAAACAGCGATTACGGATGGCGAGTATCTGTTTACAAACCGTGAAACGACTTTCTTTGAAGAGGCAAAAGGCCTATTTTTATATGGTGACTACGTTGTAGATGATTGGACCTTTAATGCCATGCTAACCCATTCTGAGTCAGAGAATAATTTTCAAAATATCGGCTTGGACTTTAGGCATACTGGCCATCACAAGGCGACAACAAAAGTTAATGGTGTAAATGTAGCTACTGTCCCTACAGGAATCGACATCCAATTAGATTCTGGTGAAGGTAATTTAGATCGTGCATTTATCGATGCAACAGGCTGGGATGATTACAATTACGACGTAGATTGGCAAAGCCCAACAGCTTTAAATGCATTATCTTTAACAACAGCGGATGCTTTAAATGATAACAGACGACTAAGCCACTACATTACCGGTAGAATAGATAACCCTATCCGCAAAATGACAAGCGGTGAATTTGATGCTAAGCGTTATGTGGACTTTGGCTTTGCGGATGTTCTAAATTTTGGTTCTATTAAGTTTGGTGCAAGATATAGCCGCGAGGTACTAGAAAACTTTGACCAACAAATAGGTGCAGCAGGTGTTAATGCAAGTGCTGTAGGAAGCTCTGCGATTAGTGACTCACTTCTTTCTGATGGACAAAGCGACTTTTTTAACGGTAACTTCCCTGGCACATTTGGTGCCAATAGCGGTTGGAGAACGTTTGATAATCTATCTCACATTGCTGATTTGACTGATGGAATAGCCGACCTTGAAGGCGGTATTAAAGCGGGTGATACAGGCCTTTATGAACGTTTTGATGGCCCTCATCCACAGCGATACGCAACTAATTTTGACGTTGAGCAGACAATAGCGGCAGCTTACGTTATGACCGATTTAAGTGGTGAGCTTGGCGATGTAATGTGGACCGGTAATGTTGGTATGCGCTATGTTCGTACTGATAACGACTTTAATGGTATTAGACGTGACCGTAGTGCCGGCGATGTTTTAGTCGACACTAAAATAAGTGACGATTACGATCACTGGTTACCATCAGTTAACTTTGCTTTTGATTTACGAGAAGATCTTGTATTACGCACAGCATATAGCAAAGGTTTTGTTCGTCCTAACCTTCGTGTAATGACGCCAACGACAGAGGTCAGAGGCAGCAATACAAGTGTTACAATTGACAAGCCAGCTAGCTTTGTGAAACCGTACGACGCAGACAACTACGATATGTCGTTAGAATGGTACAACCGTGATGGTAGTGCTATCTCTGTGGGCGTATTTTACAAAGAACTCACAGGCTTTTTTGAAGACAGAGAGAGCTGTCCAGAGGGTGATGCACTTATTATTGAAGCATTAGGTAGCGATGTGGTTCGTGAAGATAACCCAGCTACAGGTGGCTTTGTTTGTACACAGGTTGAACCATTTACTGGCGATGATGGCACAGAAAACTTCCGCTCTGTCAGAATCAATGAGAAGTTTAACGATAATGAAACCATCGAATTAACGGGTATTGAGTTAGCTATTCAGCAAAAACTAGACTTTTTACCGTACCCTTGGAATGGTTTTGGTGGCGTATTTAACTACACGTACATTGACCAAGATGGTACAGAAGAAAGTACATTATACTCTGTTGCTCCTGAGTCGTTTAATGCTATTGGTTACTATGAAAATGACGGGTTTAGCGTAAGGGTTGCATACAACTGGAAAGATGATTCAACATTGAAAGGTCAAAACTCTTTCTTGGGTGTACAGCCTCGTACACAAAAAGCAACAGGTCGTTTAGATTTAGTCACTTCATATAAATTTAATAAAAATTTCAGAGCTTATTTAAGAGGTTATAACCTTACCGATGAGCAACGTTATGAGTACTGGGGTAATAACGAAAAGGCGGTTTCGCGTGTTGATTACACTGGCCGTATTTATGAAGTGAGCTTTAGCTACAGCTTCTAAGTAAAAATTAAGTTACTTTTTAAAGCCTAACAATTTATTGTTAGGCTTTTTTCATTCTATAAGGTCATAAATGAACTAATCTAGCAATACTAAGAGATTGTTTGCTTAATAACCTAGATTAGAGGCAGAGTGTTTAGGTATGCTCAAACTGTAAAGTGCATATATATTCGATGGCTATTTTAATTTGCTTAGCCTAAGGGGTACTATCTTTTAGACTACAGTACTTTGTAACTGTGTGTATAAAACCAAGCTTAATAAAGACTAGTGTAAGCGTCTAGCAAAGTGCACCTGCCAATAGCTCATCAAACCGATTAAGCTATTTCTTAATTTCAATTAGGAGATA
>NZ_JASDDB010000020.1:0-58875 GCF_030407615.1 Pseudoalteromonas sp. APC 3355 | reverse complement strand
GCTTTAGCGTCTCAAGGGATGCGAATAATACACCCTTTATTTTTCGAGTCAACACTTTGTTTTAAACTTTCTTTCGACAATTTAAAACCGAAGTTTTATTTAACTCTCTGAGTAGTTCGTGCCTCGCTATGCTTCGGCGTTTCCCGTCTCAGTGGGGTCGCATTATAGGGAGATTCGAGCGGGGGTCAATGTTTTATTTCAGCTTTTTGACAATTAAATGAATTTAGTATGAAAGCTATACAAATAAAGGGCTACAGGATACTTTTAGTTTAAAAAACACGCACAATATAAGTATCTATTGATGAGGTATTAGTAAGGTTTAAACTAAGCTGTATGTTAAACAAACAACACACAGCTTTATTTTAAATTAAAGGTTTATTTAGATGCTATTTCCCATACGGCAATAGAGCCTGATATTTCATTTCCAACGATTAAGAGTGGGTTTCCTGTGGCACTTTGCTCAGCTGGAACGAATACCATTCCTTCAGGCGCTAAATCGCCTGTAATATTAGCGTCTTTAATTAAGCCTCTATTATAGAAGTAGTCTTCAAACTGCACATTATATGGATTGGTAATATCATAAACCATAATCCCACCCATACGCTCAAGCCCTATAAAAGCAAATGTACGATCGTCAATTTTACCAATAGTCAGCGCTTCTGGCTCTGCGCCTTTATCATCTGAGCGTGAGTCACCTTTGTTTTCATCTTCATTGTTGTTAAATGCTTCACCATGAACCGATGCAGTAATACGACCTATATCATCGCCTGAATCAAACACCACCAGCCCATTGCTGTCCCAAATGGTAAACGAACGTGCACCATAAGCATAAAGCGATTCGTATTGACCATCATTATTAGTATCGCCTTTTATTGTTGTTACTTTTAAGCGACCAATATCGTTATCGTCGTTATTTAAGTAATCAAAATTAGCTGCAAGCGTTAAGTCTTCAACGCGGCTCTCATCTATATAAGCTAAGCAGCCGTCGTCTTTATCGTAATCAAGTCCGCCCTTTGCTATACAGTCTGCTTCATCCGTTGTATCAAAAAAGTATTCTCTTGCGTCACCTTCGTTGGCAGTGACTATAAAGTTAGCGCCTTTCCAACTAAAGCTTGAGATAGTATCGGGCTGGTACATACCATAGAGCCCTGGGTATGATTTAAAATTAACGCCGCCATCTTTATCTGAGGCATCAAGTTGTAAGCTTGACCAATCTTTAAAGCCTAAGCCCTTTAGCTCAAGGCTGTTGTCTTGTAGGTTAACTATTGCAAGTGCATTGTTTTCTTGAATAGATACATAAGCATATTTGTTATCTTTAGAAATGCTAACGTACTCGGGTTCTAAATCCATAGCTACTGTAGTATTTATTAGATTACCGTTAATAGTACGACCATTTGGGTTTGCAAAAACGACCCCTTGCGCTTCTAGTTCGGCTTGTTTGTTGTTATAGGCTTTAAAATCAATATTTATTGCTGTATCGGCTATTACATTATTTGTTATATCGATAATACTAATAGAACCTTCAGGATCTACGCTGTAGTCGCCACTTGGTTCACCTTCGTTAGCAACCACTGCCTTTGCGCCATCATGGGTGAACGTCACCATGTCTGGTAAAAATCCGACTGTAATATTTTTAATAAATACAGGTGAGTCGCCGCTTATATCGTAAAAAGCAATTTGACCTGTATCACCCGTGCTTTCAGCAGCCATTGCCACTGCAAGTAGGTTGTTATTTTCATCAATAGCAATGCTGTTTGCATCGCCTTGGGTATGCTCGTTTAAAGACAACGTAATAACGGACGTTAAATTTGTGGCGCTGATAACCCCTTCGTTATCTTTAACGAGTGCGGCAGTATCAAAGGTATCGGCGGGTAAAATATTAATAACAGCGTCATCGCCTGAACTGTTAATAGCGTAAATCCATTTTTTAGATGCTTGGTAAGCAACTATTTCAGCGGCACCTTCTGGACTTTGTGCATTTAATACTCCTCTTCCTACGAGGCTAATATTTAATACTGAATTAGCATTTACACCATTTATCCCATTAGTTCCAGTTGTGCCTTGTTCTCCCTGTAATCCTTGAGGGCCGTTTTGGCCATCGTCACCATCAAGTGAGCAACCAGTAAGAACAGATATAAGTGACAGCGCAATAATTGATTTTTTAAACATGTGATTTTCCTTAGTATTGTATTTGCTAAATATCAACACACAGGCATGACAAGATTATGGCAGTTTTAATACAGCCTCTTAGCCTAATTAATTAGCTTATACGCTAGCGGAGTAATTAAAATTAAAGCGGCCGTATAACCAAGCATTTTTACAGTCGGGGAATAATCTCGTTTAATTGCAACCCCTAGCAAAGGTCTAAGTACATCAATACGTGTAATACCCCATGTAATAACGCCGCAAAAAGACCAAGTCCCTGTAATAATGATGAATGGTTCAGCAACAGGCCCTAAACTTAAAGGCTGTAGTAAAAAACACAAAATAATCAAAATGCTTTGATGCAATAAATAAAAGGGAAACACCCATACATTGAGCTGTTTTAAATAGTAAGTATTAAAATTTAAGAATCGGTGAGCGAGCGCAAGTACAAAAAATACACCTACAACACGTTGAATATTGTAGCTAGCGCTTAAAATAAAATGAGGAAGAGTAAACACCTTCTGATAACTTAATATTATAAGTACAAACAAAACCGCAAAACTCAAAGCTAGTAATACTAATTTTTTATTTAAGCAGTTCCAAAAGTAAGTGTTTTTGGCAAGTATGTATCCTGCGAGTAGCAGTATTAAGCCGTTAGTCTCTCTAATTGAATCGCCAATTAAGTAATGGCTTGTAAATAGTACGGCAATAGTGAGCAAGGTAATTAAAAGCCCAAATGACATATCCCCTTTAACAAATGTTTTTAAAGGCGTAATAAAAGGCAAGCGTGCAAAAAGAGTTAAAACAATAATGATCAGCATAAATTGCCACAACGAGCGCAAATACCATAAGTGATTTACATCCACATTCGGCCACACTCCAGACTGATAATTATCAAAAAGCGTATTGTTAGTCTCTATAAAAGCTAAATAAAATTGCCAATAGCTAATATCAATAACATCGTGCTGCGACATTTCTGCAAACAGCTGTAAAGGCACTATTAACCATAACCCCACCAGCAAGGGTAATAGTAAAAAAATAGAGCGGTATAAGGCGAAATGTAACCAAGACTTAAAGCTGCGTACTTTATCAATCATAAAACGCAGTGCTACGCCCGATATAAACCAAATGAGCAACATGCGCCAAGGTGAAAACACCAACATTAAATATTCAACATACTGTGATGTATAATTACTTTTAAAATGAAATCCCCAGTTTTCGCTATACAACATGCCAATGTGATAAAAAATTAGCGACGCAAATGCGATTATCCTAAGCCAATCAAGGTAATATTTACGCGGATTAACTAATGAAGGTTGTTGTACTTGAGTGCTCATGCTTTTACTACTTTATGTATGTTATGCGTTATTCATACCTAAAGCTCTCGCTAAAACTATCTACAAGTGCTTATATTACAAGCAATAGTGATAAAAGGTGGTATACAGGGATAAGCGTGCCATGTCAGCAATAAGCATACATTTATGAACCTACAGCACTTTCAACGTTTTCAAAGTATTTACGCATCAGTATTACTGTGTGCTTACGTATTAATTAATAATACAGTAAACGCTACAACCCAAATAATGGAAGCCCAAAGAGAAGGGGCTTTAACTTTTTTAATGTGGGAGCCATTTGTTTGGGAGTATTCAAGTGCCTTGAGTACTTTGCTTATATTCCCTATTTTAATTTGGTTTTTAAGACACTTATCTTTTAATTGGCAAAATATTACGGCTTCATTAGGTATGTACTTTGGTGCCTCTATTATATTTAGCGTGTTACACGTTGGTATTATGGTAGGGGTTCGTAAATTCATATATTTGTTGAATGAGGGGTCTTACAACTTTGGACTTAGCTGGTTTGAGCTTATTTATGAATACCAGAAAGACGCTATAAGCTTTGTGTTTTTCATCGTACTTATCAAAGTATATCAATATGTGGTGCAGCAGTTACTAGGTGAAGCCTCTTCAATTGAAGAAAGTGAGCAGCAAACAACATCGACCATAAACCGCCTATTAGTTAAAAAGCTCGGAAAAGAATTCATTATAAAAATAGAGGATGTTGATTGGCTTGAATCGTCGGGTAATTATGTAAACCTACATATAGGCTCACGTATATATCCGTTAAGGGCAACGCTTACAGCATTAAGTAAACAACTTGAAGTGCAGGGGTTTTGTAGAATTCACCGCAGCCATGGCGTAAAACTCGATAAAGTGGAGTCTATTACACCACTACCCAGTGGCGACAGTGAAATAAAATTAACAACAGGTAAAGTACTAAACCTATCTAGACGCTATAAAGAGCACTTTAAACTTCAACTAAAATAAAAAAGGCTACCTAAGTAGCCTCTATGTTATTTTTTAACTGGGCGTTTCCAACCCGTTAAATTACGCTGTTTAGAGCGTGCTATTGCTAATTGGTCATCTTCAACGGTACTGGTGATCACAGAGCCTGCACCAATTGTTGCAGTTGCACCTATATTTACTGGGGCAACGAGTGATGAATTAGAGCCAATAAAAGCATTATCGCCAATAATAGTTTTTGATTTATTAACACCATCGTAGTTGCAGGTAATAGTACCAGCGCCAATATTCACTTTTTCACCAATTTCAGCATCACCTAAGTAACTTAAGTGGTTGGCTTTTGAGCCTTTGCCTAAACGGGTTTTTTTCATCTCAACAAAGTTACCAATGTGTGAGTCTTCTTCCATAACAGCGCCAGGGCGAAGGCGAGCATAAGGGCCCAACGTACATTTAGCAGCTACGCTTGCATCTTCAATTAAGGTATTCGCCTTTATTACCACGTTATCGCCTATGGTACAGTTTTTAAGTACACAGTTAGGGCCTATTTGTACATTGTTACCAAGGGTTACATTACCTTCAAAGATAACGTTTATATCAACTAATACGTCTTCGCCTGTTTTAACATTTCCGCGAACATCAATACGAGCAGGGTCGGCCAGTGTTGCGCCATTTAACATTAACTCTTCTGCTTGCCATACTTGGTAAGCGCGCTCTAAGCCTGCAAGTTGTACACGGTTATTTGCGCCTTCAACTTCCATTGCATGATCTGGTTGCGCTGAAGCGATCTCTACGCCTTCACTGTGAGCCATTGCAACGATATCTGTTAAGTAGTACTCGCCTTGTGCATTATTGTTAGATAAGTTACCTAACCATGTTTTTAATAGCTTACCGTTCACAGCCATAATGCCTGTATTTACTTCGTTAATAAGTAACTGCTCTGAGCTTGCATCTTTTTGCTCAACAATACCGACTAACTTACCACCAACACGAAGCATGCGACCATAGCCATTTGGGTTTACCAAATTTACCGTTAATACCGCTAAACCATTTTTAGGTGTTGCAGCTAATAAACGCTCTAGAGTTGATTGTTTTGTTAGCGGTACATCGCCGTATAAAATCAATACTGTGTCTTCATCGTTAATATGAGAGTTGGCTTGCGCTACTGCGTGACCAGTACCGAGTTGTTCTGCTTGAAGTACCCAATTTACATCGTTATCGGCAAGTTGTTGTTGTAATAGTTCGCCGCCGTGTCCGTAAACTAAGTTTGTAGTCGTTGCACCTAATGCCATCGCATTATCAATAACGTGCTGTACCATTGGTTTACCTGCAACATTGTGCAAAACTTTAGGTAGAGCAGAGCGCATACGAGTACCTTTACCCGCAGCAAGAATAACAGTTGTTAGAGCCATTAAAACAATTTCCTTTTTCCGTTGTTTTAGCTAAATAAGTATTATGTTTGTGCAGAAGATTACGTAGATCACTTCTTGTGCAGATACTCAGTAGGTTAGTTTATTCGTACTGAATCTTGACTGAAAAACACACTTAATTGGATGACGTTATTGTAGCGAGGATTGGTGAAGGATATAAGTGATAAAGCACAGATAATAGTCTGATAGACCTGTTATTTAACAATTATAAGTAAGCGATACACCATGTTTAAATTACAGACACAAAAAAGCCCACATAAAGTGGGCTTTTCAAAACCAGATAGGCTTACTTGTGACGTAATTGCTGAATTACGCGTAACTGAGCAACTGCTTCTGCCAGTCGCGTAGCCGCTTGTTGATAATCAAACTCAACAGCTGACGAATTCGCCATATGTTCTTCAGCTTCACGTTTAGCTTTTTGTACAGAATCTTCATCTAAATCTTCACCACGAACCGCAGTATCTGCAAGAATCGTGATGTGATTTGGTTGAACTTCTAATGTACCGCCAGCAACATATAACACATCTTCGTGACCATATTGCTTAACTAAACGTACCATACCAGGTTTAAGGGCAGTTAGTAGTGGAGCATGACCTAGGTTTACACCCAGCTCGCCTTCACTACCAGATACTTGAATCGATTCAACAAGACCAGAGAACAAGCTCTGCTCTGCGCTTACTACGTCAAGATGTACAGTCATAGCTGTCATACTACCCTCCTAGTTACATGCCTTTGGCTTTTTCTTGAGCTTCTTCGATAGAGCCAACCATGTAAAACGCTTGCTCTGGAAGCTCATCAAACTCGCCATTTAAAATGCCTTTGAAGCCAGCAATTGTATCTTTCAGTGATACGTATTTACCAGACGCGCCTGTAAACACCTCTGCCACGAAGAATGGCTGAGATAGGAAACGTTGGATTTTACGTGCACGAGATACAAGTTGCTTATCTTCGTCAGAAAGCTCGTCCATACCTAGGATTGCAATGATGTCTTTAAGTTCTTTGTAACGCTGAAGAACTGTTTGAACGCCACGTGCTGTATCGTAGTGCTCTTGACCAATTACTTGTGGGTCAAGTTGACGTGAAGATGAATCAAGTGGGTCTACCGCTGGGTAGATACCAAGTGATGCGATATCACGTGAAAGTACTACTGTTGCGTCTAAGTGAGCAAAGGTAGTTGCTGGAGATGGATCCGTTAAATCATCCGCAGGTACGTATACCGCTTGGATTGATGTAATTGAACCAGTCTTAGTTGAAGCGATACGCTCTTGAAGCACACCCATTTCTTCAGCAAGTGTAGGCTGGTAACCTACCGCTGATGGCATACGACCAAGAAGTGCAGATACTTCTGTACCAGCAAGTGTATAACGGTAGATATTATCTACGAAGAAAAGTACATCGCGACCTTCATCACGGAACTTTTCAGCCATAGTAAGGCCTGTTAACGCTACGCGTAAACGGTTACCTGGAGGCTCGTTCATCTGACCGTATACAAGCGATACTTTATCAAGTACGTTTGAATCGTTCATCTCATGGTAGAAATCGTTACCCTCACGTGTACGCTCACCAACACCTGCGAATACTGAGTAGCCGCTGTGCTCGATTGCGATGTTACGGATAAGTTCCATCATGTTTACAGTTTTACCAACACCGGCACCACCGAATAAACCAACTTTACCACCTTTAGCAAATGGACATACAAGGTCGATAACCTTAATACCAGTTTCTAAAAGCTCAACTGAACTTGATTGCTCTTCGTATGAAGGCGCTGCACGGTGAATAGACATACGGTCTTCTTCGCCGATTGGACCCGCTTCATCGATTGGCTCACCAAGTACGTTCATGATACGACCAAGTGTTGCTTTACCAACTGGAACTTGAATCGATTCACCTGTATTCATAACTAAAGCACTACGACGTAAACCATCAGTAGTACCCATAGCGATAGTACGCACTACACCGCCACCTAGCTGTTGTTGAACTTCTAAAGTCAAACCAGCTAAATCGCCATCTGTTACTCTTAGTGCGTGGTATACCGCTGGCACGCTATCTTGTGGAAATTCAATATCCACAACGGCGCCGATAATTTGGACGACCTTACCTAAACTCATGTCTATTCCTCTCGTTAATCTTTACCCGAAGCATTAAACTGCTGCTGAGCCAGAACAAATCTCACTAATTTCTTGTGTGATTGCTGCTTGGCGAGCCTTGTTATAAACAAGCTGTAGCTCGTCCATAAGGTCACCTGCGTTATCAGTTGCAGCTTTCATTGCAACCATACGAGCAGCCTGTTCTGAGGCAGCATTTTCTACCACACCTTGGTATGCTTGAGACTCAATAAAGCGTACTAACAAAGACTCTAAAATAGCCTCTGGGTTTGGCTCGTATAAGTAATCCCATGTGTGAGCAGATACTTCTTCTTCAGCTTTTGGCAAAGGGAGTAACTGATCTATAATTGGCTCTTGCTTCATGGTATTAACGAATTTGTTATATACCAAGAATAAACGGTCTATTTTGCCTTCAGAAAATGCATCAAGCATAATTTTTACAGGACCAATAACGTCTTGTACTGAAGGTTTATCTCCTAGGCCCGCTTTTTTAGCGAGTAGTTGACCACCAAAACGTTGAAAGAAGCCTGCTGCCTTACTACCTAAAGTAGCAAATTCAGCATCAACACCTTTCTCTTTCCACGCTTTAACATCAAGTGCAACTTTCTTAAACTCGTTTGAGTTTAAACCGCCACACAGACCACGGTCTGTAGAGATAACAATATAACCAACTCGTTTCACTTCACGTTCTTTTAAGAACGGGTGAGTAAAATCAAGATTTGCTTGAGCAACACGACCAATTACTTCACGTAATTTATTAGCGTATGGACGGCTTGAAGCAACGCGTTCTTGCGCCCTTTTCATTTTAGACGCAGCAACCATTTCCATTGCGCTAGTGATCTTTTGAGTATTTTTAATACTCCCGATCTTGCTTTTAATCTCTTTTCCGCTGGCCATGACTCTCTCTCCGAATCAAGGTGTGCTTTAGTTTCCTAAAGCGCACCATTAATAACTAAATTACCAAGTTTGCGTAGACTTGAACTTCGTAAGAAGTTCTTTAAGCTGCGCTTCGATCTCGGCATTCAAGTTACCAGTTTCATTGATTTGAGCCACAAGCTCTGCGTATGTGCTAGTTGCATACGAAAGTAAAGCTGCTTCAAAGTCACCGATTTTCGAAATTTCGATGTCTTGAAGGAAGCCTTTTTCAGCAGCAAATAACGACAAAGACATTTCAGCAACAGACATTGGCGCGTACTGTTTCTGCTTCATTAGCTCTGTTACACGCTCACCATGCTCAAGTTGAGCACGAGTAGCATCATCAAGGTCAGACGCGAACTGCGAGAACGCAGCTAATTCACGGTACTGAGCTAGGGCTAGACGAATACCGCCACCTAGTTTCTTAACGATTTTAGTTTGTGCAGCACCACCAACACGCGATACCGAGATACCAGCATTTACTGCCGGACGGATACCTGAGTTGAATAAGTCAGTTTCTAAGAAGATCTGACCATCGGTGATAGAGATAACGTTAGTCGGTACGAACGCAGAAACGTCGCCGCCTTGAGTTTCAATGATTGGCAATGCCGTCAATGAACCAGTTTTACCTTTCACTTCACCATTAGTGAACTTTTCAACGTAATCTGCGTTTACACGCGATGCACGCTCTAAAAGACGAGAGTGAAGGTAGAATACGTCACCTGGGTATGCTTCACGGCCTGGTGGACGCTTAAGTAGTAATGAAATTTGACGGTAAGCAACTGCTTGCTTAGACAAATCATCATATACGATTAATGCGTTTTCACCACGGTCACGGAAGTATTCACCCATAGTACAGCCCGCGAACGGTGCTAAGTACTGAAGTGCCGCAGATTCAGAAGCAGATGCAACAACTACGATAGTATTTGCTAGTGCACCATGCTCTTCTAATTTACGAACTACGTTTGCAATAGTAGATGCTTTTTGACCAATCGCAACGTACACACACTTAACGCCTGTGTCTTTTTGATTGATGATTGCATCGATTGCTAGTGCAGTTTTACCTGTTTGACGGTCACCGATGATAAGTTCACGTTGACCACGACCAACTGGAATCATCGCATCGATAGATTTATAACCAGTTTGAACTGGCTCATCTACTGATTTACGCTCGATTACACCTGGTGCAATTTTTTCTACAGGTTCAAACCCGTCGTTATCTAAAGCGCCTTTACCATCGATTGGAGCACCTAGTGTGTTTACAACACGACCAAGTAGACCAGGACCAACAGGAACTTCTAAAATACGACCAGTTGTATATACTTTTACGCCTTCAGTAAGGTCAGCGTACGGACCCATTACTACTGCACCAATTGAGTCGCGCTCAAGGTTTAGTGCGATAGCATAACGGCTGCCAGGAAGCTCAATCATTTCACCTTGCATACAGTCAGCAAGACCGTGGATGCGGATGATACCGTCAGTAACAGATACAATAGTACCTTCGTTACGAGCTTCACTTACAACTTCGAACTTCTCAATACGTTGTTTGATCAGATCTGAAATTTCAGTGGAATTAAGTTGCATGCTCTTTTTCCCAATTACGATTGTAGTGTTGTAGCTAAGCGGCTTAATTTACCGCGAATAGTACCGTCGATTACAGTGTCGCCAGACCTAATAATAAGTCCACCAACCACTGACGCGTCTTCACTACAATTCAGCTTAACTTTGCGTGCGAAACGTTTTTCAAGTGCCGCTACCAATGACTCTTGTTGCGCAGCAACAAGAGGAGTTGCAGAAATCACATCTACTTCGATTTCTTTATCGTATTCTGCTTTAAATTCAGCAAATAACTCAGCAACGTCAGGTAGAGCTGTCAAACGTCCATTTTCAGCCATCACCTTAACTAGGTTCTGACCTTGTTCGTTGAGCTGCTCAGCACAAAGTTGAATAAATAATTCAGCTTGTGCAGTAGCTGTAGGCATACCTGCTAAAGCAGATGATGCTTGTTCATTGCTGGCTACGTGGCCTGCAAAGAACAACATATCATTCCAGCTTTCTAGAGTGCCTTTCTCAACGGCAAGTTCAAAAGCCGCTTTAGCGTATGGGCGAGCGATAGTAGTCAAATTAGACATGCTCATACCCTCCTAATTACAGCTCAGCGACAAGTTTTTCAACGATGTCACTATGTGCGGCTTGATTAATTTCACGCTCTAAAATACGTTCTGCACCAATCACTGCCAGAGTTGCTACTTGCTTACGTAGCTCTTCTGTTATGCGATTACGTTCAGACTCAACTTCAGAGTGCCCTTGAGCAATGATACTTTCACGCTCTTGCTGACCACGAAGTGTTTCTTCGTCAACAATTAGCACTGCACGCTTTTTAGCTTGATCAATGATATCAGCCGCTTGAGCTTTTGCATCTTTAAGCTGTTCAGCAGCTTTCTTTTGCGCAAGTTCTAAGTCTTTTTCGGCTCTATCAGAGGCAGCTAAACCATCTTCGATTTTTTTCTGGCGAGCTTCAATTGCACCGTTTAGTGGTGGCCATACGTATTTCATACAAAATAATACGAACACCGTAAACGCAATCAATTCACCGATAAGAGTGGCGTTTAAATTCACAACCGCTCCTCCTTAAATAGTAAGCTGTTCAAAAAATAAAATTAAAGTACGAACAACAATACCATAGCGATACCAACACCAATCATTGCTACAGCATCGATTAGACCAGCAAGAATAAACATCTTAACTTGTAGCGAAGGTGCAAGCTCAGGTTGACGCGCACATGCTTCAAGGAATTTACCGCCCATGTTACCAAAACCGATTGCTGTGCCGATTGCACCAAAGCCGATTAGTAAAGCTACTGCGATATACTTAAGACCTAATACTAGTTCCATTTTTTTCTCCAAAGTTTCAATTGTAAATTAAAGTTAAATATTAAAGGTTGTAAAATTAGTGATTATCTGAGCTTGCCATACTTAGGTATACGATTGTTAGCATCATAAATACGAATGCTTGCAATACAATTACTAAGATGTGGAATACAGCCCAAACAAAATGCAATGGTAATTGCATAAATCCGATAGCGCCGATCAAGATGAAAATCAATTCACCTGCATATAAGTTACCAAACAAACGTAGCGCTAATGAAAACGGTTTAGAAACCAGCGCAATCAGTTCAAGTAATAAGTTAAACGGGATTAAAAGGATTTGTAGTGCAGTATTATTTGAACTAAACGGGTGAAGTGTTAGCTCTTTAATAAAACCACCGATGCCTTTTATTTTAATTGAGTAGCCTATCATTAAAATAAATACACCCAGCGCTAGCGCTGCAGTCATATTAATGTCTGTCGTTGGTACAATTTTCATGTACACATCGTGTGAATCCATACCAAACGCAGTTTCACCAACAAAACCAGCTAATGCAGGTAAAAAGTCAACCGGTATTAAATCCATTAAGTTCATTAAAAATATCCAAACGAATATTGTTAATGCTAATGGTGCAATAAGCTTGCTTTTACCATGGAAAGTATCACGTACGTTGTCACCAACAAACTCTACTACCATTTCAATGAAACATTGAAATTTTCCAGGTACACCTAGTGTTGATTTTTTAGCGGCACTACGAAAGATCCATAAAAATATAAGACCTAAACCGATAGACCATGCGAGGGTATCTATATGCCATGTCCAGAAACCACTATCCGTACATGCTTTATTGAAGGCGAGACCTGTATCGGTCGAACACATCTTAGCATTGGTCAAATGGTGCTGGATATGGCCAGATAGAGTAACTTCTTCTGCTGCCATGTTATATCCCAAAGTTAATGTTTAAAAAAAACGGGTGCGAACAATCCAGTAAAGAGCGCCAGTATATAAGTACTAAAAAAGGGTAATAAAATTACCGGAAAATGCTTCAGTACTAGCGCAAACAATACAATTGTTAGCATAAATTTTAATCCGTTGCCGCGTTTCAACGAGGCATACGCTTGATTTGCTCGACTTGCACCCATATGTCGGAATGCATAAAGACCAAATACAGAGTGCGGAAGTACTGCGACAACTCCACCAGCGAGTGATGAAAGCGCGGCATTGACTCCCGAACTAAAACAAATAATTACAGCAGCAACTAATGCTACAACACCCTGAAGGCAAATTAACTTTAATACGGCAAGTCGATATGGACTCGCTAACTTATCAGTCACGTTTAGTTAACCTTTATTGCGTTCTAATTGTTAGGGTGTGAAAACTGGCGAAATTATACTTAATCCTGCCAGTTTTGCAACTTGAGTAGACGCTTTGTAACACGAAATAGCTACAAATGTCCCTTTTTAGACATGTAGAAAACTAATGGTGGGTATTGTCTTGATTAATGCGATTTAAAATGCCGTCAAGTTCGTCCAAATTAGTATAAGAAATAACAAGCTTACCTTTGCCTTTTTTGTTGTAATTTATTTCTACTTTGGCACCTAGGTTTTCAGCGAGTTGTTGCTCTAACTGTTTAACATCTGGATCTTTTTCAGCTATTTCTTTAGCTGGCACTGGTTCTAAAATTGAACGAACTAACTTCTCGGTTTCACGAACGGTTAGTGCTTTAGCGACAGCTAAACGAGCAGCATCTGATTGTGCTTCTCCCTCAAGGGCTAATAAACAACGAGCGTGCCCCATTTCAATGTCGCCATGTTCTAACAGAATTTTTACATCACTGTTTAAATTATTTAAACGCAGCAAGTTAGTTACTGTAGTGCGTGATTTGCCAACCGCATCTGCTACTTGTTGATGTGTTAGTTCAAACTCATTAAGTAAGCGATTTAACGCAACCGCTTCTTCCATGGCATTTAAGTCTTCACGTTGAATATTTTCTATTAGCGCAATAGCTACTGCAGCTTCATCTGGTACGTCTTTAATAATACAAGGTACTGTTTCAAGCTTAGCTATTTGCGCTGCACGCCAACGACGCTCACCGGCGATAATTTCAAAACTATTTTGTGCAATAGGGCGCACGACTATAGGTTGAATAATACCTTGTGAGCGAATAGAACTAGCAAGCTCTTCTAGTGCCTCTTCGGACATGTCTTTACGAGGTTGATATTTACCAGAGTGTAAAAACTCGATTGGGAGTTTTTGTAATTCACTGTTATTTGGCCCAGCCGCATTTTTTACAGCTTCAGTCACGTTTGATGTGTCTTGTTCCTTGCTTGCGCTCGGTGTAGGCTTTGACGAACTTAAAAGTGCATCGAGTCCTCGGCCTAAACCTCGTTTTTTAGCAGACATGTTATTTTTTTACCTCAAAGTTAGGCGACAACGGACGCTGTTTTTTCTTTTCTACGTAACATTTCACCAGCGAGTGCTAAATATGCTTTAGCGCCACTTGATGCCCGGTCATAATACATAGCAGGTGTACCAAAACTAGGTGCCTCTGCTAAACGAACATTACGCGGGATCACCGTACGGTATACTTTGTCGCCAAAATGTTGTTTTAATTGTTCTGATACGTCATTCGCTAAACGGTTACGCGGATCGTACATAGTACGAAGTATGCCTTCAATTTGTAAGCTAGGGTTTACTAACTTAGCAAGCTGCGTAATCGTATCCATTAATGCGGTTAACCCTTCAAGTGCATAATACTCACACTGCATTGGCACTAAAATAGAATCAGCTGCGGCCATTGCGTTAACAGTTAACATATTTAAAGAGGGTGGACAGTCGATAAAAATAAATTCGTACTGATCCTGAATTTTTTCAAGTGCGTTACGTAAACGCACTTCACGGGCAAATAATTCCATCAATTTAACTTCTGCAGCGGTTACATCACCGTTTGCAGCAATCATATGGTATTCGCCAGACGTTTCTTTGATAATAACGTCTTCTATAGGTTTATCTTCAATGAGTAAGTCGTAAATAGTTGGTACGTCGCCGTACTTATCTACGCCACTTCCCATAGTCGCATTGCCTTGCGGATCGAGATCAATTAACAGCACTTTACGTTTCGTTGCAGCCATAGACGCAGCGAGGTTTACAGCGGTTGTAGTTTTACCCACTCCACCTTTTTGATTTGCTAATGCGATGACTTTTGCCACAGTGTCTCTGATCCCTAGTCTTTAGAAAGAATAATTAAATGTCGTTGTGCATCTAACTTAGGTACTTCTAATGCAATTTTTTGCTCAAACTTAACGCCAGTAGGTAATGACTCTAGCTCTTCACTAGGAAACACACCTTTAAGCGCTATAAATTTACCCGAATGATCAATTAAGTGCGAACACCAGTCAACCATATCTTGTAATGAAGCAAATGCACGACTGAGTACGCCATCTAATTTAACACTTGGCTGATATTCTTCAACTCTTGACTGAACAGGTGTTACGTTATCAAGGCCAAGCTCATGTTTAACATGCATTAAAAAGCGAACGCGTTTACCTAGACTATCTAGTAACACAAATTGTGTGTTAGGTAATGCAATCGCTAATACAATGCCCGGAAGGCCAGGCCCTGTGCCAACATCAATATAATGATGACCGGGTAAGTGAGGTGCAACAACTAAACTATCCATAATATGCTTAATCATCATTTCTTCAGGTAAGCGTACCGAAGTTAAATTATAAGCTTTATTCCACTTATCTAATAACTCGACGTAACGAACTAGCTGTTGCTGTTGTTTTTGTGTTAGCGCAATATCAGTTTGCGCTAACAATGTAGTTAATTGTTGCTGTAACACTATGTACCCTTATCGTTACGCAGATTTGCGTAATAAGCCTTGCTTCTTCAGATACACTAATAATAGCGAAATCGCCGCTGGGGTGATACCAGAAATACGCGATGCTTGGCCAATAGTGTCTGGACGTGACTCAATAAGCTTAGCAACAACCTCATTTGATAAACCTGATACAGTTTTGTAATCAAACTCTTTTGGTAAAATTGTTTGCTCATGACGAAGCTGCTTATTGATCTCATCTTGTTGACGCGCAATATAGCCTGCGTACTTAGTATGGATCTCAACTTGTTCAAGTGCTGCTACGTTTGTAAATTCAGATCCTAAACCGTCAATAGCCATAAGATCGTTATAACGAATCTCTGGACGACGAAGTAATTCTTCTAAACTTGCTTCACGAGTTAATGGTGTTTTTAGTAATGCATTTACTTGATCAACAACAACGTGATCTTTATGAATCCACGTATCTTTAATGCGTTGTTTTTCTTTCTCAATTACTTCCATTTTTTCGTTAAATGCCTGCCAACGTTCGTCATTAACTAAACCCAGCTCACGGCCTTTTTCAGTTAGGCGAATATCTGCATTATCTTCACGAAGTAGTAAACGGTATTCGGCACGACTAGTAAACATGCGGTACGGTTCTTTCGTACCCAGTGTTGCTAAGTCGTCGATTAATACACCCACGTAAGCTTCATCGCGACGTGGCGTCCAAGATTCTTTACCTTGCACTTTTAACGCAGCATTCATACCAGCAATTAAGCCTTGTGCACCCGCTTCTTCATAACCGGTAGTGCCGTTAATTTGACCCGCGAAAAATAAGCCTTCGATAAATTTTGTTTCTAAAGACTGTTTTAAATCGCGTGGATCAAAGTAGTCATATTCTATTGCATAGCCTGGTCGACAAATATGTGCATTTTCAAAACCAGAAATAGATTGCACAATCTCAAGTTGTACATCAAACGGTAAACTAGTAGAAATACCATTTGGATATAATTCGTATGATGTTAAGCCTTCAGGTTCAACAAATATTTGGTGCTTATCTTTATCCGCAAAACGTACAATTTTATCTTCAATTGATGGGCAGTAGCGTGGACCAATACCTTCAATAACACCTGAGTACATAGGTGAGCGATGTAGGTTTTTACGAATAACATCATGTGTTTTTTCGTTTGTGTAAGTGATGTAACACGGTATTTGTTGTGGGTGATCTGATTGTTTACCCATAAATGAAAATACAGGTGTTGGCATATCACCAGGCTGTGCTTCCATTTTTGTAAAATCAACAGTACGTGCATCAATACGTGGCGGAGTACCTGTTTTTAAGCGATCCACTCTAAAAGGGTGTTCGCGTAAACGTTCAGCCAATGCAATTGATGGTGGATCACCAGCACGACCACCTTTGTAATTTTCTAAACCAATGTGTATTTGGCCACCTAAAAAAGTACCCACGGTTAAAACAACACTTGGAGCACTAAAACGTAAACCCATTTGAGTTACTACGCCAGTAACACGATCGTTTTCAACAATAAGATCATCACATGATTGTTGAAAAATCTTAAGGTTATCTTGATTTTGTAATGTTGTTTGAATAGCTGCTTTGTACAAAGCGCGATCTGCTTGTGCTCGAGTTGCACGAACAGCAGGTCCTTTTGAAGAGTTTAGTGTGCGAAATTGGATCCCGCCTTTGTCAATGGCCTGTGCCATTGCACCGCCAAGCGCATCAATTTCTTTTACCAAATGACCTTTGCCAATCCCACCAATCGCTGGGTTACAAGACATTTGACCAAGGGTATCCATATTGTGAGTCAGTAGCAGGGTATTCATCCCCATACGGGCAGCTGCTAATGCGGCTTCAGTGCCAGCATGTCCACCACCTACTACGATAACGTCAAAATTTTCGTGAAAAATCATTAATGGGATCCTACTTAAATCAAACCGGTAAACTTCAAAAGGGAGCGTATTCTACCTAGAAATTGGCAGAAGATAAATGATTAAACAAAGAGCAAGATCTAAGTATGTGATCTCTAATAATATAAAGGATCTTTTAAAGAGATCTTTTATTACTATTACTACTACTGATCAGCTTTTCTGTTGATAAGGTTTAGATCTTCATTTAAAACATGAAATTAGATCAGATCTAAAGGTGTTAATATGATCGGATCATCCAGCAAATAAGCTCTGATCAAAAAGGCACCTTATGCACAGGGCTGAATCAGTTAGATCTTATCCCATGGATAAGCATGCTTTAAAAAGCAGTTTATTCAATCTTTATCCACAAAATCTATTAAATTATTAGTAAATTGTGGGTAACTTTATATATAACTTTTTACTTGATCTATCTATTTTAAGCCTGTTTTGGTTATCCAAGAGTCTAACCATGCTAATGCTGTGTCTTCTGGTAGTGCTTCATCGAGAATATTAAGCTCTAAGCGTTCTGCTACTTTTATAGCGCCTTTTTGAGATAATAAGGCATCTATATTACGTCCAGCTTGGTTATAAGTGTCATAACTGGTATCACCTAAAGCTATTACTGAGTATTTTAATTCTGATAAATCATTAGCTTGAGTCACATCTTCAACAAAGCTAATAAAGTTTTCAGGATAATCACCTGCACCATAAGTAGATGTGCAAATTAACCAAATGGTATTTTGCTGATCAATATCGCTAAATTCAGGTTGATCATGTAGTTGTGTAGTAATACCAAGGTTATTAAGCGCGTCGCTTAGTTGCTCTGCAACATACTCGGCTGATCCCATTTGGCTGCCAACAATAAGATTTACTGAACTCATGAATATTAGTGATCACATTGGTTTTAATTGCTGCCTATGATAACTGAGTGTGAGTAACAGTAAAGTTAAGAGTGCTTTTTTGTATAACTATTTTTGTGCTAATTTTACTCTTATTTTAAAGCGCCTACTTAAGTTGTTGATATTATAAGGCTTAACAAAATATCTTTAAATGTAATCTTCTGATCAAGTTGTTGATAACAGTGGGGAAAGCTCTGTTTAAACACACCTTTTAGGTTGTTTAATAATCGCTAAGTTATTGATATTACTATTTAGTGAGAGACTTAATTGTAAATCTAGGCATAAAAAGCACAAGGTGATCATAATGTGGATATAAAGGTTGTTGATAACCTTAAATTTAGATCGAAAATAATTTTATTAAATGATCTAATTGGGCTGATCTAACGAAATTAATTAAAAATAAGCTTATAAACAGATAATTTTTAATAGAGCATTAGGTTTTTTCGAGTGTGGTAGCTCAATTTACTATTTATTTGAGCTAAAAATTAGGTTTTGTGGATAAGTGATCTCAATATATTTAATTTAATGCGTATTTATAGCTGCTTTTTTTATGTATTTTGCTGATGGATTAGTAGATCAAAAGTTTGATGCACTCAAATATCGAGTCATTTTTATTAAAAAGCCGCAGTGATCGTCTGTCCATATGTTGTATAAAGTTGGTTTTTTAGAGTGTTGAACTTCACGTTTTAGCTCTTAAATTGAGCAAATAACATCAGTTTTTATGAGCTAGGTAATTATAAAAAAGCTATTTATAACTAACTTTTGTGTGGAGGATAATTATTTTAAAACGTATTTTTGTTTGAAATATGTATCAGTTTTGACCTTAAAATGGGTGTTACGTGCGCTATTAATACCTTACTTAAAGGCTCTTTTCACTGTCTAATCTACATGATCTGGCTGGTAATAATTATCGCTTTGGGTATGATTTTATTGGCAGAACTGGCTGGGATTGACGGTATAAATACATATTTTATAGTGAATATTTTACATAAAAAAGAGCACCTAAGTGCTCTTATAATAAAAATATATCTGTATAAGGTGCTTATTTACCGATACAAAATGAGCTAAATATCTTGCCAAGTAAGTCGTCTGAGGTAAATTCACCGGTTATTTCGTTTAAATACTGCTGTGTTAAACGCAGTTCTTCAGCCAATATTTCACCAGCAATGTGCATTTCTAATTGTGTTTTACCTGTTTCTAAATGATACGCAGCACTCTCTAGCGCATCCAAATGACGACGGCGCGCCATAAAGCCACCCTCTGTTGCGCCTTGAAAGCCTATACAGGCTTTTAAATGCTCGCGAACAAGTTCAATACCGTCAGCATTTTTAGCACTTAAGCTGATGACCGGGTATTGTTGCTCTTGCTCCATTCCGACTATATCACCCGATAAATCAGCTTTATTTCTGATGACCGTAACCCCCATACCTTCTGGTAATTTGGCCATAAATTCAGGCCAAATTTTATGCGGGTCAGTATCTATAGTGTCAGTGCCATCAAGCATAAATAAAACGCGATCGGCTTGGTTTATTTCATCCCACGCCCGTTCAATACCTATTTGTTCTACTCTATCTGGGCTCTCTCGTAGGCCTGCGGTATCTATAATATGCAATGGCATACCATCTATATGTATATGCTCTCGTAGTACGTCGCGAGTGGTACCGGCTATTTCTGTTACGATTGCAGCTTCACGACCGGCTAGGGCGTTTAGTAGGCTTGATTTACCGGCATTTGGGCGACCAGCAATAACAACACGCATACCTTCGCGCATGATGCTACCTTGTTTTGCTTGGTTGGTTACGGTATTAAGCTGGGTAATAATGGCGTCTAAGTCGCCTGATACTTTACCGTCTGATAAAAAATCAATTTCTTCATCAGGAAAATCTATTGCCGCTTCTACATACATACGTAAGTGAATTACTTTTTCTACAAGCGTTTCTATGTGTTTAGAAAATTCACCTTGGAGAGACTGTAGGGCGCTTTTGGCAGCTTGTTCGCTTGTAGCATTAATTAAGTCGGCGATGGCCTCTGCTTGTGTTAAATCAAGCTTGTCATTCATAAATGCGCGTTCAGAAAACTCACCAGGCTTTGCTAAACGAACGCCCTCTATTTTACTAATTTCTTTAAGTAGCATATCAAGTACTACAGGACCGCCGTGGCCTTGTAATTCAAGTACGTCTTCACCAGTAAATGAGTTAGGACCTGCAAAGTAAATGGCAATACCTTGGTCAAGCTGCTCGCCAGCTAGGCTTTTAAATGGCACGTAATCGGCGTAACGAACTTTAGGAATTTTACCTACTACTTTTTCGGCGACACTTTTAGCAAGGCTGCCTGAAACGCGAATAATACCAACACCACCACGTCCGGGGGCAGTTGCTTGTGCTGCAATTGTATCTTGATTGATCATGCTATTAATTTGCCAACGATGAGTAACTTTATGGCGGTATTGTAACCTATGAAATAAACACTCGCGAATACTCTGGTGAAAAACAGGCAATAAAAAAGGCGACCGAAGTCGCCTTTATATAAGTAATATACCCAAGCCATCTCAAGATGCGAGTTTCAGTTGGAGTTAAAAGCTATTTAGGCAAGGCATTGATTGAGAATAATAGTGGTTCTATTGTTAAAATCAATAACGCAGTATAAATCGCTTTTAAACCAACCCTTTGGGCGTTTCACAGGTACTTAATTTCATCGTTGTTACTTTTTAAAAGGGACTGCCATTCTTGCAAAGTAACGCCTTGATCTTAAGCCCCTGTGAAACGCTGAATTTTGCATCTTGATGTGGCTTGGGTATAGGCGCTAGCCTCTTACTTTAATTCCTTTCTTTTCCATGCCACGGTAGATGATTAACATCTGGACAATAGAAATAAGGTTAGACACTAACCAGTAAAGAACTAAACCCGATGGGAACCATAAGAAGAATACAGAGAAGATAACCGGCATAAAGGTCATCATTTTTTGCTGCATTGGATCAGTTACCGTCATAGGCTGAAGTTTTTGCGTCACAAACATACTCGCACCAAATAAGATTGGTAATACGTAGTACGGGTCTTGTGCAGAAAGGTCAGTTAACCAAAAAATGAATTCAGCATGGCGAAGTTCAGTAGACTCTAAGAATACGTAGAACAAGGCTAAGAAAATTGGCATTTGTAGCAAAATAGGGAAACAGCCACCCATTGGGTTAACTTTTTCTTTTTTGTACATTTCCATAGTTGCTTGACCGAACTTTTGACGGTCATCACCAAACTTTTCTTTAAGGGCTGCCATTTTAGGCTGTAGGGCACGCATTTTTGCCATTGAAGTGTATTGCGCTTTAGTAAGTGGGTACATTAACGATTTAACGATAATAGTGATGGCAATAATTGCTACACCCCAGTTACCTAAAATGCTGTGTAGCCATTTTAGCAATACAAATAAAGGTTGCGAGATAAAGAATAACCAACCGTAATCTACGGTTAGGTCTAGGTCTGGGTGAATCGCTTCAAGAATATCTGACTCTTTCGGGCCCATATAATAAGTAGCTGTTAGTGTTTGCTCACTACCAGCTTGAATATTTACAGCGGGATCTTTAGCACCAATAATAGCGGCATTACTTTTTGTAATTAAGCTATAAAGTGTATTTGATTGATCCTGCATTGGAACCCAAGCACTTACAAAGTAATGTTGAATAAAGGCAACGTAACCACCTTGTGTGCTTTTATTTAGGTTTTTATCAGCCATATCTGAAAAACTATACTTTTCGTATTTTTCTTCATCAGTACCGTATGCAGCACCTAAATAGTTTTGATCAACCATGCTACCTTTTTCTTGTACGGTACGCTTAATTTGCGTGTATAGCTGTACTTGAAGAGGTGCGCTGGTAGTGTTGTTAATTTTGTATTCTAGGCCTACGTCATACTGACCTTTTTTGAATACATACGTTTTAGTAAAACTAACACCATTACTATCAGTAAACTGAAGTGGAACGCGAAGCTCATCACCCGTTAAGGTATATGATTTTTGTTCGGTACTATAAGTAGGGCGACCATTAGCTGAACCGTCAGGGCCATTTAAGCCAATTAAGCCACTTTGTGAAAAGTATTGTTTGCCACCATCAAGCTGACCAAGAAGCATATAAGGCGTTTCACTGCCTTTTGTCTCTTCGTATTGAAGAAGGTCTGTTTCAACAATGTCACCGCCTTTGGTGTCAATTTTAACTTTAAAAACGTCAGTTGTGATTTCAATAACTGAACGCTTAGCTAAAGTTGCTGAAGCAGGTAAACCTGAATCTGACGATGAAGGAATATAATCATCCGACTCTGGTGAATTTGCTTGTAGTGTTTGTGTTGTGGCACTTGGATCGGCTTTAGGCTTGTTGTAATCATTATCCCATTCTTGGAACAATAAAAACGACACTAGCATTAGGCCAATTAATAAAAACGTGCGTTGCGATTCCATAACAGCTCTTATTTCTCGTGTTGGTGGTTAATATGGGTTAATTTTTCAGGTACGGGGTCGTCTCCACCTGAATGTAAAGGATGGCATTTTAATATGCGTTTTAAAGCTAACCAACTACCTTTTATAAATCCATGCAAATTAATTGCTTGAATTGCATAATGTGAGCAGCTTGGATTAAAACGACAATGCGGACCTAACAGCGGGCTAATCCACTTTTGATAACCGCGGATAAATAACACTAAACAAATCTTAGGAAAAGCAACAAGTGGTTTAATTAACCTCATGATGTTTATGCCCCTACTTAAGTTTAGTGAGATAGATATCATGTATTTAAAGACTCAATTAGAAATTTTAAATGCATGATTAAAAGGTGAGCTAAAGATACATTAATTAACCCTGCAATTCTATTGCAATTAGGTTTGTTTATTAGATTTAGCTGATTTGTTTGGGCGTTTCTTAAAAGGTGGCGGTTTAGGTGCACCTGGTTTACAGCGTTCGTTAATTTTTCGCCATAATTTAGTAAGTTGTTTGGTTAATTCTTCATTAGACTGTTCATCAATACCACTTTTCACCATAAGCACAATATCAATATTATCGATGCTGTGTTGATTTAAACGAAAACTTTCGCGAGCGAGACGTTTAATACGGTTTCGTTGGCATGCCTTTTTTACGCGTTTTTTAGCAACAGTAAGACCTAACCGAGGTTTTTCTTGGTCATTTGGTTTAGCTAATAGAGTAAAGAAAGGAGTTGCAGCCCGAGCGGGTTCATTAAATATGCGAGAGTAATGCGAGGGAGTTAACAGACGTAACTCCCTGCCAAAGCTAAAGTCTTCCACTTATAAATTAAGCAGAAAGAACTTTGCGGCCTTTAGCGCGGCGACGTGCTAATACTTTACGGCCATTTACAGTTGCCATGCGAGCACGGAAGCCGTGTGCACGTTTGCGTTTTAAAACGCTAGGTTGAAAAGTTCTTTTCATAACAATCTCATCCGATCGGTTAAAGTTAAAACATCCTATACAGGTCGCGATCCTGGCATAGGTGCCATTGCGAGCGCGAGATATTATAGAGTAAGTAACGTAAAGTCAATCATAATTACGTTCGCAGTATATAGCCTACTTATGGTCCATAAAGAGATCATGTAGGGCGATCTGATAGGATCATCATAAATAAGAAGTTTTCCACAGCCCCTGTATAAAAAGTGAATAAAAGCGGGGGAAAAGAAAATTGGATCGTAAATTTGGTTCGCGATCTTGGTGTTATTTTGTTATGATCTCCTCTTCGGTTCTAAAATAAAAACTGTTTTAAATCAGGTTGTTAATGGTTTTATACATCGATATCAACAATTTTATAAAAATCAATCTTTTACTTGTGGATAAAGTGCCTTCATAATACGCGGTCTTGGGTCGCTTATTGGACCATTTGAACGCAATAAATGTATGATTTATAATCATTAATGATGTGCGGGAATAAAAATTATATCTCTGGGAGTTTAACTGTGTATCTGTCGGTTTGGCAAAGTTGTTTATATGTATTGCAAGATGAGCTGCCTTCGCAGCAATTCAGTATGTGGGTAAGACCACTACAAGCAGAAAGTACCGAAGATACCTTGACGATTTATGCACCTAATCGCTTTGTGCTTGATTGGGTAAGAGAAAAGTACCTAAATAGAATTAACGAATTATTAGTAGAAATTTGTGGTGTTGAAGCACCAAAACTACGTTTTGATGTAGGTAGTAAGCCTTTATTAAATGCTCAAGCTGCACCGGTTATAGAAACGCAATCAGCACCACAAGCTTCTACAAAACAACAGCCTCGTGAGCAAAAGCCTGTTGTTGAACCTGCACCTAAGTCAGGTTACAAATCTAACATTAAAGAAAATTATACCTTTGACAGCTTTGTTGAGGGTAAATCAAACCAATTAGCAAAAGCAGCGGCTACTCAAGTTGCCGATAATCCTGGCTCTGCTTTTAACCCTGTATTTATTTACGGTGGTACTGGTTTAGGTAAAACTCACTTATTACATGCAGTAGGTAACGGCATTATGGCAAACAAGCCAGATGCTAAAATTGTTTACATGCATTCAGAACGCTTTGTTCAAGATATGGTAAAGGCACTGCAAAATAATGCGATAGAAGAATTTAAGCGTTATTACCGCAGTGTTGACGCATTAATGATTGATGATATTCAATTTTTTGCTAATAAAGAGCGTTCACAAGAAGAGTTTTTTCATACCTTTAATGCATTGCTTGAAGGCAACCAACAAATTATTTTAACCTCTGACCGTTATCCAAAAGAGATTGAAGGGGTCGAAGACCGTCTTAAGTCACGTTTTGGTTGGGGATTAACAATCGCGATTGAGCCACCAGAGCTTGAAACTCGCGTTGCTATTTTGATGAAAAAAGCACAGCAAAGTAAGATTAACTTACCACATGAAGTTGCCTTTTTTATCGCCAAAAAATTACGTTCAAATGTACGTGAACTAGAAGGCGCACTTAATCGTGTAATCGCTAATGCTAATTTTACAGGTCGTCCAATTTCGATTGATTTTGTAAAAGAAGCACTACGCGATTTACTTGCCTTGCAAGATAAGCTGGTTACGATAGATAATATTCAGCGCACCGTTGCTGAGTACTACCGAATTCGAGTGTCAGATCTATTGTCTAAACGCCGCAGCCGCTCTATAGCAAGGCCACGCCAAGTTGCCATGGCATTATCTAAAGAATTAACTAATCACAGTTTACCTGAGATTGGTGACGCATTTGGTGGACGCGATCATACGACCGTATTACACGCATGTCGTAAGATAAAATCACTACGTGACGAAAGCCACGAAATTAAAGAAGATTACCAAAACTTAATAAGAACATTGTCATCTTAGGGCTGACTTTATTATGCAAATAACAATATCAAGACAACAATTTTTAAAGCCATTGGTGCAAGTGTCGGGTGCAATAGAGCGCAAACACACGCTACCAATCTTATCTAACGTTTTGTTAGTGGTAGAAAACGGACAACTTTCAATGACGGGTACTGACCTTGAAATTGAATTAGTTTCTGGCGTATTTGTAGGTGATGATATTGCCGATACAAAACTAACGTTACCCGCTAAAAAGTTACTCGATATTTGTAAAAGTCTACCTGATGGTTCAGACATTACTTTAAGCTTGCAAGAGCACCAATTACTTTTAACCAGTGGTAAAAGCCGTTTTTCATTAACGACTTTATCAGCTGATGATTTTCCTAATTTAGAGCAGTGGGATGGTGAGGTTGAATTTCAACTAACTCGTTTAGAGCTTCGTAAGTTACTTGAAAGCACGCATTTTTCGATGGCGAATCAAGACGTACGTTATTACTTAAATGGTATGTCGTTTGAAGTAGATAATACAGACATAAAAACAGTAGCAACTGATGGTCACCGTTTAGCTATTGCACAAAAGCAATTAACGCAATCGCTTAACACTCAACGTCAATTAATTATACCTCGCAAAGGTGTGCAAGAAATTATGCGCCTTATGGTAGCTGACGACGAATTGGTAACAATTCAGTTTGGTGCTAACCATATCCGTATTATTGATATTGAGTTTACATTTACAAGTAAACTGGTTGATGGACGCTTTCCTGATTACCGTCGTGTATTACCACGTGGTGGCGACAAAGTAATTACAGCTAACCGAGAATGGTTACGAAATGCGTTTCAACGAGTGTCTATTTTATCGAATGAAAAATTTCGTGGTGTACGCTTAAACCTATCAAACGGTTTATTAAAAATTACTGCCAATAACCCAGAGCAAGAACAAGCTGAAGAAGTTGTTGAAGTAAGCTACGAAGGCGCGGACCTAGAAATAGGATTCAACGTGTCTTACGTATTAGATGTACTAAACACATTAAAAACAGAAGACGTACTATTTACATTAGCCGACTCAAACAGCAGTGCATTAATTGAAGGTGCTGGCGATGAAGAAGCAATGTACGTTGTTATGCCTATGCGTTTATAAGACTATAAATACATAATGAGCTTAAGTCATTTGAGCCTCAAATATTTTCGTAATATTGAGGCGCTGACGCTAGAACCAGTCAACGGCGTTAATATAATTTATGGTGAAAATGGCAGCGGAAAAACCAGCCTTTTAGAGGCTATATATTACCTTTCTCATGGCAAATCTTTTCGTACTCCAAAACACAAAAGTATTATTGCGCACCAGCAAGAGCAATTTGTAATTCACGGGCGTAAAACAATACACGATTTATCAATTCCAATTGGTATTAGTAAAACGCAAACGGGTGAGACCAATTTAAAAATTCAAGGTAAGGCGAGCCGTAAGATATCAGAACTCGCTCAACTTATGCCTGTACAAATTATTACACCAGAGAGTTATTCTTTGTTTTTTGGTGGACCTAAAGAGCGCAGAAAATTTTTAGATTTAGGTTTGTTCCACGTGGAACATGAGTTCTTTTTTTTGTGGCAATCATTTAATAAAGTACTTAAACAACGTAATGCATTATTAAAAACTAAGCCCAAGAATTATTTTGACCAAATTAAGTTTTGGGACAAAGAATTTGTTAGACTGGCTGAAGAAATAAATAAATTAAGATTGGCGTATATAAGTAGGTTTAAGCAGCAATTTTTTGATAAAATGTGTGCAGAATTAACGCTTGTACGTGATTTAGAAATGACCTTTAGCGCAGGCTGGAAAGAGACTGAATCTCTTGCAGATGCGTTAGAGCAAAACTTTGAGCGAGATGCTCGCCAAGGGTTTACAAGTAAAGGCCCTCATAAGGCCGATTTTAGTTTTAGTGTCGCTGGCAACAGTGTGGAGAATACATTCTCACGCGGTCAATTGAAGCTATTATTGTATGCGTTGAAAGTTACGCAAAATAGCTTAATTGAGTCAGAGACAGATAAGCAATCTATATTGCTAATAGATGATCTACCTTCAGAATTAGGCGAAGATACAAAAGAGAAAGTGGGACAATTACTTGCTCACTGCAGTTCTCAAATTTTTATCTCTTCAATTTTATCTGAAAGTATTTCTGCTGTGGTGGAACCCATGCAACGAGAACTACAAATGTTCCACGTGAAACATGGCAACCTAATAACAAGATAAGTGGGATTAACCATGTCTGAGAATTATGACTCGTCGAGTATTAAAGTACTTAAAGGATTAGACGCAGTAAGAAAGCGTCCTGGAATGTATATTGGGGACACCGATGATGGCACAGGCTTACACCACATGGTGTTTGAGGTCGTTGATAACTCGATCGATGAAGCCTTAGCAGGTCATTGTGATGATATTTATGTAACGATTCACTTAGACGGTTCTGTCTCAGTTCGAGATAACGGTCGTGGTATCCCAACTTCTATCCATGAAGAAGAAGGCGTATCTGCAGCCGAAGTTATTATGACAGTACTTCATGCCGGTGGTAAGTTTGATGATAACTCTTATAAAGTATCGGGTGGCTTACATGGTGTTGGTGTTTCTGTTGTAAATGCACTTTCAGAAAAACTAAAACTGACTGTTCGTCGTGAAGGTAAGCTTCATGAGCAGTTTTATACTATGGGTGTTCCAGATGCACCTTTAGCTGTAATTGGTGACTCAGAAACAACTGGTACAGAATTACGTTTTTGGCCAAGCGCTGAAACATTCACAAATTTAGATTTTCATTACGACATTTTAGCTAAGCGTTTACGCGAGCTTTCATTCTTGAACTCAGGTGTGAGCATCATCTTAAATGATGAGCGTGAAGAAAATAAATCTGACCACTTTAAATATGAAGGCGGTATTCAAGCTTTCGTAGAATACTTAAACCGTAATAAAACACCTATACATAAAGGTGTGTTCCATTTTACTCACGAACGTGAAGAAGATGGTATTAGTGTTGAAGTATCAATGCAGTGGAATGATGCATACCAAGAAAACATTTACTGTTTCACAAATAATATTCCACAACGTGATGGTGGTACTCACTTAGCCGGTTTTAGATCAGCGCTAACACGTACACTTAATAACTACATGGAAAAAGAAGGCTTTAACAAAAAAGCTAAAACAACCAGCAATGCTACCGGTGATGATGCCCGTGAAGGCTTAACGGCTGTTGTTAGTGTTAAAGTTCCTGATCCTAAGTTCTCATCGCAAACTAAAGACAAGCTAGTATCAAGTGAAGTTAAATCTGCTGTTGAACAAGCAATGGCTGAAAAATTCACTGAGTTTTTACTAGAAAACCCAACTGATGCCAAAATTGTTGTAGGTAAGATTATTGATGCCTCACGTGCACGTGAAGCGGCGCGTAAAGCCCGTGAAATGACACGACGTAAAGGTGCAATGGACTTAGCAGGCTTACCAGGTAAGCTAGCTGATTGCCAAGAAAAAGACCCAGCCCAATCTGAACTATATATAGTGGAAGGGGACTCTGCTGGCGGATCAGCCAAGCAGGGACGTAACCGTAAAAACCAAGCTATTCTTCCGCTTAAAGGTAAAATATTAAACGTAGAAAAAGCACGTTTTGATAAAATGTTATCTTCGCAAGAAGTAGCAACACTAATTACTGCATTAGGGTGTGGTATTGGTCGTGACGAATATAACCCTGAGAAATTACGTTATCACCGTATCATCATCATGACCGATGCGGACGTGGATGGTTCTCACATTCGTACGTTACTACTAACATTCTTCTATCGTCAAATGCCTGAAATTGTAGAACGCGGTTATATTTATATTGCTCAACCACCACTTTATAAAGTGAAAAAAGGTAAGCAAGAGCGTTATATTAAAGATGATCCAGCATTAGTAGAGTACTTAACGTCGCTTGCGCTTAATAATGCTGCTTTATATCCAAGTGCAGATGCTTCTGCGCTAGAAGGTGAAGCGCTAGAGAAAGTCGTTCACGATTACCAAAATACAGTTAAAGTTATTGAGCGTTTAAAGCGTAAATATCCAAACACGGTAATGGAACGCTTAATCTACCAAACAGAGTTGAAAACTGATGACCTTTCTAACGAAGCTAAAGTAATTGCTTGGACAAAAGAGTTAGTTGATGACCTGATTGCACGTGATGAAGATGCAACTATTTTCCATGCAGGCACAGAGTTTGACGCTGAGCGTAATATGTATTACCCGGTTGTGAATATTCGTCAGCACGGTGTTGATAAAGCACATGTACTTCATTATGACTTTATTGCATCACGTGACTACCAACGCATTGCTGTGACTGGTACTAACATTGCAAACATCCTAAAAGAAGGTGCTTATATTCAACGTGGTGAGAAAACAAAACCTGTTGATAACTTTGTGGATGCTTTGGAATGGTTGATCACAGAATCTAAGCGTGGGATCTACATTCAACGCTATAAAGGACTGGGTGAAATGAACCCAAGCCAGCTTTGGGAAACGACAATGGATCCTAGTGCTCGTCGTATGTTACAAGTAACGATTGAAGATGCTGTTGGCGCGGATCAATTATTTGCCACCTTAATGGGTGATCAAGTAGAGCCTCGTAGAGAGTTTATCGAAACTAACGCTCTACGCGTAGTTAATCTAGACGTGTAAAAATCTTACTTACACCGAAAAAGGAGCCTAATGGCTCCTTTTTTATTTTTTCAATTACACAAACTGCTTAAAACCTGAGTGTACACACGGTATACTAAGGGTAATTTTCACGCTACTTCTTAGATAGTAAAAAGCCAAATATGCAAAAATATGACGTAAAAACCTTTCAAGGTTTGATCCTGGCTTTACAGGATTATTGGGCGCAGCAAGGCTGTGTCATTATTCAACCACTTGATATGGAAGTGGGCGCCGGGACATTTCACCCACAAACATTTTTAAAGTCTATTGGTCCAGAGCCAATGTCGAGCGCGTACGTTCAGCCGTGTCGTCGTCCTACGGATGGCCGCTATGGTGAAAACCCAAATCGCCTACAACATTACTACCAATTCCAAGTAGTTTTAAAGCCATCGCCAGATAACATCCAAGAGCTTTACTTAGGCTCATTAGCGGCAATGGGTATTGATACCCTTACTCACGAAGTTCGCTTTGTAGAAGATAACTGGGAATCACCTACGCTAGGCGCATGGGGCTTGGGATGGGAAATTTGGTTAAACGGCATGGAAGTAACGCAGTTTACCTACTTTCAACAAGTGGGTGGCTTAGAGTGCTCACCAGTAACAGGCGAAATTACTTACGGCCTAGAGCGTTTAGCAATGTACATTCAAGGCGTAGATAGCATTTACGACCTAGTATGGGCAGACGGTCCACTAGGGCGCGTAACATACGGCGACGTGTTCCATCAAAATGAAGTAGAGCAATCTACTTATAATTTTGAACATGCAAACGTAGAAGACTTATTTGCACAGTTTGATAAGTGTGAAGCAGAAAGCCAAAAGTTAATTGAAGCTAACTTACCACTACCTGCATACGAGCAAGTAATGAAAGCATCGCACGCATTTAACTTACTAGACGCACGCCACGCAATTTCGGTAACCGAACGTCAGCGTTATATTTTACGCGTTCGTGCGTTATCAAAAGCGTGTGCACAAAGTTACTATGACAAACGTGAAGCGCTTGGTTTCCCGCTGTGTAAGGATAAGTAAAATGTCAGCACAAAATTTATTAGTAGAAATTGGCACTGAAGAGTTACCACCAAAAGCACTGCGTAAACTAGCAGAAGCCTTTGCTGCAAACTTAACTCAAGAGCTAGAAACATTAGAATTAGCACACCAAGGCGTAAGCTGGTATGCATCGCCTCGTCGTTTGGGTTTACAAGTAAAAGCGCTTGAAGCTAAGCAACAAGACAAAGAAGTTGAAAAGCGTGGTCCAGCAACAAAGGCAGCGTTTGACAGCGAAGGTAACCCAACAAAAGCAGCAATGGGTTGGGCACGTGGTTGTGGTATTGAAGTAAAAGACGCACAAACACTTGAAACCGATAAAGGCGCTTGGTTATTGCACATTGCTAAAGTAGCAGGGCAAGAAACTAAAACCCTAATGACAGATGCTATCACTAAAGCGTTAAGTAAATTACCAATCCCTAAACCAATGCGTTGGGGCGCGAATAAAACACAATTTATTCGTCCTGTGCATACAGTCACTATTTTATTTGGTGATGAGCTACTTGAAGGCGAAATTCTTGGTAAGCAAATAACTAACCAGCTTCAGGGTCATCGTTTTCATCACCCAGAAAAAATTAGCATTAACCATGCAGATGACGTTTTTGACGTACTTAAATCTGCTTACGTTATTGCTGATTACGAACAACGTAAAGCGCAAATTCGAGCACAAATAGAAGAGGCTGCAAGCGCAGTTAACGCTGTTGTTGCAATGGATGAAGATTTACTAGAAGAAGTAACATCACTTGTAGAGTGGCCAGTTACTTTAACGGCAACATTTGAAGAAGCATTTTTAGATGTACCAGCCGAAGCGTTAATTTACACCATGAAAGACGATCAAAAATACTTCCCGTTATTAGATCAAAACGGCAAACTTTTAAATAAGTTTTTGTTTGTATCTAACATCGAAAGTAAAGATCCAAGTGTGGTTATTTCTGGTAACGAGAAAGTAGTGCGCCCGCGTTTAGCCGATGCACAGTTCTTCTTTGAAACAGATAAAAAGAAAACCCTAGAAAGCCGATTAGAGTCGCTTGATAGCGTATTGTTCCAAAAGCAACTTGGTACGCTTAAAGATAAGTCTGAGCGCATTAGTGAACTTGCAGGTTATATTGCTGAGCAATTAGGTGCTGATAAAGACCTAGCACAGCGTGCAGGCTTATTAAGTAAAACTGACCTAATGACTGAAATGGTTATGGAATTTACCGACGTGCAAGGTGTAATGGGAATGCATTACGCTCGCCACGATGGTGAAGCCGAAGATGTAGCCGTAGCGCAAAACGAGCAGTACATGCCACGCTTTGCAGGGGATAACTTACCAACAAACTTAATTAGCTGCGCAGTAGCGATTGCTGATAAGTTTGACACGCTGGTGGGTATTTTTGGTATAGGCCAAGCACCTAAAGGTGACAAAGACCCATTTGCTCTTCGTCGTGCTGCTATTGGTGCACTGCGCATCATGGTAGAAAAAGAACTACCACTTGATATTTTAGACCTAGTAGCTAAATCGCAAACATTGTTTGGCGACAAGTTAACTAACTTAAATGTATCAACTGACGTATTTGAGTTTATGCTAGGGCGCTTCCGTGCTTGGTATCAAGACGAAGGTATTGAAGTAGACGTAATTCAAGCAGTGCTTGCACGTCGTCCGACTAAACCTGTTGATTTTGACCGCCGTGTTAAAGCCGTAAGCCACTTCCGTACATTAGACGCAGCAGAAGCGCTTGCAGCGGCTAATAAGCGCGTAGGTAATATTCTGGCTAAAAACGGCATTACCAGCCAAGGTAGTGTTGATGAGAGCTTATTAAGCGACGACGCTGAAAAAGTATTAGCATCACAAGTAGCAAAATTTGCCACTGACCTTGCACCACTTTACGCAGATGGAAACTACCAAGAAGCATTAAGCCAATTGGCAGGTATTCGCGAAAGTGTTGATAACTTTTTTGACAACGTAATGGTTATGGCCGACGATGAAGCTGTTAAGCAAAATCGTCTTGCGCTATTAAGCCAGCTAAGCGGATTGTTTTTAGGTATTGCAGATATTTCTGTTTTACAAAAATAACACCGATTAGCAATTTTAAAAGCCAGCGTTTTGCTGGCTTTTTAGTTTTCACTGTATGCAAAGGATACCCATTGATGATTTCTATGAAACGAATTTTAACCTTAGCAATTGCTGGTTTACTTACTGCCTGTACAAGCCAAATTTCGATTAACGATGTATTGCCACAGCAAGAGCTTGACCGCACAATTTACTTACGTGGCGACTTTACATTGTGGGATGCAGAACCCCAGTATCAGTTTGCGCCAGTTGGCCCTGCGCTTTATCAAGCACAAGTTAAATTTAGTACGCCAGGTAAAGTGTACGAATTTAAAATAGCCGATGCCGATTTTAGTGAAGGTTATAACTGTGGTTACAGCGATGCACAACCAGCAGGGCAAAAACTAACACTCGGCCAGCCAGCTATCGCAGACTGTAATACTATTTATAACTACTTTAGTTTCACACCAGCAATAAAAGGCACGTACATAGTAAGTATTGATTACAGTGACTACGATAAGCCACAAGTGACGATAACGAAGAAGTGATAGCTGTATTTTTAAAGCAGCCCGAGTGAATTAATGGATTTGTGACAAGGACGTTGTAGTGTTTATTCAGCATTAACACCAAGGGGGGGTCGTAGGTTGGGTAGAGTGAAACGAAACCCAACATGTGTGGCGAATAAAACTATTTTGGTGGTTATTAAACAACCTACGCCAGACACAAGTTTATGTGGTTGCTATAAGCGTGCAACAATATCATGGATAAGTTTGACTTAAAATTGTCTTGATTATAATTAACAAAACTAATCTATACTCTTATTTATCTGTTTATTCTATAGGTAAAAATATGCGTTATAAACGTATGTTAGAGGCGGGCGCATGTTATTTTTTTACGGTAAATTTAGAAGATAGATCTCAGCATTTGCTCGTGGAAAATATAGAGTTATTACGTCGTGTGTATTCAAAGGTGGCAAAAAAGCATCCAATAAAGACGATTGCAATCGTTATCATGCCCGATCACCTTCATGTTATTTGGCAATTACCAAAAGGCGATAATAATTATGCAATGCGTTGGCGGCTTATAAAATCAGGCTTTTCTCGAGAGCTTCCAGCAACAGAATTTTGTAATAAAAGTCGAATAGCGAAGGGAGAGCGTGGAATTTGGCAGCGCCGTTATTGGGAGCATAAAATTAGAGATGAAGAAGACTTAAATAACCATATTAATTATATCCACTACAACCCTGTGAAACATAAATATGTTTCTAAAGCCAGTAATTGGCCTTTTTCGAGTTTTCATCGATATGTCAAAGATTCAAAATTACCGAGTAACTGAGGGAGTGATTATAAGTTAAACGATATATACGATGAGTGAAATTATTTCGATTATTATAAGATACGTTGGGTTTCGTAAAACTCAACCCAACCTACGTTATTTTAAAGCCCTTTCTTAACCACATATCTATACGGTGCTTCTTCTGCATCTTTAGCCACCAGCGTGTGATCCATAAACGTACAAAAGCTCGGAATGTCGCGTGTGGTTGATGGGTCATCTGCGGTTATTAATAACGTTTCACCATCATTCATTTTGCGAATAGCAGCACGTACCATCATTACTGGCTCTGGGCAGCGAAGGCCTATAGCATCTAATTGGTGATCGGGATTATCAAAGCTCATAATAAATTGGCCTGTTTAATTAAAGTGATTGCTGTGTACGCGAGTGCTTAGGTATAGCAATTAATAAGTTTGGCAGTTTAACGCAATTTTATGTGTAATTTAACTATTTTACTTAATGCTTTTAGCAGTTTCAAAATGCTTTATTTAATAATACGCCCGATCACATAATTACGCTGTTACATGCTTGTTTGATAAAAGGACGTTTTTATAAATTGATGCTAATAAAAAAGGCGAACTGAATAAAATCAGTTCGCCTTTTTAATCACCAAGATGGTTTTACATGTTTAAACTAATTAGTCTTGAACACGTTCAAATACAGTGGCAATGCCTTGGCCTAAACCTATACACATAGTTGCCAAACCGTATCGTACATTTTTGTCTTCCATTAAGTGAATAAGCGATGTGCTAATACGCGAACCCGAACAACCCAGTGGGTGACCAAGTGCGATTGCGCCGCCATTTAAATTCACTTTTTCGTCAACAACATCCATTAACCCTAAATCTTTCATTACAGGTAATGATTGTGCTGCAAAAGCTTCGTTAAGTTCTACTACGCCTAGGTCATCAATTGTAATACCGGCTTGTGCAAGTGCTTTTTTACTTGCTGGTACTGGGCCGTAACCCATAATTGATGGATCGCAACCAGCGACTGCCATTGCTTTAATGCGCGCACGAATTGGCAAACCAAGTTCTTTTGCTTTCTCTTCGCTCATTACTAACATTGCAGATGCGCCGTCAGAAAGTGCTGAAGACGTACCGGCTGTTACCGTACCCGATGCAGGATTAAATACAGGGCGAAGCTTTGATAGGCCTTCTACTGTTGTTTCTGGGCGAATTACTTCGTCGTCTTCAACTAAGATAAGCGAACCATCTGCATCGTGACCTTCCATTGCTAAAATTTCGCGACGGAAGCGGCCTTCAACAGTTGCAGCTTGTGCACGTTGATGTGAACGGTAAGCAAATTCATCTTGTTGCTCACGGCTAATGCCATGAAGCGTAGCAAGGTATTCTGCTGTTAAGCCCATAGAGCCAGACGCTTGTGCAATTGATGTTGCTAAGCCTGGGTGAAAGTCGTTGCCGTGAGTCATAGGTACGTGACCCATGTGCTCAACACCACCAATTAGGTAAGTGTCGCCAGCGCCTGTCATTATTGCGCGTGCTGCGTCATGCAATGCTTGCATAGAAGAGCCACATAAACGGTTAACCGTAACAGCAGGAACGCTGTGCGGAATACCGGCAAGCAATGATGCGTTACGCGCTACGTTAAAGCCTTGCTCTAATGTTTGCTGTACACAACCCCAATAAATATCGTCAATTGATGCTGGATCAACTGCTGGGTTGCGATCTAGTAAGCCTTTCATTAAATGTGCGCTTAAGTCTTCTGCACGTTTATGTTTGAATACACCACTTTTAGAGCGACCCATTGGTGTGCGGATACAATCTACAATTACTGGATTATTCATGATATTAACCTTCCACCTTATAGAAAACACGACCTTCTTCGGCCCACTTGCGAGTTTGTTCAGATACTTGGTAAATCGCACCTAGGTGAGCGTATTTGTCTGCTGCTGCAACAAAGTTAGCTAAACCAGTTTGATCTAAGTAACGGAACGCGCCGCCTCTAAATGGAGGGAAACCAACACCGTAAACTAATGCCATATCTGCTTCTTGCGGTGAGGCAACAATACCTTCTTGCAAGCACAGTAGCACTTCGTTGATCATTGGAATCATACAACGGTCGATGATTTCTTGTTTATCAAATTCTTTTGGTGCGTCTGTAATTGGGCTTAGTAGCTCAATTGCTGTCTCGTCATGAGACTTTTTAAGACGACCGCGACGATCTGTTTCGTACTTGTAAAAACCGGCTTTGTTCTTTTGACCAAAACGTTTTTCGTTGGCAAAAATAGTCACAGGGTCTTTATCAGCACGAGCCATACGCTCAGGGAAACCGTCAGCCATTACGCCAGTACAATGGAACGCTGTATCAATACCTACAACATCAAGTAGGTAAGCCGGACCCATAGGCCAGCCAAATACGTTTTCCATTACTTTATCTACTTTTGCAAAGTTAGCGCCTTCAACCACTAATTTGCTAAAACCTGCAAAGTAAGGGAATAAAACACGGTTTACAAAAAAGCCTGGGCAATCGTTAACAACAATTGGCGATTTACCTAATTTAAGCGCGTAATCAACTACTGCATTAATTGTTTTATCTGAGGTTTTTGCACCACGGATAATTTCTACTAATGGCATTTTTGGCACAGGGTTGAAAAAGTGCATACCACAGAAATTTTCTGGCTTATCTAGCGCTTGTGCTAGTAAATCAATACAAATAGTCGATGTATTTGAAGTAAGTACAGTGCCTTCTGGCATGTTCTTTTCAAGATCAGCGAGTACTGCTTGCTTAACTTTAGGGTTTTCTACAACGGCTTCAACAATGATGTTGGCACTTTGTAGGTCTGACTCGTTAAGTGTTGGCTTAATTTTGCTAAGTGTTGCCAACATTTTTTCCATTGGCATGTGACCACGCTTAACTTTTGCACCTAATAACTTAGATGCTTCACCCATACCTAAATCAAGCGCATCTTGTTGGATGTCTTTCATTATAATAGGTGTGCCTTTATAAGCAGACTGGTATGCAATACCGCCACCCATAATACCAGCACCTAATACTGCGGCTTGTTTGATTTCTACATCGCTGTGCTTAGCAAATTTACGTGCTTTACCTTTAATGTATTGGTCAGCTAGGAATATACCAGTTTGTGCAGCTGCTTCTGGTGTACGTGCTAATTTAGCAAAGTTAGCGTTTTCGATTGCCATTGCTTCATCGCGAGTACAGTTTGCCGCTGCTTTAATAGTACGTACAGCCATAACCGGTGCAGGATAGTGGCCTTTGGTTTTACCCATTACCATACCTTCTGCCATAGCAAAGCTCATGCCTTGCTCAACACGGTTTAATTTAAGTGGCTGTAGTTTTACGTTGCGTTTTGCTTGCCAATCTAGCTTGCCAGCAATCGCCAGTTCAAGTGTTGATACACTTGACTCTAGAAGTTTGTCAGCACTAACTACCGCGTCAAACGCACCTACTTTAAGGGCATCTGCTGCGCGGTTTTCTGCGCCTGAGGTAATCCACATCATCGCGTTATCGGCGCCAATGATACGTGGTAAGCGCACTGTGCCACCAAACCCTGGCATTATGCCAAGTTTAACTTCTGGTAGGCCCATTTTAGCTGTTTCGCTTGCCACACGATAATCGGTAGCAAGTGCCCACTCACAACCACCGCCAAGTGCCATACCGTTTATAGCGCTTAGAGTTGGGAATGGTAAATCTTCAATTGCATCAAAAACGTCGGTTGCGTTTTTGATCCACACTACTAATTCTTCTTCAGGTTTAGTAAATGTAGGTAAAAATTCGAAGATATCGGCACCAATAATAAAGTGGTCTTTATCACTGGTAAAAATCATGCCTTTGATATCAGTATTGGCGGCTAATTCTTTTAATGCTGCTGCGCAATCTGAAAGAGTTTTTTGAGATAGTGTGTTTACAGAACCTGCAACACAAAACTTAAACTCGGCGATGTTTTCCTTCAGGAAGCTAACTTCAAAGGAATCGCTTTTATATAACATTATTATTCTCCCTAGTTGACGAACTAAGACTGGTACGATGAGTTTGCATTTCAATCAGTGTGCTTGCTTTAAATTAAAAATGCAACGAAAAATTTAACTCGGTTACAATCGACTGGTTAAAATATAGCTGGTTTGGTGCTAAGGTGGTTGAAAAGTTTTTATTCACAACTTTAATTTTTATTAAAGGACATTATGAAAAAATATTTACTAAGTGTTGCGGCAGCTGCATTCATTTTTCCTCTTCATTCTGCCGAGGCAAGTAACGATAACGATGCATTTTTAGATGCCGAAAAAAAAGTAAGGTACGGCAGTTACCAAGACTTTAAACAAGCGGTTAGTAACCTAAATCATCCGTTAAAACCTTATGTTGAAAAAACGTATTGGCAACGCCATCCGAGCATTAAACATCAGGCAGAAATAGAAGAATATTTAAATATATACCAGCATACGCCGCTTGAGTGGCCGGTGCGCAAAGCGTGGTTAGAGTATTTAAAAGATAACAACGAAAAGGCGGCGTATATCCGCAACTATCGTGAAACGTCTAATACGGAGCTTACTTGTACTTATTTAGATTTTCAGCTTGATTTAGGTGCGCCCGAAAAGGCAATTCTAAATCAGGTGACCGACTTATGGGCTGTAGGTAAATCGCAACCTAATGGTTGTGATAGTTTATTTTCTACGTGGCGTAAAAAAGGCTACATGAAAGAAGAAACGGTTTGGAAGCGTGTAACACTTGCTGCACAAGGCGGAACGCAAAGCTTATTACCTTACTTAAAAACTTTATTACCAAGTAAGGAGCGTTACTTAGCTGACTTATATTTAAAAGTGCGAAAAGATCCAAGCGCAGCCGCTGGATTATATAGATATAAAAACAAGTCGGCTAAAGAAGGGCAAATAGCTATTTATGGTGTTAAGCGTTTGGTTTGGCGCGATAAAGAGCTAGCTTTAAAAGCATGGGAAAAGCTAGAAAAAATATTTAAGTACAGCGATGAAGAAAAAGCGGATGTGTATTACACCTTTGCATTGTCACTTGCCTCTAGCGGGCATAAACAAGCGAGCTTTTGGCTAAATAAAGTGCCAAAAGAGCGACTAGACAGCAAGCTTATTCAGTGGCAACTGGGCAATATGCTCAAAACCCAAGATTGGGAAGGGATTGCTGCATTTTTTACAGGTAAAGAAAATTTAAGCCTTGGTCAGCAATATTGGTTAGCTTATAGCTATGCACAACGTGGCGAGCAACAAAAAGCAGACGACATTTGGAAGAAAGTAGCGGCTAATCGTGATTATTACGGCTTTTTAGCCGCAGCACGTTTGGGGTTGCCCGTTGATTTAAATAATCAGCCTTTAGCAGTCGATAAGGTACTTGTAGATAAAGTGAGTAATGCACCAGGCTTTAAGCGTGCAAAAGCACTTTATGATATTGAGCGCTTTACGTCGGCGCGCCGTGAATGGAATTACTTAACGGATACCTCCAGCGATGAAGAAAAGCTGGCAGCATCACAGTTATCTACCGATTTAGGTTGGCACGACAGTACTATTTTTACTTTAGCAAAAATTAAAGCATGGGATAATGTAGAGCAACGTTTTCCGTTTGCGTTTCAAGATGTTTTTGAGCGCTACAGTAAACGTAGCAAGATAGATGTTGCTTGGAGTATTGCTATTGCAAGGCGCGAAAGCTCTTTTGCGCCAGATGCACGCTCGCATGCTAATGCGCGTGGTTTAATGCAGTTATTACCTAGTACTGCTGAGTATGTAAATAAAGGCAGTGTGACAAGTAGTCGTTTATATCAACCTAAAACAAATATTAGGTTAGGTACTAGTTACTTACAATACTTAAAAAAGAAAAACCATGGCAATGAAGTGCTGGCTACGGCTTCTTATAATGCGGGTTATCATCGTATAAAGCGTTGGTTACCTGATGACGCTATTCCGGCTGAGTTATGGGTAGAGCTTATTCCGTATCGCGAAACCCGCGATTACGTAAAAAATGTATTTGCGTACAGGCAGGTTTACCATACAAGAATGGGCCGAGAAGGTAATGTATTAGCGCCGCTGCTCGAAATGAAAATGGGCGGTTGAATATATGATACCAATCGACCAATAACTTAACACGATAGTTATAGGTATTAATAAGGGGGATGTTTACATGTTAAATATCCCCCTTTTTTGAGCGCTGAGGGTAATACCAATTTTATTAAAAACATGATCATTCTAGCGTATTAAATAACTCAATAACTGCGTTAAAAATTATTTATATAGAACAACTATGTATCATAATTTTAGCCTTGTTATTAAGCTATTTTCTTATCGCTATAATAGATCATTAATTTAATGCAATTGGTATAAGTGATAGACTCATAGCAAGTTAAATTTAACAGATGGATTAACAATGGATAAATTAGCCGTTTTATACGCCGAACATATTGCAACACTGCAACAGCGTACTCGTACAATTTGTAATAGCGAAGGGTTAGAAGGATTAGTAATTCATTCAGGCCAAGCTAAGCGCCAGTTTTTAGATGATATGTATTATCCATTTAAAGTTAATCCACAGTTTAAAGCGTGGTTACCGGTTATTGACAATCCTCATTGCTGGATTGTGGTAAATGGCAGCGACAAACCAAAGCTAATATTTTATCGTCCAGTAGATTTTTGGCATAAAGTACCAGACGAGCCTCGCGACTTTTGGGCTGAGTACTTTGATATAGAGCTACTACTTCAGCCTGATCAAGTAGAAAAGTTATTACCATACGATAAAGCTAAATATGCTTACATGGGTGAATACATTGAAGTAGCGCAAGCTCTTGGTTTTAGTATTATGAACCCTGAGCCTGTACTTAACTATTTTCATTACCACCGCGCTTATAAAACGCAGTACGAACTTGAATGTTTACGCAACGCTAACCGTATTGCAGTAGATGGGCATAAAGCTGCACGCGATACATTCTTTAATGGTGGTAGCGAGTTCGACATTCAACAAGCGTACTTAATGGCGACACGTCAAAGCGAAAATGAAATGCCGTACGGCAACATTGTTGCGCTTAACGAAAACTGCGCTATTTTGCACTACACGCACTTTGATCCAAAAGTGCCACACACCCACAACTCATTTTTAATTGATGCCGGTGCAAACTTTAATGGTTACGCTGCTGATATTACTCGTACGTATGATTTTAAAAAGCAGGGTGAGTTTGCTGAGCTTGTACAAGCGATGACTGTTCAACAAATCGAGTTAGGTAAAGGTTTAAAGCCGGGTATGCTTTATGGTGATTTACACGTTGAATGTCATAATCGTATCGCACAAATACTTAGTGACTTTAAAATTGTTAACCTACCCGCGGAGGAAATTGTTGAGCGTAAAATTACATCTACTTTCTTCCCGCATGGACTAGGACATCACCTAGGTTTACAAGTGCATGATATGGGTGGTTTTATGAGTGACGAAAAGGGCACACATCAACCATCGCCTGAAGGGCATCCGTTCTTGCGTTGTACTCGCCTGATCGAAAAAAACCAAGTGTTTACTATTGAGCCAGGTTTATACTTTATTGATTCACTGCTAGGTGATTTAGCGCAAACCGATAATAAGCAGTTTATTAATTGGGAAAAGGTAGAGTCATTTAAACCATTTGGCGGCATTCGTATTGAAGATAACATTATTGTTCACGAAGATAGCCTAGAGAATATGACGCGTAATTTAGAACTCGATTAATTTCTATAAAGACGAGTTAGCGAATAAACGTTAAAATATGCATATGAACGGGGCCTTTAGGCCCCATTTTTAATTGAGCTTTTAATATGTCTGAATATAAATATCCCGCTGCTGACGTTTTTCATCAAGAAGAAATCAAAAAAAGTACGTTTATAGTTCACATTGCACATACCCCCGATTTAAATTCAGCAAAAACATTTATTAAAAGCATTGAAGAAAAGTATAGCGATGCACGTCATAACTGCTGGGCACATGTGGCAGGCAACCCTGGTGGCAGCCATGTTTATGGTTTTTCGGATGATGGTGAACCTAATGGCACTGCGGGGAAACCTATGTTAAATGTGCTGGTGGGTTCAGGCCTTGGCGAAATCACTGCCGTGGTGACACGTTATTTTGGCGGCATAAAATTAGGCACCGGCGGGCTAGTACGTGCTTATGGTGGCTCATTAAATAATGCACTAGTAAAATTGCAAACGGTGCTTAAAGTTCCCAGTGTTGAAATTACAGGGAGTAGCGAGTACAGCATGCAAGGCGCGATTGAGCAGTTATTAAAAACAAAGTATCAAGTGCTTAATATTGATAAGCAATTTACTGCTAATATTGAGTGGGTGATTACAATCGATAGCCGTGAAGCTCAGCAAGCAATCAAAGATATTTTTGATTTAAGTCACGGCGCAGTTGAGTTAACTATTAAAGAGTAATAACCTACACAAATTGCATATAATGCATACTGACCCTATTTAATTTGGTTGATACTACTCAGCCTGAATTTACTAATAATAAAAGCGACAAGCTAAATGCAATTTCGTACCATCATAAAAATTCTTGGCCAACTTGTTGCGCTGTTTAGTATTACCATGGTGCCTCCGGCACTGGTGTCTTTAATATATAAAGACGGTGGTGGTGTTCCTTTTGTTTTAGCATTTATCTTTAGTGTTGTTATTGGCATGATGGCTTATTACCCAAACCGCCATGAAAACGGTGATTTAAAAGCACGTGAAGGCTTTTTAATTGTTGTTTTGTTTTGGCTGGTACTTGGGGCGTTTGCCTCCTTGCCGCTTATCTTTTTACAAGAACCTAACTTATCGCTCGCCGATGCGGTATTTGAAGCATTTTCTGGCTTAACAACCACCGGCGCTACAGTGCTTACCGGTATTGAGTATTTACCCAAGTCGGTATTGTTTTATCGCCAGCAACTCCAGTGGTTTGGCGGTATGGGTATAATCGTACTCGCTGTTGCTATACTCCCAATGCTAGGTGTTGGTGGTATGCAGTTGTACCGCGCTGAAATACCAGGGCCTGTAAAAGATTCTAAAATGACCCCGCGAATTGCCGATACTGCAAAGCACCTTTGGTATATTTATGTGTCGTTGACTATTACTTGTATGCTGGCTTATTGGGCTGCAGGAATGGAGTGGTTTGATGCTATATGTCATGCATTCTCAACGGTGGCGATAGGTGGTTTTTCTACTTACGACGCCTCCATGGGGCACTTCGACAGCCCTGTAATTAACTTTATTTGTGTGTTCTTTTTAATTATTGCCGCTGTTAACTTCTCCCTGCATTACGCCGCAGTGGCGAGCCGAAACATACAAGTTTATATTCGAGATCCTGAGTTTAAGGTGTTTTTGTGTATTCAATTAGCGCTGGTGGTTATTTGTTTTACTGTACTTTCCTCTAACGAAATATTTGCTAATGGCGATGAAACCCTCGATCAGGCGTTATTTCAAGCTGTTTCAATGAGTACAACAGCAGGCTTTGCTACTGATAACTTTTCAACATGGCCTTTGTTTTTACCTATTTTACTTATATTTTCGAGCTTTATTGGTGGCTGTGCAGGCTCTACTGGTGGTGGTATGAAAGTAGTGCGCGTATTTTTACTTTATTTGCAGGGCGTGCGTGAGCTTAATCGTTTGGTGCACCCACGGGCTATATATTCAATCAAGCTGGGTCGTAAGGCGTTGCCAGATAAAGTAGTAGAAGCTGTGTGGGGTTTTTTCTCTGCTTATGCGCTGGTATTTATTATTATCATGTTAGCGCTTATGGGCACGGGTATGGATAACATAACTGCGTTCTCAGCCACTGCTGCTTGTTTAAATAACTTAGGGCCTGGCTTAGGAGATGTAGCGTCGCATTATGGCGCCATAACCGATGGTGCTAAATGGTTGCTTACTATTGCAATGGTATTTGGTCGCCTAGAAATATTTACTTTATTAGTGTTATTTACGCCTACTTTTTGGCGTGGATAAACGAGCGGCTTAAGTTTTAAATTACGAACTATTGGGAAAGGGATATGCCAACAAATTTAGAAAAGCTAAAGCATATAAGTGTAGGCAGCTTAGTCGACCTAGAAATATTAACACCTACAAGCAGTAAGCGTGTTAAAACTGAATTAGTTGGTTTACTCGATAAGCAGTTTATTATTTTAAATTATCCCAATGCTAAGCGTTTACCTGCGGCGAGTGACTATTTACGTGATGGCGTAATGGTTGTTGTAAGAGCATTGATTGAAGGCAGTGGTGGGCAAGTTATTGCGTTTCGCCAGCAAATTATGTCAGTAGCCTCGCATCCTGCTAAACTCGTCTTTATTAATTTTCCTAAGCAAGTGCAGCTATTTGCGCTACGCTCGCAAACACGCATACCTACCTTATTACCTGCAAAGCTAAAACTAAGTGACGATAGAGTGCTTGAAGGCCTTATTAAGGACATTTCACTCACTGGTGTAATGTTTGATATTAGAGGCGATCAGCAAGCTGAAGGTATAAAAGATATGCAATGCACTGTCGTCCTCAATAGTAGTGATAAAGATTTTGAAGGTGAAATTTGCAGTGTTAAAGAGCATGCTGCAGGTGTGCACTGCGGAATTAAGCTACTAGCAAGCGAGGATGAAATGAAAACCTTTATGAAAGAGCATTTTATAGACCCATCTGCGCTTGAGCCCACCGTTGACTAAATCGTTTTTCGCTTATTTGCAACAAAATGGCGTTTTACGTGAGGTATTTATAAAGTATTTTTTTGTTTTTATATAATTAAAAATATTATTCAAATAAAACAATGCTTTACGTGTTTTTTGTTATGACTTGTTTTTTGTTGTTATAGCTACTTCGTTAAAATTAACCTTAATTATTTTTTAAAATCCCTCCTTTTATAGCTCTACATTTTAAAATGTATCTTTTTATATAAACATAACTATTTGTTTTTAATGACTTTAGTTTTTCACCTCTAAAGCATGTTGCGAAAAGGCAACAGTAATGACTCTGAAAACTCCTACTTATTGTATGTTTTATTTTTAACTTGTTGAAATTTAATGGCTTTTCAATGTTGGCATTTAAGTTGTAATAGTCAGGGTGTACTGAACGAAATCGTGATTCAAAGTGAAACACTTAATCGCACACACATAAATTTGAAGGATACATATTATGAAAAGCATTAATAAAACTTTAGCACTTATCGCTATTGCATCTTCTTCAGCCGCTTTTGCAGCAACAGATTTTGACACACTTGATGTAGACGGCAGTGGCACAATTAGCCAAGCAGAAGCATCAGTAGACGCAAAATTAATGAGCATGTTTTCTGAGCTTGATACTGACCAAAATGGTGAGTTATCAAAAGAAGAATTTTCAGAAGCTTAATTAAAAAGTATTTATCCTGAGTTGCCAAAGACAACCTAAGTAGGCAAGGGAGCTTACGAAAGAGGATAACAAGGAAGTTAAAAATTACGTTTTAAGTTAAACGAAGCAATTTTTTTGATAGAACATTGAAGGATTAAGTTATGAAACATTTAAATAAAGCATTAGCACTTATAGTACTAGCATCTTCTTCCGCTGCATTTGCAGCATCAGATTTTGACAGCCTTGATATCGATGGTAGCGGCACAATTAGCCCAAGCGAAGCGGCAGTCGATACAGATTTAATGGCTGAATTTATTGAGCTAGATACCGACGGTAGCGGCGAGCTTTCTAAAGAAGAATTCGCTAATTACTAACTAACCTGAACTCTGGATAATAAATCTATCTCTAGCAGCTATTTTCAGCGCTAACTGCGTTGAATTTACTTGCAATAGGCCAGCTATTGACGCGTAAATTCGCCTTGTTTTCACTGAAAATCTCTGGCTAGAGAAAATAAATTTAAATATCACCATGATTCAATACATTAGTAAATCTCTTAACCAGAGTACAGGTTAACTAACCTTTTTCAGATTAAACATTTTTCACAGTCAGGGATCTTTGAAAAGGACTTCCCATATTACTAGGAATATTATTATGAAAACATTCAATACAACACTTGCAGTTATCGTTTTAGCATCTTCATCAGCAGCATATGCCGCAGTAGATTTTGCCTCTTTTGATGCAGATGGCGACGGTGCGATTACAATGGAAGAAGCGAAGGTTAACCCTCAACTTGTAAAGATTTTTGATGATTTAGATACTGATGGAAATGGTGAAATCTCTAAAGAAGAGTTTTCAAAAGTACAGTAATCAATATTCGAAGATACTTCACTTAAGCCGCCTTAGTCAGCGGCTTTTTTGTATTTTAAATTAACTAATTAGCGTAACTAGTTAAAGGAATATAGCACTTACTTGGAATAGTTTTTCTACAACGGTAATATGTTTTTTGTCGATTAAAAACATAATGACATGATCGCCCGACATAATAATTGTATCGTCGTGGGCTATCAGTACATCGTCATTACGTACTATTGCGCCAATAGTTGTACCTGCAGGTAGTTTTATGTCGGCAATCGCACGACCAACCACTTTAGATGTGTTTTCATCACCATGAGCTACCGCTTCTATGGCTTCTGCCGCACCTTTACGCAGTGAGTACACATTAACAATATCACCACGGCGTACGTGCGTTAATAACGCTGATATAGTTGCTTGTTGTGGCGATATGGCAATATCTATTTCGCCGCCTTGTACCAAATCAACGTAAGCACCACGCTGGATAAGCACCATGGTTTTTTGTGCGCCCATACGTTTTGCAAGCATGGCTGACATAATGTTTGCTTCATCGTCATTGGTTACGGCAATAAATACATCTACTTGTTCAATATGCTCTTCTGAGAGCAGTTCTTGATCAGATGCGTCACCACAAAAAACGACCGTATTATCGAGCATTTCTGAGAGTTGCTCGGCACGTTCTTTACTGCGTTCAATTAGTTTAACGGTGTGGTTTTTTTCAAGTGAGCGGGCAAGGCCTGCCCCAATGTTACCGCCACCAGCTATCATAATTTTTTTGTACGAACGCTCAAGTTTTTGTAGCTCGTTCATTACTGCGCGTATATGTTTTGTAGCGGCAATAAAGAATACTTCGTCATCGGCTTCAATAACGGTGGTACCCAATGGTTTTATTGCTTTACCTTGACGATAAATAGCGGCAACACGAGTCTCTACATTAGGAATATGTTCTTTAAGTGCAGATAACGCATAACCTACAAGTAAACCGCCATAGTAAGCTTTTACGGCTACTAAGGAGAGCATGCCATCAGCAAACTGCAATACTTGCAGAGCACCAGGGTAGTCAATTAAACGGCGAATATACTTAGTGACCAGTGCTTCGGGAGCAATGTAATGATCGATTGGTAAATCATCGTTTTGAAAAAGTTTTTCGCGGTATTTTAAGTATTGCTCTGAGCGAATACGAGCAATTTTAGTGGGCGTTTTAAAAATACTGTATGCCACTTGGCATGCAACCATGTTCACTTCATCTGAACTGGTTACCGCTATAATCATATCGGCATCTTCAGCACCTGCACGGCGTAATACATCAGGATGCGCGCTGTGGCCCATAACCCCTTGTAAGTCGTACTTATCTTGAAGTTCACGTAATCGGTTACCGTCTATATCAACAACGGTAATTTCGTTTTGTTCGCCAACTAAGTTTTCAGCAAGCGTAGCACCAACTTGCCCGGCACCGAGTATAATTATTTTCATTATTTACCCGTGGTATTGATCATAATTTAATTAAAAAAATAGCCATTTAATGTTTCATAAATGGCTAACTATTTAGTGTACGGCTATTAGGCTTTTTTAACTAGCTTAGCGTAATAAAATCCATCACTTTCACCGGGCAGTAACTGCAAACCTGGCGTTGTTACGGTATCGTTTTCGTGTAGAGGTATATGTTCTACATCATCATTATTAGCTAAAAACTTAGCAACTTGCTGTTGGTTTTCTTGTGGAAGAACCGAACACGTAGCATATACCAATGTGCCACCTGGTTTTAACAGTGGCCAAATGCTATCAAGAATATCGCTTTGTAACTTAGCTAAGTCTTCGATATCTGATGCGCGACGTAACCATTTTATATCAGGGTGACGGCGAATTACGCCAGTGGCCGAACAAGGCACATCAAGCAAAATACGATCAAATAATTTTTCATCCCACCAAGTATGTGGTTGTGATGCGTCGCCACATTGTAGGTCTGCACCTAAGCCAATACGAGTTAAGTTTTGCTTAACACGTTCAAGACGAGTTGAGTCGCTATCAAGTGCAAGTACATCTGCATCAGCAAGCTCTAAAATATGACATGTTTTACCGCCAGGGGCTGCGCAGGCATCCAAAATATAGTCATCTGCTTTAGGTTCTAAAAAGCGAGCTGCCAACTGTGCTGCAGCATCTTGTACTGAACATGCACCTGTATCAAATTCAGGCAATGAAAATACATCACGTGGTTTGGCAAGCTTAATCCCATCAATAAAATCAGGGTTTAAGGTGTGTTCAATATCGTTAGCGCTAAGCATGTCGCTGTATTCTTGCGTGCTAAATTGGGCTTGATTGACACGAAGCCACATTGGCGCTTGTTGCTGGTTTTCTTCAAGTAGTGCTTCCCAGCTATCTGGGTAGGCTGTTTGCACCTGTTTAATAAACCAATTTGGATGGTTGTATAAACATACCGGAATAAGCTTCGCTTTTTCTTCAAGCTCAGCTTGTTGACGCTGAAAGCTACGTAAAATGGCGTTTATCAGCCCTTTTAATCCTAAAGCGCGTAGTTGAGTCAATGCGTTAACCGTTTCTGAAATGGCAGCATGAGGTGGTACGCGCATATGCTGCAGTTGATAAATACCTACGTATAATAAAAACTGAAATATTCTACGTTTACCTTTTAATGGCTGCTCTACTAAGTGTTGGCAGTAATTTTCAAGGCTCGGTAAGTAGCGTAAAACGCCATAACAAATTTGCTGTAGCAACGCTTTATCTTTAGGCGGCAAGCCTTGGCTTGCAAATGGAAGTTCTTGATTAAGCGATGCGCCTTTATCAACTACGTTATATAAAGTTTCAGCGGCAAGCGCTCGTACGTTTGGAACATTACTCATTGTTTTCGCCTAATATTGTGCCAGGAGTAACCCAGTCACTACGACCATTTAAAAAGTCGTTAATTGCCATTGGTTTTTTACCTTGCGGCTGTAATTGCGTAATACATAAAGCGTGTTCGCCACACGCCACTACTACGCCATTTTTGTCGCTTGATAAAATTTGCCCAGGATCACCTGATTGCAGCAGAACCTGCGCTTGATGAATCTTTACTGTTTGCCCACCCATTTGGGTAAAGCACATTGGCCATGGATTAAAAGAGCGAATGTTTCGCTCGATTTGAAGCGCACTCATGGACCAGTCGATATAAGCTTCCTCTTTAGAAAGCTTTTTAGCGTAGTTAGCAAGTTCATCGTTTTGAGGTTCAGGGGTGATCTCACCATTAGCTAATTTATTAATGGTTTCAATTAACGCATCTGGACCTAGCTCAGCAAGCTTTGTATATAAGCTTGCGCTAGTTTCTGTTGTGCTAATAGGGCAGCGGCTTATATGTAGCATATCGCCGGTATCTAGCCCTTCATCCATTTGCATTATTGTTACGCCGGTTTGTTCATCACCTGCCCAAATTGCGCGTTGAATAGGTGCAGCGCCGCGCCAGCGCGGTAATATAGAGCCATGCACATTTAAACAACCTAAACGTGGCGCTTCTAAAATAGCTTTAGGTAAAATTAAGCCATATGCTACAACAATCATAATGTCGGCATTTAAGCTTGTTAGCTCAGCTAGTGCTTCATCATTTTTTAATGACTGTGGCTGAAAAACCGGTAAGTTGTGCTCAAGCGCGAGCTCTTTCACTTCACTGGCTTTTAATTTTTTACCACGACCTGCAGGGCGATCTGGCTGGCTATATACACCCACTATTTGGTGTTCGCTTTGTATCAGCGCTTGTAAATGACGTGCGGCAAAGTCCGGCGTACCGGCAAATATAATGCGTAATGGTTGAGTCACTGAGTTTTCCTAAGGTGCTTATTACTGTTCTGCAAACTTGGCTTCTTTTTCAAGCTTTTTACGAATACGTTGGCGCTTTAATGGAGATAAGTAATCAATGAATAGCTTACCTTGAAGGTGATCTAGTTCATGTTGAATACAAATAGCCAATAATTCATCTGCATCTAGTACAAATTCTTCACCGTTTTCGTTAAGTGCAGCGACTGTTACTGTTTCTGCGCGATCTACTTTTGCATACGAGTTAGGTACTGATAAACAGCCTTCTTCGCTAACGGTAGAGCCGTCTTTTTTAATGATTTGTGGATTAATTAATACCAGTGGCTCATTGCGCTCTTCTGATACATCAATAACAACGATTCGTTGATGAATATCTACTTGCGTGGCCGCAAGACCAATGCCATTTTCATCGTACATTGTCTCTAGCATGTCTTTTACAATTTGGCGTACTGTGTCATCAACTTGTACAACATCTTTTGCTACAGTACGTAAACGTTCATCTGGAAATCTTAAAACTTCTAACCTAGCCATAGTTACCTTTTTCACTTGTGCTTAATTTAGGGTATTGTATGCTCTTATTTTAGCCATTCGCGTTCACCTTTAACAGGTTTTGGGCAATAATAATGAAAAAACAATACAAGGAAGCTCGATGAAATCTCCACTACTTGCAATCATGCTTACGTTAAGCGCTGCGTTTCCCGCAGTTGCTGATGTACTTAAAATAAAAAAAGACGCACCAAAACAGTATGTTGTAAAAAAAGGCGATACACTTTGGGATATTTCTGGCATCTATTTAGATGAGCCTTGGCTATGGCCTGAACTTTGGCAAATGAATCCACAAATTGACAACCCACACCTAATTTACCCCGGTGATGCATTAGCGTTGATATACGATGCAGATGGAAACCCACGTTTAGTGATAAATAAAGGATATAGAAAGCTATCTCCTCAGGGTCGTATTACACCAAAAGGGCGTGATGCTATAACTACTTTGCCGCTTGAAATGATCAAACCTTATATCAGTTACGAGCAAGCAATGAACAGTGACGATATTAAAGGTAAACCTTATATTTTAGGTGCAAACGAAAATACTAAAACACAAACGCTAGGCCATATTTTATATGTTAAAGGCGACTTACAAGTACATAAAGCATATGCCATTTACCATAAAGGTGACCCCTACACTGATTTAACCGGTGAAGTGTTAGCAACGCGTGCATCTTATGTGGGTATAGCACGTGCTTTTAGAGCGGGCGATGAGAAAAATGGCGTGCCTTCATCATTACGTGTTGAGTCTGTTAAACGAGAAATTCAGCAAGGTGATTTTTTAATGCCGGCAATGGAAGGCCAAATGCTTCCTGCGTACTTTGATATACACCGTCCTTCAGAACCTGTAACAGGTAATATTATTGCTTCACCACGCGAAGTTAGAGAATTCAGCACAATGGATGTTGTGGTGCTAAACTTAGGCAGTGAACAAAATATAGAAGCGGGTCATGTATTAGATCTAGAGCGTCAATCGCCAACGGTTATTGATGGTCCTCGTGGCCCTCGTTACCCAGAAGATTCTAGTAAATATGAGAAGCTTTTATCTGATGTGAGCCAATTATTTGGTGATGAGTCTGACGAACAAAACACAACGTGGACCATGCCTAAAGAAAAAGTTGGTGAGCTAATTGTCTTCAAAGTGTATGACAAAGTAAGTTATGCATTAATAACTAAAAACCAGCACCCAATTCGCATTGGAGATATTGCAGTTATTCATTAAGAAGTAGCGAGTCGGTGCTCTAGGAGAGAGCATGGATCAGTCATCTGGCAAGCTAGCCCACTGGCTTGCCTTTTATATGTGTAAAGGGTTGGGTATAAAAACCCTTTTAGCACTATCTACAAACTATTCCCTTGGGTCGTTATTCGACTTATCTCATGACAAGCTTTTACAGCTTGGGTTAACCGCTAATCAAGCGAGTAATTTACTCAACACCAATTGGCAACAAGTCAGCCATTATGAGCAATTAATAGCGCTGAACAACATTACTGTTGTCTGTATTTTTGATGCGCTTTACCCAGAAGATCTCCGGCAGATTGCCAGTGCGCCTTTATTACTATTTTGCAGGGGAGATGTCTCGTTATTATCAACTCCACAGATTGCAATTGTTGGCAGCCGTAATGCTACACCTACCGGGCTTGAAATAGCCTCAGAATTTGCATACGAGTTAACTTTGGCGGGTATTACAGTTACTTCAGGTATGGCGCGGGGAATAGATGGTGCAGCACATAAAGGCTCTCTTGCTGGTACAGGTAAAACCATAGCGGTGCTTGGTACTGGGGTTGATATTTACTATCCCAAACGCCATAAACTATTAACAGACCAAGTTTTAGAAAGCGGTTTGCTGGTGAGTGAGTTTTTACCAGGCACAGCTGCTCATGCGCACAACTTTCCGCGCCGTAATCGTATTATTTCTGGGTTATCGTTAGGAGTGCTTATTGTTGAAGCTGAAATTAAAAGTGGTTCGTTAATTACAGTACGCTATGCGCTTGAACAAAATAAAGAGGTATTTGCAGTACCGGGTTCTATTAAAAACCCGTTAGCGCAGGCAAGTCACTTTTTAATAAAGCAAGGTGCTAAGCTGGTAGAAAACGTGGCTGACATTCTTGATGAGGTGAGTTTCACTTACGACAATAATGTATGTAATAAAGAGCAGCCGATTCAAGCCAATTCTCAATGTGAGGTTTTAAATAGTATTGGCTTTGAAGTAACCAGTGTAGATGACATTGTGCGTCGTGCGCAGTGGCCAATAGATAAAGTACTCAGTAGGTTGCTCGATTTAGAATTAGACGATCAGATTGAGCGAGTGTTAGATGGTTACATCAAGTTAAGCGCAGGAAGGTAATATGTTTGATATTCTTTTGTATCTTTTTGAAAATTACATTCATAGCGAAGCGGATATATTTGCAGAGCAAAATGAGTTAACCGATGAGCTACTGCGTGCGGGCTTTAATAAGCCTGAGATATTTAAAGCTCTTGATTGGTTAGAGCAACTAGCCGATTTACAACACAGCGATGAGTCTCCTTATCTTATTGCTAACCCTAAAGATGCTGTGCGTATATTTACCGATAGTGAATGCCAAAGGCTCAGCACTGAGTGTCGTGGCTTTTTAATGTTTATTGAACAAATAGGCGTAATTAACAATGTAACACGTGAAATGGTAATGGACTGTTTAGCCTCTCTCGATAAACCAACTATAAGCCTAGAAGACTTAAAGTGGATTGTACTTATGATCTTGTTTAACGTTCCTGGCTCTGAAGAAGCATATGAGCAAATGGAAGATTTGATTTTTGATGAACCCAGCGAACTTCTTCATTAGAGATAATTATCTTAATTGTACTCAAATTACTTAAAAGGATAAGCACGGCATTGCTTGTATCTTTAAGTGGTTTGGGTATATTAGGCGAAAATTCACCAACCTATTAGGATCACCATGAGTAAAATCGACCATTCGCTTTTCTCGGCGAACAAGCACGCCCTCGAAAAAGAATACGAGATATGCCCACAGTGTGGTTCAGAGTTAGTGATCCGCAATAGTAAATCTGGCCCTTTTTTAGGATGCGCAAGTTATCCAAAATGCGACTTTATTAGGCCGCTGGCACACCACGACAGTAACGAAATCAAGATATTAGAAGATTCAGCATGTCCTGAGTGTAGCAAACCGCTGGTGGTTAAAAATGGCCGCTATGGTATGTTTATTGGGTGTACGGGTTATCCAGAATGTCATTATATTGCTAACGAAAATGAAGAAAAGCAAAGCGAAGATACTTTGCCTAGTTGCCCTAAATGCAAAAAAGGTCATTTAGTCGCGCGCAGTAATAAGTTTGGTAAAGTATTTTATTCTTGTGATTGCTACCCAAGTTGTAAATACACGCTTAATAATAAACCGGTTGAACATCCGTGTCCTGAATGTGACTGGCCTATCGTCATAGAAAGAAATATGGCAAACGGCATATTATTGCAATGCCCACAAAAAAGCTGCATGCATAAGCTCACCCCAACTGAATAACGTTTAATTATATCTGGAGACTACTTTGTCAGACCTTTCAAATACGCCCACTGCAATAACATGCTTAACGCAAGGCGAAGTTATTTTATACCCAACAGAAGCTGTATATGGTTTAGGTTGTGATCCAGATAATCAACAAGCCGTTGAGGCACTATTAGCTATTAAGCAGCGCCCGGTTGAAAAAGGGCTTATTTTAATCGCTGATAACTACGGACAATTATTAAAATACGTAGATGATGCAAAAATACCAATGGATAAACGCGCTGATATTTTTTCGAGTTGGCCTGCTGCAATTACATGGGTTATGCCTGCATCTAAAAATACGCCTAAATGGCTCACAGGGCAGTTTGATACCATCGCGGTAAGAGTAACAAACCATCCAACAGTAAAGCGTTTGTGCCAAGAGTTTGGTAAGCCATTAGTATCAACCAGTGCAAACTTAACCGGTCAAGAAACGGTAATTAGTATTGAGCAAGCCAAAGCGCAATTTGCAGAACAAGTTGGCTTTTACGTTGACGAGCCGTTAGGTGGTAATACTCAACCAAGCACAATAAAAGATGCCATGACTGGCAAAATATTTAGAGGTTAATATGCAAAGCGAATTATTAAATCAAGTAAAAGCATACTTTATGGCTTTGCAAGACACTATTTGCCAAGGTTTGGAGGCTGCAGATGGCAGTGCTAAATTTATAGAAGATAACTGGCAGCGAGCAGAAGGCGGTGGTGGTCGCACACGTGTAACCACTAATGGTACTGTGATAGAGCAAGGCGGAGTTAATTACTCTCATGTATTTGGCGCTTCAATGCCTGGTTCGGCAACAGCGCACAGGCCAGAGCTTGCAGGGCGCAGCTTTCATGCGTGTGGTGTGTCGTTAGTTATTCATCCTAAAAACCCTCATGTACCAACAAGTCACGCCAATGTGCGCTTTTTTATAGCCGAAAAAGAAGGCGAAGAGCCAATATGGTGGTTTGGTGGCGGGTTTGATCTCACCCCTTTTTATCCAGTATTAGAAGACGTACAGCATTGGCATCAAGTTGCTCACGACATTTGTGCGCCATTTGGTAGTGAAGTTTATCCAAAATATAAAACATGGTGCGATGAATATTTTTATCTCAAACACCGCGATGAAACACGCGGAGTAGGCGGTTTATTTTTTGACGATTTAAACGAACTTGGTTTTGAGCAAAGCTTTGCGTTTATGCAATCGGTGGGTAATGGATTTTTAGATGCCTATTTACCTATTATTGAACGTCGCAAAAATGACGAATACACAGAGCAACAACGTGATTTTCAGCTTTATCGTCGCGGGCGATACGTTGAGTTTAATTTAGTATGGGATAGGGGCACTTTATTTGGATTACAAAGTGGCGGGCGCACTGAGTCTATATTGATGTCTATGCCACCACTTGCACGCTGGGAATATAACTATAAACCAGAGCCAAGTAGCCCAGAAGCTAACCTATATCAGTATTACTTACGCCCGCAAGAGTGGTTAACGAGTCAACCAAGTGAGCTGATACCCAGAGAGTGGCAACTATAACAGTTACACAGTAATCAAAAAGGCGCTAATTAGCGCCTTTTTGCATTGTGGCTAAATACAAATTTAATGCTGATTGATCATGTGCGTTGCTAGTTGAGAGAATGATTGCTTTAAGCCTTCACGTAACAACGGATTGTCTATTTCTATATCCAGCGTTTTATTCATGCAGTACATCCATTGATCGCGCAATGCTTTATCTACAGTAAAAGGCATATGTCTTTTACGTAGCATTGGCTGGCCATGTTTTTCAGTAAATAGGTTTGGCCCGCCTAACCAACCAGATAAAAATTCAAAAAATACTTGGCGAATTCGATCTAATGGCAGAGGATGCATATCATATAACGGTTTAGCGTATTCATCTGACTCCATTATGTCGTAGAATCGATTGGAGATAGCTCGCGCGCCTTTCTCTCCACCTATTATTTCATACGGTGTTTTTTCAGGAGTAGGAGCCTGTTGCTCGGGAGCCGGCTTAGATTTAGAAAAAAGTCGTTTAATCATATTACTTATCATTGTTAATAGGCAGTTTATAGCTGCAAAGAGGTTGCTTTAAAATGGACAAATATGCGGTTTTTGGAAATCCAATTAAACATTCAAAATCCCCCGCGATACATAAACAATTTGCTGTATCACTGGGTGAGCAAATCGACTATCGCGCAATATTAGCACCTATCGATAACTTTGAAAAAACAGTATTGTCTTTTTTTGAGCAAGGCGGTGTGGGTGCTAACGTTACAATGCCATTTAAAGAGCAAGCTTATGCAATGGCTGATGAGCTTACCCCATTAGCCAAAATAGTAGGGGCTGTTAATACATTAAAAAAACGAAATGATGGCTCATTACTCGGTGATAACACCGATGGTGTGGGCTTTGTAAATGATTTACTCGCTAATGAAGTAGCCATAACTAATAAACGCATTTTAATCATAGGTGCGGGCGGTGCTGCTCGAGGGGTTATTTTGCCTTTGTTAGAGCATAACCCTCAGGAAATAATAATAGTTAATCGCACAGCACAAAAAGCCACAGAACTCGCAGAGCTGTTTACCCAATATGGACCAGTATCTGGTTTTGGTTTTGATGATTTACCAGTAAGCGATTACTCACTAATTATAAACTCTACCTCTAGCAGTATGAATAACGAACTTCCAGCACTTGATAAAAAACACATAACTAACTGTGAAGTCGCTTATGACATGTTTTATTCACTGCAAAATACCATTTTTATGAATTGGGTTGCACAGCATAATATTAACGCTAAGCTTTTAGATGGCAGTGGCATGTTAGTTGGCCAAGCTGCTCAAGCATATTATGTATGGCGTAATAAAATGCCAAAAATACTTCCCGTCGTTGATGCGCTCAAACAAGGAACGCTTAAATGAATCAGGCAATACAATTTATAGATAGGCTAGAGTTTAGAGAGCCCGATCATCAGTTAGTATTTTTTGCACAAGTTAGTGGCATGCTGGTGGAGTGTGTAATAGAAGTAAATACACTTAAATTAACAGACGAAAGCCATGCAACAGAGTATTTTGAAAAGTATCGTTTTGATTACGAAGAACGTGCCGAGGAGCTTATCGAAGAAGAGAGCTATAACTCGGCAGGCCAAATTGAAGTAAGCTTATTAACTTAAATTAGCTATTTCAGCTAAGTACTCATCTTTAAGTGATACGTAGTTATCGGCAGATATTTTTAAAAAGGCAAGTTCTTGCTCCGTTAGAGGGCGGGCTTGCTTAGCCGGACTCCCTACATATAAGTAACCAGACTCTAAGCGTTTGTTTGGTGGTACCAAAGATCCCCCACCTATAATTACATCATCTTCAACAACCACGTTATCCATAATAATAGCGCCCATACCTACAAGTATACGGTTTCCTAATATACATCCGTGCAGCATTACCTTATGACCTACAGTTACATCTTCACCTATAATAAGTGGATAACCATCTGGATTGCTTTTAGTTGCACGAGATAAATGCAATACACTGCCATCTTGTATATTGGAGCGTTTACCAATACGTATATAGTTAACATCGCCTCGGGCAGCTACCAAAGGCCAAACACTACTATTATCACCTAAAGTAATATCACCAACCAAAACTGATGACTCATCAATATAAACAGACGAATTAAACGAAGGAGTTACACCTTTATAAGAACGGATTGCCATATTTAGTACCTTTTAGATAATAGTTATTAGCTTTGAGTGTATCAGCAAGGTTATTTTTGTACCATAAAAGGCACCGTTTGGTTACAAAACTATCAGTTTCAGGGGGTTTAGTTCAGATACTGACCGAACAGCATCTTTTTTTACTTTTTCTTTAAAAAAGTACTTGCGTAAAAATCTGTTCTCCCTATAATGCGACCCCACTGAGACGGGAAACGCTGAAGCATAGCGAGGCATGAACTACTCAGAGAGTTAAATAAAACTTCGGTTTTAAATTATCGAAAGAAAGTTTAAAACAAAGTGTTGACTCGAAAAATAAAGGGTGTATTATTCGCATCCCTTGAGACGCTAAAGCGAC
>NZ_JASDDB010000019.1:0-74839 GCF_030407615.1 Pseudoalteromonas sp. APC 3355 | reverse complement strand
TAAAAAACCAAGAAGCGTTTAAGCTCCAAGAAAGTTAAATACGACCTTGAAGCTTAAAATGAGAGATGGTATCTACAGGTGTTGAGCTTGGCTATTAAGCTCAAAATGTCATTAACTTCCCATAAGTAACTTATGTTTTACTTATGGGGTTGTGGTTTTATTTTACTCTCTATAAATAAAGTAAAGTTTACTTATAGGAGGTAAATATACGTTCAAACTTAAAAGTAAGTTATATTTGACTTTTGGGTGGGCTACCCTAAAATAAATTGTATAAGTAAACTATAGTTGACCTTTAATGAGTGAATTACCAGCAAAAAAAACACTTGGAAGAGTTGTTAAGCGCACTGAAATGCCTGATCTATCAAAGCCGTTTTCGTCGGTGCGACTCGCTAAAGCGATTACTTCAAAGCGAACAGGCATGAAGCTTACGCTGGTTGATGTATCGCAAGCACTTAATATTTCAAAGCCTACGCTGATAAAAATAGAAAAAGGTGATGTGAATGTGCAGTTTTTTAATGTACTCAAAGTGATGGAATACTTGGGGTTGTCGTTTAGCCTTGTCAGTGATGACGAGTCGCACCACAATAACAAGGATGAGGTGAGCGATGAGCAGTGGTATTAAAAAAAATAGCTTAGATGTATTTATTGGGCATACGCAGAAGATAGGTGCGATAGCCCTTGATATAGGCTCTGAAAATGAAATTGCATTTACCTATGAGCCTGAGTGGATTAATAAGGGTTTTGCTATTTCACCACACTTACCGCTCAATGGTGATTTTGACTCACGTGATGTGCGTAATTATTTACAAAACTTATTACCCGAGGGCAAAGGTCTTGATGAGATTATAAGTAGTACTACTATCTCTAAAAATAATACGTTTGGTTTGATTAAAGTAATTGGCGAGGAAACGTCAGGCGCTTTGTCGTTTAGAGCAAGTAACAGTACTTTAAAGCAAACATCTTTTCGTGAAGTAACTAGGGTCTGTTGATCTTTGCGGATTAAAATTTGTCCAAACTAGGAGCTATTTAATCGCGACGCGAGCTTTGCAACCTAGTGGGCTAAGTAAAAACCGAGCAACAAAGAGTAAATAGCTCCTAGGAAGAACCCTTTGGGCAGCGCCTGTTTGGCATTAATGCTACGTTATCGCCCATTTATGGGGAATAACCACACTGCATAGGCTCTGCCTTGCCTAAATACCAAACAGGCTGCTGCAAATTTAACCTTGAAAGAACAGCAGACCCTAGTGACGAGCTAAGCCAAAAACTTAAACGCTTTGTACAAGTTGGAGAACCAATTACTCATTGGGATGGCCGAACTCGGCTCTCTGTTGCTGGCGTTCAAGACAAACTAAACCTACTCGAAATCGATAGTAAATTAGGATTTGGTGAAGGGGAGCTATGTTCTAATAAAATTTTTAAATTTGAAACAGGTACCGCGCCTTTCATTGCAGTAAATGAACTTTTTACCATGCTTTTGGCAAAAGAGTCGGGGCTCAATGTTCCCCATGTTGAGTTGCGCACTTACGCAGATATAAGAGTATTTGTAATAGATCGCTTTGATAGGCGCGTTACACAAGATCAAAGCCGTGTATTACGTCGTCATATTATTGATGGTTGCCAAGCCACTAATTTACCTCCTTCTTATAAATATGAGCGTCAGCATGGTGATGATGGGGATGGTATTTATATTCGAGATGGCGTTTCTTTTGCAAAACTCTTTAATGTTAAAACAACGAATGTACAAGCGTATGAGGCTCAGCTTATTCGTTGGATGACATTTAATATTTTAGTACGTAATTACGATGCTCATGGCAAAAACATTAGTTTTTTTGTTGGTAAAAATGGTTTAGAGCTTACGCCGTTTTACGACTTGGTAAATATAGAGGCTATTATTGAGCAGGGAAGCATTGACCGTTATATGGGCTATCTACAGCCCAAAATATCAAGGTGTTATGCTATGTCAGTGGGTGAGCATAATTCGCAAAGTGCAGGCAATTTTACTAATGAGATTACAGCTTATATGTTAGCTGATTTTGCTGATGAATTTGCTATTTCACTACCACGGATGCAACTACTTATGAGTCAAACCGTTGACTCTGTATTAGCCGCAATTGATACTGCTAAAGTTTCTGCTGTTAAAAATAACTTGTCTACTGCTGAATTAGCACACATTGATTTGTGCATAAAAATAATTAATAAAGCTGCAAATAAGCTGAGTGAGCAAATAATACAACTACCAAATATGCATTTATTTAAATATTAGAAAATAAATACACGTATTTTGAGTGATAAATTCATATTTTGGTTGTCAGCATCAACGCGATATTTGTAAATTAAAATTAAAAGCGCGAGATAAATTCCGGCTTACAATTTAAAAGCTACGCTTTTCGCGCGAGCAAGCTGGGCGCCTACAGGTGTTGAGCTTGGCCTTATTTAAAAGCCAAAGCGCGATATAAAATCGCACCTACGCTTTTGTTGAGAGTGGTGTTTGCAATGATGTAGGTGAGGTTTTATACCTCGCTTATAAATGGATTGTTTTTACCATTGAAAAATGAATTATTGTTCTGTTTAACGCTTAAAAGTAATGAGGCAATTAACTCTTCTATTCGCCTCATTGCATGAGGCAAATAAATAACATAGACTGAAGCTAATTACCTTTAGGACTAAAGACTATGTGGATATGGCAACAGCAAAACTGGCCAAACTTTACGTGGGATGCTGCGGCGCTTGCTCCTTTACTAAGGGAGCTTTCATATAATCAAGGTCTATTAGTAGGGCGTATGGGCGTGCAAAGTGCTCAACAAAAGCAGCAAGCCCTTGATACCTTACTTGCAAATATTATTCACTCCAGTGCGATTGAGGGTGAAAAGCTTAATGCATTTTCGGTTCGCTCTTCTCTTGCTAAAAAGCTCAATATTAATGAGCAACCTTACCCAACAACAGTGCAAAGCGATAATCTTGCAGAGATTATGCTTGATGCAATAAATAACACAGACTCACCGCTTAATTTAGAGCGAGTGCTTAATTGGCATCGCTTATTGTTTGCAGGTGAGCAAAGCTTATTTACTAAAATTGAGGGCGGGCAATTGCGTGGTGACGAGCCAATGCAAGTGGTGTCGGGGCGCTTAGATAAACCGGTATTACATTTTACGGCGCCTCCTAAAGAGCGAGTAAATAAAGAGCTTTCGCTATTTTTTAACTGGTTTAACAAAACGCAAAACGAACCTCAAATAGATCCTTTTATTCGGGCAGCTATCGCACACTTATGGTTTGTAACAATACATCCACTTGAGGATGGTAATGGGCGTATTACACGCCTTATAACCGACCTGGCATTAGCGCAAGAACATGCTGAGTCAATTCGGTTTTACGCTATGTCGGTGGCTATTTTAGAAGACAGAAAAAGCTACTACGAGGTGCTTGAAGCCACTCAACGTGGAGATCTTTGTATTACCCAATGGGTTAAATGGTTTTTATGTACGCTTGATAATGCGATACACCATACGCTTAATAATATTGAGCAAACAATTTTTAAAACCAATTACTGGGCAAGTAAAGATCAAACAAAGCTAGGTGAGCAGCAAGTAAAAGTGCTTAATAAGTTACTTGATGGCCAATTTGAACAGGGTATTAGTGCGAGTCAGTATCAAAAGGTAGCTAAGGTTAGCCGTGCAACCGCAACACGCCATTTATCGGACTTGCAAACGCTTGGATTTTTAACAAAAACCCAAGCAGGTGGGCGTAGTACACGTTACAAAATTGCCTAATGAGGCAATTACACATATTATTCGCCTCATTGTGTGAGGCGAATAGGTGTTTGAATTGTTGTAGGTGAGGTTTTATACCTCGCATGATGTTTTTATAAGAACAAAGCGCGATGTAAAATCGCACCTACGGTTTTGTTCAGTGCAGTGGTTTAATTATTGTAGGTGAGGTTTTATCTATGAATCTTTGTTTAGCTCTGTAATCGCTTTAATACTAAATGCGTGCATAGTTGTGTAGTGTTGCTTTTTAATGATTGTTTTAACGATACTTTGGTCAATATTTAAGTAATCGTGAACAAGAGCATTTCGTAAGCCTATAATTTTACGCCATGACAGTAGTTCTGCCTCGCTCAAAAAGCCCAAATTAGTAAGTTCGCTAAATGTTTGATAGGCGTTGCTACTGGTACTACTTTTGTGCTGCTTTAGCCAATGCTTTGATAAACCAATACACACCTCGGTCATTAACTGTAGTAATCGCTCTGCAGCTCGGTAGTCTCTACTATTAAGTGAATCGATTTGACTGAGTTCGTCGAGTTCTTGCATATATTCGTCAATATGGCGTGTTACTTCACTTAAATAAAGTGTAATTCCGGTATCAGTCATGTTTACTCGCTATGGTTTCAAATTCGAACTGGCTATATATACGCTGCTGCTCTTTCATCGCTCTAACACTATTATTGCTTATAATTATTTTTCCATATTCAATAACGTTGAAAGCTAAATAACTTGGAATAATATTTATATCAACAATCGAAATAAGTTGTTCGTTAAGATTAAGTGCATTACTTATTTCAAGCTCAAGCTCTTTTGGCCTAAGGCGCTTATCGAACGATTCCAGATCAAAGTTTTTAAATGCTATGGCTAAGTCAATGTCACTATGAGGCTGAGCTGTCCCTTTTGCATGGGAGCCATATAGCCAAACTACATCAATGTCGGTGTTTTGATGTAAATACTCAATTATTTTTTGTATAACTTCATTTGCCACGAAAAAGTAACCATTGATAAAAACAGTAATAATAACCTATCAGTTTTATAGTGAACATTAAAACTGATATTTGTTTTATTTAATTTAAAAGCTTCGCTTTTCGCGCGAGCAAGCTGTGCGCCTACAGGTGTTTAGGCGGGCTTTGTAGTGTTGATTGTGGTGTTTGAATTATTGTAGGTGAGGTTTTATACCTCGCGGGTGTTTTTATAAAGCGAAAGCGCGATGTAAAATCGCACCTACGGGTTTGTTGAGTGTGGTGTTTGAGTTGTTGTAGGTGAGGTTTTATACCTCGCATGGTGTTTTTATAAAGCCAAAGCGCGATGTAAAATCGCACCTACAATTTAAAAGCTTCGCTTTTCGCGCGAGCAAGCTGAGCGCCTACAGGTGTTTAGGCGGGCTTTGTAGTGTTGATTGTGGTGGTTGAATTATTGTAGGTGAGGTTTTATACCTCGCATGGTGTTTTTTATAATGCCAAAGCGCGATGTAAAATCGCACCTACGGGTTTGTTCAGTGCAGTGGTTTAATTGTTGTAGGTGAGGTTTTATACCTCGCATGGTGTTTTTATAAAGCCAAAGCGCGATGTAAATTCCAGACTACAATTTAAAAGCTTCGGTTACCTCTTATCCCAACCGCGTTACTTTCACTTTTATTTTACCGGCATTAGCGCCGTAAAAGCGGCTTAAGTCGTTTGCGAATGGGCAAAACTCGCCAGATTTATCCATTTTAATGTCGGCGCCGTTGGCTATTTCAAAAAGGTGGTCGTCGTTTTTATTTATAGCACCAATAAGTGAAAACCATTGTGCGCGAGGAAATCGTCTAAATGGTTCAAGCACAGCCATGGGGATTTCTTTTACGCCAAGTTGTACGTTATCGCGGTTCCAGCCTAATGGCGTGCACTTTATGCCATCGTCAAACCAATATTGATTTGGGTATGGGGTAAAGCGGTACGTAGCGCCTAGCTCTAGCATAAGGCCGGTTGCGTTGTATTGCTCTGAGGCAAATACCATTACATCTTGGCTTTGGTTAATGCTCAGCACATTCATGTTTTGATTAGCCAGTTCTATATGTTGGCTTAAACCAATAAAGCTAAGTGTGGTGTTGTCGTTGTAGCTAATTTTGTAATGCAGTTTTTTTAGCGATTCTGGGCGGTAACTGGTTAGCTTATTAATGCGTTCGGCTACGCTGAAGTGCACTAAAGGCTTAAGGTTGCTGGCTTCGTCATCAATTAATACATAACACTGCCTATCTACTAATTTAAAAAATGGGTTAAACCAAAAGTAATTTTGTTGATGGCTTAATGCGAGCGGATCGGGCGTTACGGTTACGTCATCTTGTGCTACTAAGTTGCTATCGGGGAGTAGGGTTTCGTAATCTATATCGTGGCTAGTGAGTAACGAAATATTAAGCGGTTGTTCTATTAACCACTCAAGTGCGTAGCGCAAGCAAATATCGGCTAGGCCATCGCGGTAGTAACCGCCGCCAATGTCTGAATGCGCTCCTGCAAACCATAGCTCGGTAATATTGCTTTGATGGTTCATGAGTGTGGGTTCAAAGGCGCGGCGTTTTTCGTCAAGGGCTACGCAGTGCAGCGCGTGAGTAATGTTGTTGGCAATGGTGTGGTTTTCAAAAATAACGTGCTCTGCGCCGCGTGTGGCTTTACTTACTTTTGATAAGCCAATAGAGGCGACGGTATCAAACACACATACGTAAACATTATCAGCAATTAAAGGCTCTAGGATTTTGGCAAAACGCCTAGCAAGTGCAGCGCCTCGGCTAAAGCCCGTTAGCAGTATGGTATCGCCTATTAGGTAGTGAGCTTTAAAGTCGCTTAACGCTTGATTTAAAATACTGGCTACGTCGTCACCACGAGGTGCAAGGGTTTGGTTTAAAATGCGTTTAAGGCGGCTGCCTTTAGTGCCAATACCTTGATAATAAAAACTGAGTTGGTTAGCAAAAGGAGTAATGGGGGAGTCTTCTAATTTACCGCCAAGCAGTAAATGCAATTTTAGAATGTTGGTAATATTAGAGTCTTCTTTAAAATGCTCTGAGCTAAATTGCTCTGCATCACGGGGCTCGTTTCCTGTGCCGTCAAAGTTAAAAATTAGCGTTTTACCCGTCATAACCCAATTTCCTTAGTTGTTTTAAATACTCTACACAGACAATGTTAAATATTAAAGACAATATTTGGGTTAGTAACAAATACGCCAACTAATTTGTTGGCGTATTAAAAGTGCGGGTTATAGGCTATTAAAAGTATAGTGATTTAGCTGCGTGCCCTCTGCGGGTTTTAATGCGGGGTTTAACTTAATTAATTGCTCGTAAACCTCAGGATAAAACGTTTTTAATCGTGCTGTGCGAGAAAGGTGATTCGGTTCAATTTTTTCAACAAGCTGCAGGGCTAAAGGAATCATTGGGCTTAACTCCCCTTTGGTGTAGCTTTGCTCAAGCGCTAAGTCGAGTATATCTACGCCTAATTTTTCTGAATCAGCGGGTATTTTATTGTTAATTAGAAATTGTACTACCTCGACAGAAGACGATGCAGCTTGTACATAAACGTCGCGCTCATACGTATCGGTAATCGAAAAATCAAAACCAGCTTGTTTAAGCTTTTGCCATTGACTAAGAGGAAAACGACTTAATCTTGCTAAATCACTCGGTGGCTTAGGTTCAACTCGGCTTTGCCAGATCGCTATAAAGTCATGAGGCTCTAATAGTAGGAATGAAAAAAGTGTATCGGTTTCTGTTTGAGTTAATGGTGTACTAAGGCTGTACTCATAAGCTTTTTGGTAATCTTTTTTAGACAAATATTCGCTGAACGCGTTATGACTTCTATCGTTTGAAAGCTGATTACTTAGTATACTCCACCAGTAATTAACTAATACGGGGTCTTGTTCTTGTAAAACATATTCGAAGTTATTACCGTGCTCTTTTTTTACCTCTAGCACCGTATTATATGCTCGCATAGTAGAGTGTAATTGTTCAGTAGCGCTTAGCTGCTGCTGTAATAGTTCACAGTTTTGTCTTTTATTATCTAGCTCTTCCTTTTGTTGCTTCAAATCTACTAAAAAACGTGCAACATCAGAATTATCGGGCTCACTCACTTGGGGCAATGTGGCGTTGTCTATTTTACCAATAGGGTTAAAGTAAGCATATTGCTCAGGGTTTTCCTGGCCATTAATATAGGCGCCTTGCTGGTAAATAAAATCACTTACAAAAGAAACGCCTTTGCTATTTAGAGCGTCACTAGCATTGCGGCTATGAGCTTTATAGCCCTGCTCTGTAAGGTAGTTTAACATTTGAGTATGCTTTGCATCTAAGGGGGCTAGCGTTAAGTTACCACTTTTAGGCAGGCTTACTATTGCAACGTCTAAACCCGTAAATAAGCCTGGCTGATTGGTTGGTGTTACGCCTAGTTGCTGCAGTGCTTTTACAAGCGGTAAATTAAACTGGCTTACGGCAATATCAGCCATGTTATATAAAACAGAATTTTCTTCGTACAGCGGCATAGCATCCAGTGCCGGTACCTGCTTCATAAGCGCAAAAATATACTCATTAGGAATGTTGTTTTTAATCGCAGTAGCTACTTCATTTACTGTAAATTGGTTAGATGAAATTGCCTGCTCAAACTCTTTTGGCGTAAATTTATTTGCATTAAGCACAAACAATGTAGCCGGGGAAATAACCTCACTACCTTCAAGTTTAATAAACGTTTTAGAGTAAGTGGTAAATGTATCTGTGTTGTTTAATAAAGCATAAAGGGTTTCTTTTTGTACATTTTCATCAAGGGGTACACTCAGAGTAAGTCCTGGAGGGCTATGCTTATTATCTCCAAGCTGTTGAATCATTTCTTTTACTTTATCATTGGTGAAGCCTTTAATTGCCTCAATGCCTTGCCAATTAGCTAATTCGTTTAAAGAGCTAGTAATATTAAGCTGCTGTTTTTGCTCAGTAACTATGGCATCTCTCAAAAAGGCAATGTATTGACGCTTATTGATTTCTGATAGGTTTGCATACTTTAAAATCGTAGGGACCGACGTCCCTTTTTTAAGCTCACTCACAAAAAATGAAACAAGCGATTGGTTTAAATTATTTATTTTTATATGTTGTTGCTGTGATTGATCTCTGCAAAGGCGAATATCTTTTTTTAGATCTGTGACTATTCGTAGCGGGGTGCCTTCTGCAGGCTGCTTTTTATTAACTAAGTTAGGCTCAGTGGCATTTGGTGCAGCCACGTTGGGCTGCTCTACAGCGGCTGTGTTAGGCTGGGTTTTAAATAGATATACTGCCAAAGCCGCTATAATTATAAGTCCGAGAAGTAGCTTTTTCATAACCGCCAATCCTTTGATGTTATTAAAATATTCTCACATCGTACTACTTTAGGTACGCAAAGTGCAAAAAAGCTTTAAGAGATAATACTTATTAACTCTTAAAGCTTTTTTGTGGTTTTGTGAGCGTACTTAATTTATTAGTGCAACTTCATTTTAGGGCGCACTACACGCAGCACTTTTTCGCTTATCCATAATGCAAAGGTTTTTGCGCTACCGTGTATGGCGCGTTGGTGCATACGGTATAAAGATATATACATAAAGCGGGCAATTTTACCTTCAATAAAAAAGGTATTGCTGGTTAGGTTGCCCATTAAATTACCTACAGTGCTGTAGCTTGATAAGTTAACAAGTGAGCCATGGTCGCTGTATTTAAAGCCGCGCAGTGGTTGCTGCTTTAGCGTTGCGATTAGATTTTTTTCGACGCACTGCGCCATTTGATGCGCCGATTGTGCACGAGGTGGTACTTGCTTGCCGTCGGCTTGGGTAAATGCGCAGCAATCACCTAATACAAAAATGCTTTCGTCTACGGTGCTTTGTAAAAACTCGTTTACTTGAATTTGGTTGCTGCGCGTCAGCTCAAAAATACCTAAGTCTTTAATAAAATCAGGTGCTTTTACGCCCGCCGCCCACACCATAATATCGGCATCAATGTGTTCTTCGTCTTTGGTGATAAAGCCTTGTGCGGTGCCTTCTTTTACTTGTGTTTGCTCGCGCACGTTTACGCCAAGCTTTAATAGCTCACGCTTGGCACTTACGGCAATACGCTCTGGTAATGCTGGTAAAATACGTGGTCCGGCTTCTATTAAATGAATATGCAAACGCTTAGACGACATATTTGTTAAGCCATAAAGCTTTAATAGTTCAGACACATGATAAAGCTCAGCTGAGAGTTCAACACCGGTAGCACCGCCGCCTACAATGGCAATATTAAGTGATTGCTGTTGGTTGTCGTCTTGGTGAAGGCGTGTAAAGCTATCTAGTAATGAATGCTGAAAGCGCTCTGCTTGTTGGTTTGAGTCTAAAAAGTAGCAGTGATCTTTTATACCTGGGGTATTAAAGTCGTTACTTACGCTGCCAATGGCAATCACTAGGTGGTCGTAGCGCACGGTGCGCTCGGGTAAAATTGTGTGGCCTAGCTCATCTAAAAGTGGTGCAAGGGTAACTGTTTTATTGCTTTGATCTATATTGCAAAAAGTACCAAGTTGAAAGTTATAGTGGTGTTTTGCAGCATGGGCTGAATACACAACGCCATCTAAATCGGGGTCAATAGAGCCTGTCGCTACTTCGTGCAGTAACGGCTTCCATATGTGGGTACGGTTTTTATCTATTAGTAGAATTTCAGCTTGTTTTTTCTTTCCTAATTTATGACCTAATTGCGTTGCGAGTTCTAATCCGCCAGCACCACCGCCAATAACGACGATTTTAGGTGTAGTAATATTCATAACGTTGCCCTCAAAAATAATATACCCAAGTGATCTGTATTTTTATTAGTTTTTTAAGATGACTTGGGTATCAATAAATTATTTTGGCAACAAGCAGTTACTACTCATTTTATAGTGTTCTATTTTGCGCTTAAATAAAGGTGATGTCAGCAAAAAATGCTGAATAAAGGCATATAAGTTATACTCACTTTCTTATAGTTTAGCTGTGCAGTTAAATTGCTGTTAAATACACCGAAAAGGACATTTATGACCACGCCACTAATTCAATCACTTGAGCAGCACTTTGGTTTTAGTCAATTTAGAACAGGGCAACAACAAACTATAGAGCAGCTTTTAAATGGTCAATCGTCGTTGGCTATATTTCCGACCGGCTCTGGTAAATCGTTGTGCTATCAATTAACTGCATTGCATTTACCAAATTTAACCTTGGTGGTTTCGCCTTTGCTTGCATTGATGAAAGATCAAATTAGCTTTTTAAATAGCAAAGGTATTTACGCGGCAAGCCTTGATTCTAGCCAAGATCAAATGCAAAGCAGCACCGTAATGAATGATGTGCGAAATGGTAAAATTAAAGTACTAATGGTGTCGGTTGAGCGTTTTAAAAACGAGCGTTTTAGAGAGTTTATAAGCCAGGTGGCGCTTTCGATGTTAGTGGTAGACGAAGCGCACTGTATATCAGAATGGGGCCATAACTTTAGACCCGACTACCTTAAACTGCCACGTTACCGCGAAGAGCTTAATATTCCTTTAGTATTGCTGCTTACGGCAACGGCGACTAAAAAAGTTAAACGCGATATGGCAGAGCGATTTGCTATATCACCTGAGTGTATTGTGCAAACGGGCTTTTACCGCGCTAATTTAGATTTAAGTGTGTTGAGCGTTAAAACCGCCGATAAAAATACCGAGCTTACCAACATTGTGCGCGCGCAAAATGGCCCTGGTATTGTGTATGTAACGCTACAGCAAAGCGCCGAGCAAGTTGCTAATGTGCTAAGTGCACAAGGTGTGCATGCGGTGGCGTATCATGCGGGGCTTGAAGATACGCTACGCTGGCAAATTCAAGATGACTTTATGGCGGGTAAAATTAACGTAGTGGTGGCAACCATAGCCTTTGGTATGGGTGTTGATAAGTCAGATATTCGTTTTGTTATACATTACGATTTACCAAAATCGATTGAAAACTATAGCCAAGAAATTGGCCGAGCAGGGCGCGATGGCAATCCATCAAACTGCTACACCCTTGCCAATTTGGATGGACTAAATACGGTTGAAAACTTTGTATATGGCGACACCCCTGAGCTTAGCGGTATTGAATACGTAATTAACGATATTCGCCAAAGCCACCAGCAATGGGAAATGCAAGAATACAGCTTATCAAGCGAAAGTAATATTCGCCAACTGGCACTTAAAACCTTACTTGTACAGCTTGAAATGCAAGGCGCTATAACGCCGCAATATGCCTACTACGCTGATTTTAAGTACAAATTTTTGGTTGATAAAAACGAGCTACTAAGTCAGTTTGACGAGCAACGCCAAGCATTTTTAACACAAATATTTAGCCATACCGATTTTAAAAAAATATGGGGCACGCTAAATTTTGACTCCCTTACGCAAGCCGCGCAGGTTGATCGAAAACGCGTAGTGGCTGCTCTTGATTACCTAGCCGAAAAAAACCTAATAACGCTCGAAACCAAACGTATTACCCAAGTATACAAAGTGCATAGCGAGGTTATAAATAACCCAGAACTTGCCCAGCAACTACACGACTACTTTAGTGATAAAGAACAAGCCGAAATTAAACGTATTGCTGCACTGGTACGCTTTTTTGAGCTACAAAGTTGTTTAAGCTATAACTTAGCGCGCTATTTTGACGATCAAAATGCACCACAGCAATGTGGGCATTGTAGTGTGTGTAGAGGCCATGCGGTTAAGCTTGAATACTCTATAGAGCCTGCATATATTGACGAGCAACTTATTTATCAAAAGGTAGATGAGTTTTTAGCGCATATGGCAGATAAAGGTAATCACAATGTGGGTATTGAAACCCAATGCCGCTTTTTAGCGGGGATGAGTGTACCGTTATTTGCACGTAATAAAGTGCGCCAATTGAGTGGTTTTGCACTGTGCGAGCAGATGCGTTACAGCGATATAAAAGCAAAACTACTAGCGCGTTAAATTAGTTACTGTATCCTAGTGGCTTATTCAAAAAAGTAAGCCACTATGCCTCATATTGTTATTCCTGTTGAAAATATTTCTACTACCCCAGAGCCTGTTACGTGTGCTAACTGCCAAGCCTGTTGTTGCCAATTAGAAGTGCGAATAGTAACCGACACCGGCGTGCCATTTAACTACATTGAATACGATAAATGGGGCAGCGAAGTAATGAAACGCGCTGACGACGGTTGGTGCCAAGCACTCGACCGCAACACGCTTATGTGCTCCATTTACGAAAACCGCCCATTAGTTTGCCGCGAGTTTGAAATGGCCTCAGACGAGTGTATTACCGAGCGCGATTTAGCGGGTATATAGTCCGCTATTATTAAAGTACATAAACAACAAAGGGGCTTAAAAGCCCCTTTGTTGTTTACTTACTATAAAAAATTAAACTTTAAAGTAGCTAATATACTTTTTAAGCGTGTTTGAAAGGTCAGCTAATGCAACAGCTTCTTGTGCGTTACTGTTAAGCGACATGCTGGTTTCTTTAGACATACTGGCAATTTCTTCTACGCCGGTACTAATTTGCGCCACGGTGGCTACTTGGTTTGATGTTGATTCAACAATTTCAAGCACGTTACTTAATGAGTCGTTAGCTTGTTGCTGTATTTGATGCAGTAACTCGTTTGCTTCGTGAGTAAGCGTTAGGCCATTTTCTACTTGCGGTACTGTGGTTTCCATAGCTGTTACCGACGCTTGCGTGTTTTCTTGTACTTGCAAAATCATCTTTTCAATATCGCCTGTTGCATCACCAGTACGCTGGGCAAGCTGTCTTACCTCGTCAGCTACAACAGCAAAACCTCGGCCAGTTTCGCCTGCTCTTGCAGCTTCTATTGCCGCATTTAGTGCAAGCAAGTTTGTTTGATCAGAAATACTGCGGATCACACTTAAAATATCGCCAATGTGTTTTACATGTTCTTGCAGCACGTTTACTTGGGTAACTGTGGCTTTTACGGTTACTGAAATTTGCTCAATTTCGGCCGCTACTTTTTGCACTGCAATACTACCTTGCTGCGATAATTGTGCGGTTATTTTTGAGTTATCTTCTGTTTGTTTAACAGAGCCTGCAACAGCATTAATACTGCGGCTCATTTCTTCTAGGCTGCTTACTGCCGAGTTTGTATAAGTTACTTGTGCGTCAGCGGCACTAAGTGCTTGCTGCGAGCCAGACGCTACGCTTGCAGAGTGCGTAGAAAGCTCTTCAGATGAGTTAATAATGCTATCTACAATGGTTTTTAGTTTAGATTGCATAACCCCTACAGAAGCCATCATGCTATTTGGGCAGCACGACTGCACATCACCTCTTAAGTCTCCTTGGGCAATAAGGGCAATTACTTCGGCGGCTTCTTGTGGTTCGCCACCTACTGACTTTCTGATCAGTTGGCTAATAACATACGCAACGCTTGCACCTATTAAAATTGCAAGCGCGGTGAGCGAAATCATCCAAATTTCAAATGAACTGGCAATATCGAGAGTATCAATAGTGGTGGTTTGATTTGCTTGCTCTTGCAGGTTTATAAATTGGTTTATAACATTTAGCCACTGGGTAAACGCAGGGCGCGCATCGGTTAATAAAATGCGTTTAGCTTCGTTTAGGTTTCCTGCATTTTTAGCGTTTATTACACCTTGAATGAAAGGCTGAGTGCGCTGCTCTATTTGATTTATTTTATTAATTAAAGCGCGCTCTTCACTATTCATATCACCCATTAGCTTAGCCATAGCGCGGCTTGACGTTTGGTAAAATGCGTTTAGCTCTTGTATGTTATTTAACACGGTACTTAAACTGCTTTGCTCGGTAATTAGCACTACGTCGCGCACGGCTATTGCTCTGTCGTGTACGCTGCCTCTGAAGTTAATTGCGTAACGTTGCTTTACCGAATTTACGTCGGTCATGTGGGTAATGTTATTATTAATAAGGCTAACGCGCGAAATTCCAATAATGGTTAAAATAATCATCATTGATAAAATTACGCCAAAGCCGGTCGTTAAACGCATGTTTATGGTCATGGTTGATCCCAAGTGTGAGTCAATACGCGCAAGAGCAGCTTGTATTATTAGTGAAAATACTTAAACAATAGCAGCATTATGCCTTATTAATTAAAGTATTATTAGCAATAAGGTAGGTGATTGTTAATTTAGTTTACAAGCGTAACTTTGGCGGGGCATATTTTACAGGTATTAAAAAAGGGGCTAAATGCCCCTAGTGTTATATAAAATATTATATAAAGGTTTAGTCGTACTTTGCTTCTAGCTCATTAGCTGTATGAAACTTCTCATGGCTTTGCAATTGCTCGTCGTATTTAACAAGGTTTTTAAAGTGCGCTAATTGACCTGAGTTTTTGACTATTTCAACAATAAACGACATCATAAAGTCAGCGCCCGTTAGGGTATCGCCCACTAAATAACGTTTACCTTCTAGGCGGTCGTTAAAATAGCTAATTACTTTGGCTGTTTCAGCGTCGGCATAATTTTCTAAAAACTCTGTTTTAGCGCCATCTTTTAAAACAAACATTTTAAGTAAAAGCGGTAAAATAGCTGAGCTTTCTGCAAAGTGCAGCCATTGCTGGTAGTCAACATATTCAGCGGTATCTACTTTTGGAGCAAATTTACCGTTGCCGTATTTAGTAATAAGGTAGTCGGTAATAGCGCCTGATTCAGCAATAATTAAACCGCCATCTTCAATTACCGGTGACTTACCAAGTTGATGAATATGCTTTAGTTCGTCAGGTGCTAGGAATGTGTCTTTATTACGCTGATAAGCCACAATTTCGTAGTCAACATCTAGCTCTTCTAAAAGCCAAATTATACGTTTAGAACGGGATTTATTTAAATGGTGTAGTTTAATCATGCCAGTCCTTTTGTGGCTTGTAAGGGCTTTGCCTTACAAGCCGTATAAAATTAAAGTGGGTTATTAATTTTAACCACAGTTTTACCAAAGTTTTTACCGCATATCATATCGTTGAACGCGTCTACTGTATTTTCGATGCCTTCTACCATGTGCTCACGGTATTGAATTTTTCCGTCTTGTAGCCATTTTTGCATGTCTTGTGCAAACTCGTCGTAACGGTCGCCGTAATCATCAAAAATGATAAAGCCTTGCATTTTAATACGCTTAGTAAGCAATTGACCCATTAGCATACCTAAACGGTCTGGGCCTTCTGGCAAGCTAGTAGCGTTATATTGCGATACTAAACCACACAATGGTACGCGTGCTGCGGTATTTAATAGTGGTAATACGGCGTCGAATACTTTACCGCCCACATTTTCGTAGTAAACATCAATGCCTTTATCACAGGCTTTTTCTAACTGCTCTGCAAAGTCATCAGCTTTGTGATCAATACAGGCATCAAACCCTAGTTTTTCAACGGCGTGTGCACATTTTTCGCTACCACCAGCAACACCGACTACTTTACAGCCTTTAATTTTAGCTATTTGACCAACCGTTGCACCTACTGGACCTGTTGCTGCTGCAACAACTACGGTTTCGCCTTCTTTAGGCTGGCCAATATCAAGTAAACCCATGTAAGCAGTAAAGCCAGGCATACCCATAATACCTAATGCGTATGAAGGGTTTGCAGGCTCTTTACCTAACTGCATTAAGCCTTCGCCGTCGGTAATGGCGTAGTCTTGCCAACCTGTGTAGGCAAGTACCCATTCGCCTTCGTTAAACTTATCGTTTTTAGACTCTTCTACTTGGCACACTGTTGCGCCAACCATTACATCACCAATATTAACTGGATCAGCGTACGACTTAGCATCGCTCATACGACCACGCATGTACGGGTCTAGCGATAGGTATATAGTACGTAGTAAAACTTCGCCGTCTTTTAAAGCCGGAAGCTCTACCGTTTTTAATTTAAAGTTTTCATCTGTTGGAGCGCCATTAGGGCGTGATTCAAGAGTAAGTTGGCGACTAGTCGTAGACATAAAAGATCTCCTATTAATATAAATAAACTACTTACCGAATGTTTACGCTTTAAAAATCGTGTTCAGCTAAACAATAATGCGCGGCTAAGCAGTATGAATATGTACAATGCGTACCTTAATAAAGGAGTTTTGGGCGGGTGGTTGATAATTCAACCTTTGCGCAAATTTAATTAGAGTAATTAGTCTGCTTTGAGCTTACTAAATATATGATTGTTGTAAAATACCCCGTTTTTATAAATGGCCTGTTTAAGCACAGCCTCTTGCTCAAAGCCGCTCTTAGTAAGTGCTTTCATAGAGCCGGTATTACCAGCAAACACGGCACCAAAAATTCTATTTAAGTGTGAGCTTGCAAACGCTTCATTGCATATAAGTTCAATAGCGCGAGTAATAATGCCTTTCCCCCAATAGGCTTTATTAAGCCAATAACCAATTTCGCCACTGCGGTTGTATTCAAATTCGCCGGGAGTTATACCAATACAGCCCGCAAATTGCCCATTTACAACAATGGCCTTAATAATGCCGTTTTTTGAGCCTTGGCTTATCCACCAGTTTGCATCGGCTTGCGTATACGGAAACGGAATTTTTGACGATAAATAACGCGTTACTTGTTCATCATTTAAGGTGTTAATAATAAAAGGCGCGTCTTGGGCTTTAAATTCTCTGAGGGTGATCATATTTTTTCATAAATTTTTAGTATGCACACTAACTTAACAATCATTTAAGAGTTAAACAATCAGAACCTAAATTAAACGCTTTACGGCTATTACTTTGTTTTAAAGTCCTCTAATATAAGCAAAATATTACACCTATTTTAGATGCCACTATGCACCCTCACATTAAAGCGCTTTATAACAGCGCCCTAAAACCAAGCCGTTTAATTATTGGTTTAATGAGCGGCACCTCGTTGGACGGGCTTGATGTTGCACTGTGTAAGGTAACGGGCGCAGGCTTAAATACACACATTGAGGTTTTAAATTTTACCACCGTTGACTACAACGACGATTATAAAACTAAAATAAAGCAGGTATTTGCCAAAAGAGAGTGTGATTTAGAGCTTGTAACTTTACTGCACCCGTGGGTAGGTAAACTCCATGGCAATATGGTTAATCAGTGCTTAGCTAAGTGGGATATAAACCCGGCAAGTATTGATGTAATTGCAAGCCACGGGCAAACCATTTACCACTGCCCGCAGTCGCAGCATAACCACAAAAGCTTTACTAATGGCACCTTACAAATTGGCGATAGCGACCAAATAGCCGTTACTACGGGTATTACAACCATTGGTGATTTTAGGCAAAAACACATAGCCGCAGGAGGCGAGGGCGCACCACTTGCTGTGTATGGCGATTATTTGTATTTTTCGAGCGCTGTGGAGAGTCGGGTTTTGCTAAATATGGGCGGCATAGCTAATTTAACGTTTTTACCCAAAAATGGCGATGCAAACGGTGTATTTAGCTCCGACATTGGCCCCGGTAATACCATTATGGATGCCTACGTGCAGCAACATTTTAAAGATATGCATTATGACGATGGCGCAAAAATAGCAAAAGCAGGCAAGGTAAATACACCATTATTAAATGCATTGTGTAATAACGCATTTTTTGAACTTCCAATGCCTAAAACTACAGGGCCTGAGGTATTTAACTTAGCGTATTTAAACGCCGCAAAGCAGCTTACAAATACACAGCACTTAAGCCATGAAGATGTAATGGCCACCTTAAATACCTTTACAGCAACCGCTATAGCAAATGCATTAAACGAGTGTGCAGAGCGCGAACAAAATTGTGTGGTGTATGCAAGTGGTGGGGGTATTCATAACCCATTACTAATGGCGCAACTTACAACGCTTTGCCCACATATTAAAGCTTTTAAAAATACCGACGGTTTAGGTATAAACCCCGACGCAAAAGAGGCCGTGTTATTTGCTATTTTAGCAAACGAATGCCTAGCCGGAGAGCAGCAACACCTAAGTAATACCGCGCAGGGTATCGCTGGAGTTACTATGGGTAAAGTAAGTTTTGCAGATTAATAACTTATAAGTAGCGTCGCGTAATTTAAGTGCAATCAGCACTAAAACAGCGATAAAAACGTAGAACCCATACTCGCAAAGTAGCTACGAACGCCCTGTGACTTGGTATGTTCAGTTTTTATTTGCTCAGGAATATAGCCTTGCTCAAATGCTTTAATGTACACATCGAGTTGCTGGCTTTCTTTTAAGGTCGTATTTTTTCCGTGCAGCATCATTTGCACTACAAAACACTGGCTTTGTGTAATGTTACTTAAAGTAAGATTTACAGTACCAGATTCAAGGTCTGCATTGCTCAGCGTTTTTTCAGTAAAATACTGCGCCCCACGCGCACTGGGCTGCGTTGCACTTAGTGAAATAACATCGCTCTCATTTGCGCCATCAGGCAACACACACTGCAGCGTAATGTTATGCGCAGCATTGGCTTTTAGCGATAGCTTTTCATATTCCATAGCGTGGCTCATCGCCGCAGACATGGAATCATCAAATGATTGCAGTGCAAATGTTAGTTGCACTAAGGGTGTACTCATCTTACTTAATCTTCTTGAGTCTATTCATTTATCGGATAGAGATTATCGCGGATCAAAGTTACAGATTTATGACTAATTGCATTATTTAGTACAATTATTGAGTAGTTTGATCAAAGAGGATCTTTTTGTTCTTTCTCATTCGGTTTTGGAATGGTTTGTCACACATCTGGAATGAAGAGCCATATGTGGCCGTGCTTGTAGCGATGGTGTTGTTCCTTATTTGGGTTTTTATCATAGACTTTTCTTCATAGAGAATCGAATTTAGTTTTTAGGCACAAACTAATTAAACAGAGATTCCCAACTAAAATTCCATACTTTATCTTTTTTGGTTTATTACTGTATGGATAGCGGTTTATTGTTGTACCTCATATTAATAGAGCGGTGTTAGCGGCCAAGATAAATGTCGCAATGCAAATGTTCTAAGGCGGTTATGAGCGAAAACCAGTTATTGAGATTGGCTTAATATAGTAGTTAATTGATTGGTCAAATTGCTTTTTGCGCATATATTCATGAAAATAAGCTGCACGCGCATATTGATCTATTTAACTTAACTCAAATATTTTAGAAAACTTAGTGATAGTAATACCTTAGGTTATTTGCTAAAACTATATAAAGTTGATAAATGAGCGCTAAGTCGTTAGAAATATGCGCGACGAGCGTACTATTAAATTGTTAGAAGCGCCAGAAGGATCTGCAAATGTCTTATTACAACTCCACTATTTTAAAGACCGCTGCAAAAGTCTCTTTTTTACATATTTCTTGGCTTGTTGCCCTAATTGGAATTCCGATTGTATTTTTTAGGGATGGCTTAGATTTAGTAGAAAAGTCATTATTGTTTAGTGGATTATTATTCTTTTTCTGGTTTGTATATTTACTTTTTTGCATTACATTTCATAGGCTAAGTATGCGAAATGAACATAACAGATTTGGCTACCTTGCAAAGGATGACCTCGAAAAAGGCAAAGAAGTTGGTACACATTTGGAGGGTTGGTAGCATGGCACTTCTAACAAAACGCTCAAGCTCGCTCCCTCCGGTCGCTGGGACGCCTATACGCGGGGCGGCTTCGCCATTATGCCCCACGCATCTGCGCCCCTTAGCTTAAAGTTATGTTGTTTTGCAAGTTAGTAGGAATTTTTAAAGGGATTTGAATTGAATGAAATTTTTCAAACTTACAGTGATAATATTATTTGCTTTAATTATTGGTGCAGCACTGTCATACCAGAAAATCATCTCAGACATATTGATACCGCAGTATGTTGACTGGGCTTATGAAACTGAAAGAAAAGGCTCGGAGTCAGGAATTCCGCTAAATTCACGAGAATTAGCTTTGGCAGCTGATATAGGAATTCAAAAACCAGAGAAAGTTAGGATTGTACATGTTGAAGAAGTACCGTTTCCATACGAAAACTTCGCTCTAAAAACACTAGGTGAAGCACTAGGTTTTATTGGTGAAGGTATTACTAATAATGCTCAGGCTTTCGGGTATTCCATTTATGTTCGTAATGGATATGAGCTCAATAGACCAAAATTGGCTCATGAATTGGTTCATGTGCTACAAATCGAAAGATCTAGTCTTGACCAAGTGATAACTCAGCACTTCTCTGACATAGCTGAATTTGGTTATGACAAAGCACCTTTAGAAGTCGAGGCTTTTAAAGCAAATAAACAGTATGCAGCTGATTGGTAATTAAACGTTGAAAAATCACATTAAGTCGGTCGCAAGCTCCCTGGGACAGTAATACGTGGACTCAGTCGCTTCGCTCCAAATTTTAGCCCACGTGTTATTGCCCCTAAGCGGGATGTTAGTGTTCAAGGAGGTTTCAGCTGAGGGTCAAGGCTAGCAAAAAGTTAAAAGCTGAAATGTTCAAAAGAGTTTTGATCGCTTTAGTACTTTTTGGAATCGGAGTTTATATTCTAGGTTCATCTGATGGAGTTTGCTTTGAGATATTATCTCGCGATCTCTGTAACTCCAAAGAGAAAGCTGTAGTTTTTCATTGGATACTGTTTTTTGATTCTCTTTTACTCGCATATGTTATGTTGCCGTTTTTTTACTTAGGCGCTATGAAATTCATTATTAAAGCAAAGAACACTAACAAGAAAATCAATAAGGACTAAAAACAGTGGGCTTTTGCTCCTGCGTCGCCTATTTTAGTCAACAATTTTTGGGTCAAAAGAGTCAAATTTTGACTTCATATATCAAGGTTTGCCAGTGCCTGCCGATGTCGCACTAGCGAAGTTTGCCAGAGTACGCCTATCAAATTAACTATATCCTTAAACCTTTAATGTACTTGGGTGGCTAGCAACGTACGGGTGATCCCTTCCAGCGTTAATTGAGAAATAAGCTCAATTCCAGCATTGAATGGGAAATATTCCAAATTTCTATTGGAAATTCACTTATTAAATCCTCGCCGTATATAGGTCCCAATTCCAAGCTTGAATGAGAAAGAACATATAAGCAAAGCTGTTTTAGTAACTTATGGGAATAAGAAAATTGCATCCGGCGGTTTCAATAGCGATTACTTTATATATAAAACAAAGGAGCTATTGAAACAGTTAAGCAGTATTTAGCTGCTCAGAAATAATACTTAAAAGCTCTTCAGCATCACTATATTCAATTTGAACTGCTCTGCTTATATCTAGTACTAAATTGTCTACTTTGGACTCAATATTGAACAATTTTTCATTAATGAATGAAAGAACTTCTTCGTTAGCGATGCTGCAAGCATCAGTGGCTAGTTTCATTGTGCTCGCTTTATGTTCATCATAGTTTTGAGCGTCCATAAAGTCATCCTCATAAAGTGAATCTGCGATATCAGGTATTTTTGAGTAGTGCCTAGTGAGATAAAAAATATCCATTGCGTCTTTACGTCTAACGCTATGCTCCCTTTCTAGCCATGAAATTAACTTCAACAATAGCATCCCAGCAGGCGATGCAACTTTAATATTAAGATTGGGGTTATTGGTAATTTTTACGTCTAGGGCATGTTTAAATGCTTCGTTAAAGCCTGTTACTTACATTCCAATATCGTGCTGTGGCGGCCAAGTAATAGAGTTACCATCACCAGCAATATTTCCAAATGGAATAATATCAATCTCCCAGCTCTCACCGTTAGGAACGGTAGTTACTAGCTGGTGTACTTTTGTTTGATCAGGGGTAAAACCATTTTTTAGCAGATGCTCCTTTAACTGTTCAAACTGGTCCCAGTTTTGGACTTGTATACCAAAATCAATATCTCTTGTACCTCGCTCAATTGCAGCACCGTAGCCATGGTGGAGTATAATGTCTCTGGCGGTAGCACCTATGACTAGGTAAGGGATCCCTAATGCTTCAGTATGGGCGTTTATTTTTTGATAAAGGCCAACTAACCCTCGTGGTAATTTACCAACGACATTAAGCGATGTGCTTTTCATAAAACCTCGTTGCAGCATCTATGTTTCTTGTGTCTCTACTAGCTAATAAATTAGCATAAATTAAATACGGGTGTGCTAAATGAGTCTTTGACCCAACAAGTTTTTCTATAGCTAAAAATGGCTCCACTAAAACTACTTTTGTTACTGCATCGTTTATATTATCTTCTGCTTTTACTTTTCGTAATCGTGCAGTTTTTAAAATGACTTTTTTATGTTCAGGGCTTACGTAAATTAGATAATTTTTTGTATTTAAATAATCATCATATTGTTGAACAGCATATTCGCCTCCCCATATGGCATTTACATTATTTAGTTCAAGTTTTTGTAGTAGCTCCGTGTTATCAGTAGTGAAGACTTCTTGTTTTAATTTAGCTTCAACAGTTACAGGATAAGCGTCTAACCACTTCTCTAGTAAAGCTTTTGAATTGTTGATTGTTTTAGTGTGTTGGTCTTTTTGAACTATAAACTCTTGATATATTAAATCGTCAATTACTTGTTTAACCGTTCCCAGTGCAACCTCGGCCATCTTTGCAATTGTGCGCATGGGTTTATTTACCAGCTCCGGTTGCACTAAAAACATAAATACTACTTTCATACCCTTGGGTTGAAATGCCTTACCTAATTGTTTGGCTAAGGCTATTTCATTGTGGGCTTTTTCGGGCTTATTTCCCTGAATATCAATATAAATTGGGGAGCAATTAATATACGTGTTACCAACTCGGTCTATAAAGGATGTATTTTGCTCCTTTAATAGAGCTGCTTGATTAGGGTTGATGTACTCAGTAATTAATAGGGCATTGGTTATCTGATTTTTTATTTTTAATTCAGCAATATACTTTTGTAAGGTGGTTGTATTTAGGTGCTTTTTGCATTTAATAATTAAATTGCTTTTAACATTAGGCAAAGCGAGTTCGCCTTCAGTACACTCTTTTTTAAAAGCTTTATACTCTGCGCCTAAACTCGTCTGCAAGTTTAATTTCTCAATAGCTGCCTGTATTATCCCGTGGTCCATCATTTGTTCACTAAATTTAACTGTTCATTGTTTATGAACATAAATATAAATTGAACGCTAGTCAAGTTTCGTTCACTAATCTCAGCTGTTCATTTTTATTGAACGGCCATCATTAATGAACGAGGAGAGTGGCAAGCTCACAAGCTTAAATTGCCTTACTGTAATTAGTGGGATAAGTACCAGCCTGATAAGTTACCTTTAGAGAGTTTATAACAGCTCTTTTAAAATAGCCCCTGTGTTAAACGTAACGTTTAGCACAGGGCTTTATAGTTTTAGATTAACTGGCTTAACACGCAAGCGCATTAAAACGAGTATTGCAGCCTTAATGAGATTGCATTGCCCGATGTGATAGTACCGCCTGCCTCGTAGTAGTCGGCTTTAATGTAGTCGGCCATAAACTTTATATTCTTGTTTACGGTGTAGTTAACACCAAGGGCGTAGGTTTTTGCGTCTTGGTTTTCTTGCTTGAGCTTAAGTAGGCTATAGCGGCCAGTGAGCTCCCAGCCTGGCTCTGAGCTTGCGCCTAGTTTTGCGTTTTTATACTTACGGTATCCGCCCGATAGCTGATAACCAAATTGCAAATAGCCGCCTTCGTAATCATTGGTTGACTCTTCAATACTGGTTACTTGTGCTTGTTGCCACTCGGCCATCATGGTCAATCTGTCTTTAAGCCATAACAGCTCTATACCTTGCTGCGAGAGGTTATCGGCATTAATTTTTTCGCCTTCTATTAATGAGTCGGCGGTATAAACTTCAAGTGGTTCATTTACTCTAAATTCGTTACCGTCGTACTGCCTCTCACTAAATGCGACGCCTAAGTGTAATAAGTTAGTATCTTGCTGCCATGGCACCCAGGCTACCCGCCCTGTAATAGCAGATGTTGCTTCGTCTTCGTCGGGCTGATAATAACCAAGTTGCCAATTTACTGAGGCTATCTCTCCTGAAAGGCTAATACCTAAACTTCGCCCTGGCGAAAACGCTTCACTTATCATGCTGCGTTCGAGCATTAATAAATTACGAGAGCTAGTTATTTTTTCTAGGCCAAAACCTTCTTTTTGCTGGCCTATGGTTAAATCAGCATATTTCCAGCCTGAGTATTTTAGGTAGGCGTCTTTTATTTCGGTTTCGCCATCGGCAAAGCCAAGTTGAAATTTACTTTTCCAGTCTTTGCTTATGTCTGATTTAAAACTTAGGCGAGCGCGGCGTATTTCTGAGGTACTTTCTGAGCTGTTGCTGTCGTATTGATCCTCTAATAATGAGGTATCAAACTTGTTGTAGTCGAGCATGATATAGCCGCTTAGGTCTATATCATCGTTAATTTTGGCAAAGCTTGCGTTACTAACAAAACAACAAAGTGTTGAAAGCGCCACTGTAGAAATAGTTAGTTTAGAGGTCATGTTAGGCTGCCTTTGTTTGTTTTTCGGCTAAGTAACTTACTTTTAGTTGCGCTACGTCTCTTAAAAAGTCGATGTGTTCTATATCTACAGCCACTACGTTTAGGCCCGTGCGCTGTTTTAAATCATGGATGAGTGTGGCTTGGTTTTGCGGAGTTATGTTTTCTATGCGCTCGTAGCACACGCTTTGTACTTCGTAGCGTTTTACAAATACGCTTGAGTCAATCAAAAAGGCAATTAAGCAAATTATGCCGTTAAGAATACTTAGCTCAATTAAGCTCATTTGCCCTACAGAGGTAAGTAAAGCAATGGCGGTAACGAGGAATAAGTAAGTCATTTCTTTAATCGAAATAGACTCAGTGCGGTACCTTAGCATGGTAAATACCGCAAATAGGCCAAATGCAAATTCCATTGACATATCAACGCCATGCAGCAAAAAGGTAATAATAAAAACGCCTACGCCAAATAAAATAAACGAGCCTGCCACCACTGCATTTTTACTTATGCGAAAGTAACAGCCATAGCAAAGTACAGCCAGCGATAGGATGTTTACTAAAAAACGGGAAAGAAAAATAAGATCTAATTTTGTCATTTTAATTATTCTCTAAAGGTAAAAGCGGGTTAGTGCGGTTAAGGTGTTTTAAACGGGCTAAAACAGGTTTAAAGCGGTTTACTTTTAAGCGCTCGGGGTAGAGCAAAGCACAGCCAATGCAGTATTTACTAAACGAGACAGGGAATATGTGGTGTTTGCTCATAAGCTTATAAAATGGCGAGTGTTTTGTTTTTTTGCGTTGCTTAAGTTCGGCAATAAAAAAGCCCGGTAGGTTTATTTTGTTATCGCCTTTTGGGGTGTTGTACCACAGGTTAAAATCAAGCGTTAAGCGTTCGGCTTTTTCTTCGTTGGCTAAGGCTATTCGGTTATAGCCGCTTTGTTGGGTTACGTTTAAATGTGCAAAGCTGTTTTTCATTTGTTCTTTCATAAACGCAGTACAATGGGCTTGCTCGTTGTTTTTTTCGAGCTTGATACGTGTTTTAACCGTACGGCTTTGATTGTTTTTTAGTTTTACTTCTAGGTATTCGGTGGCGGTATCAACGTAGCGTCTTTGGCGCACTTTGTAGCGATTAAGCTTACCGTTATGGTGGGCTTTGTATAAATCAAGCTCGGGCGTATCAAAGTACTGATTATAATAAGAGAATAAGCGCTTACCTTGTATATCAAGCACACGGTACTGGCCTTGTAAGTGAGTTAGTAGCTCAGGTAAAAAAGACAGTGGCAGCATAAACTTGCTGTCTACACGGTTCATTAAGTTGGCGTTATTAAGATCTTTTAATCCGTAGCCTTCAAACGGGGTGAGTAGCTCGTTAATTAATGTTGATAATGGGCTATCAGCGTTTGGCTTTTCAGGTTGGGCCTGCTTATTTTTAGTGTTTATTGCAGCAAGTGCTACAGGTGCAATTGAAGTATCCTTTTCAAAAAGTTCATCCTTTAAACGTGCTTGAATTGTCATAATTTTCTCAGATTATTAAATTGCAAAGTTACAGAGTGCAGTGCCAGCGTGCTGGCACTGCATGAAGGATGGGTTGTTTATCTAGAGCAAAAGCCGCTGCCGTCGCCGGCTGAAGGCAATGTGCCATCAAGCTGCGCGGTCATATTTGCTACGCGGTACTGCATAAACGACGTTAAACCGTAAAACTGCCCCGTAGTAGAGGTTAGGTTTTGCTCAAAGTAATCTGAGCCGTAAAAACTAGTGGGGTCGTTTTGTACGTGCTCACGGATTAAGTCGGCTATTTCATTTACGCGGGCGCTAAATGTGTCGCTTGAAAGTGAGCCATTAATAAGTTGCGTTAAGTAACTGTGGTAAACATCAAGGTTGCTTTGCTCGGCAAATACATTAGCGATTAACGGGCGCTCATTTAATGCGCCGCTTACTGGCTCATCAATGTAGAGCTCTCTTACATCTACACCATTACAATTCATGTTAAAGGTGCCAAATGACTCGTTAAAATCCCATGGCAAAATGCTAAATACGCCATCGTCATCGTAAATATAATAGTTATGAGCAAGCGTACCGTGGTAGCTATCTAAATTAGAAAGCGAAGTGCTAACCGACATATATCGTAAAAGTGTATCTACCTCTATGGCGCTGGTTTCGCCGTCATCGAGCGATTCTACAAAGTTAATAAATGCGCCGTTATCGGTGGTGTCTTCGTTAGTTTGTAAGTTTATGTCGGTGTAGCTTTGTATGTCGTCACCTAGCCATAATAAATCGCTGCCTGTGCCATCTGGCTTGTATAAATCGCCGTTACTGTTGGCAAAGTGTTTTTCTAAAAACTCACCATCTATGGCTTCTACCATTAAGTACAAACCAAATAGTTCGCCGTTTACATAAAAGTTAACGTAAGCATGCTCAGGCGTTGGTACGCCCATTTCATCCATTAGGTCGTAGGCAATTACTTCACGCATGTACGACGGGTCGTTAAACGAGTTTTGCAGTGTGAATTTTTTTAGCCCAAAAAACTTTTGGCCCGACACGTATTCGTTAATATCGACCTTAAAGCTGTATCGGTCACTGCTAGAGTTGGCAACACTGCTTAAGCTTGAGCCGCCTTTAGTGCGAATAGCCACGCTATCGAGTGTTACTCCATTAAAAGTAATAGCAGTTTCGTGATATTCCTCATCAAGTGGGTTATCTAGAATGTCTTGCCAGTTTTCGTCGGTAATTGTAATCGAAAGCGTATTAACAGCTGTGGGTGTAAATGCGGTTGCAACGGTATTCTCGCTACTTGGAGTAGGGGTTAAAAACGCATGAGTAAAGTCGGTGCTGTTACTTAGGCCGTAACTAAAGCCTGTGGCTACATCGCTTTCGTCCCAATCAATGTAGTCAATTACTTCATCGTTGAGTATTAAGCTTAACTCGTCTTCTTTACCTAGTTTAAAGGGTACGTAGTAAGTGCCTGGATCTTCATCGGTGGCATAAATAGTAATGTATTGGCCTGCGTATAAATCTATATCGGGCAGGGTTACTGGGTCTATGTCGTCGCTTTCATCAATAACTTGGTAGTTGGCTAAGTTAATAGTATTTTCGCTGTTATTGTATAGCTCAAACCAGTCGTTACCATCGTCTGCGGCGCTTGCCACCACTTCGTTAATAACGAGTGGTCCGTGAGTTGCTTTGCTATTTTGACTAAGCTCTGTTGGAGTTAATACCGCTGTTGCATCGCTGCCATCTGGGTAGCGGCCATAGCTGTAACCACTCAAGGCTTGGCCTTTTTTCCACGATAACTGCTCTATAATTACATTGTTACTGTAAAGGCTTACGGTATCGCTTGAGCCTAATTTAAACGCTACGCTTGGGAGGTCGCCTAAATCATCGGTGCTGGCGTAAATGCGATAAAACTCACCGGGCGCTAAAGTAATGTCGGGTAGGGCAAATTGCTCGTTATTGTCATCACTTAGTGTGTAGTCAGCTAAATAAACATCGCTACTGCTTGTTACATAAAGCTCTATCCAGTCCTCGCCGCCGCTGCTGTCTTTTGCTACTACTTCGTTTATACGCAGTGGGGCATCTTCAGCAATTAGAGTGGTAACAAGTGTTGAGGTGTCGGCTGTTTGGTTAGCTGCGCCCTGTGTTGGTGTTAATGTTTGCGCGGTGCCGGTGCCATCGGTGTATAAACCGTAGCTAAAACCTTCAGCGGCTTCGCCTTCTTCCCAATCAAGTACAGACACCACAGTGCCATTTTCATAAAGCGTAACAGCGTCGTCGCTACCTAGTTTAAAGGTAACGTAATAACCGTTATCGGGCGGTGTGTCGGTTTCATCAATAGCTTGAATAACAATAAACTCTCCTTGCGAAAGCGCTACTGCGGGTAATGCTTGAGGCTCTCTGTCGGCGTTATCATCAACAAGTGAAAATACCGACAAATCGGCTATATCTTCAGTGGCATATAGCTCAATCCAATCGTAGGAGGTATCACTTGGGCTTGCGACAATTTCATTTATAACTAAGCCAGTTGACGTGATTGTTGATGATGAATCAGTACTTTGCTCTGTGCTAGTGTCGGTAGTTTGCTCAGCACCGCCGCAGCCATACAATAATGTAGTAGAGGCAATAACTGAATAAAATATAAAAGGTTTTATATTCATGTAGGCACGCTTATTATTTTATTAAAGTGGATAAACTATAAGAATAAAAGGTGCAAACAATGTGTAAACATTCAGTAAATTACGTTTTTGTGATGGTTTTATGACAGCTTTAAGGACGCGTTAACTGCAAACCTAGCAATAGTAGAGTGCGTATATTTAAACGTAAAAAAGCAGATACCTAATTAGCATCTGCTTTTTAATTTTTAACGAAGAATATTTAATTAAGCTTGAGGTTTAATTAAGTACTTTTCGCCGGTGGCTTGTTTAGAATAAGCCGCGATTGACTGTAAATGTAATACCTCAGCTAATGACACTTCATGCGTGTAGTTACTCGCAAATGTAGTGGTGATTTCATCAGCAACGCGTTTGCGCATTTTCATTACTGTATCTGTGCCTAATTTACCTAAGGCATTAAATAACAAGAACCCGTTTACAGCCCAAGCAAAGCCAAAGTTACGGTTTAACGTAATAGGGCCGCGGTCTAGTGCACCATAAATATACACTTGTTTAAATGTATCAGAGCCATAAATTGTGTGCTCTTTCATATCGCGCGCAGCTGCAACTTCCATACAGTTAAGAATGTCACTTGTTAGTTGGCCGCCACCAATAGGGTCAAACGCTATAGTTGCACCTGTTTCGATTATTGCAGCTGTTAGGTCAGCAAGAAAAGTGTCGCTGCTTGAGTTAACAATATATTTTGCACCCATATCGCGCAGTAACTTTTCTTGTTCTGGTTTACGAACAATATTAATTAAATCAACGCCATCGGCAATACAAATACGGTTTAGCATTTGGCCAAGGTTAGAAGCTGCAGCGGCGTGAATAATGGCTTTATGGCCTTCAGCGCGCATGGTTTCTACCATTGCAAGTGCGGTAAGTGGGTTAACAAAAGATGATGCACCTTCTTTAGCAGTAGTCCCTTCTTTTAGCTCTAGGCAACTTTGTACATTGGCACATATAAATTGACGATACGTACCGCCGCCAATTACTGCAACGGTTTTACCCATTAATGCTTGTGCGGCTGGTGATGAGCCTGCTGCCACTACGGTGCCTGCGCCTTCATTACCTACGGGCGTTGCTTTTCCAACACGGGTTTTAAGTGATGGCATAAATTGAGCTGGAACATCGGCAGTAATTACTGGGTCTTCATCAGTACCCGATTGCTTTGCAGTAGACATATCAGCTGCGCTGAATAAAACGCCTAAGTCTGATGGGTTTAATGGTGCAGCTTCAATGCGAATAACCACTTCATCGGCATTTGGCTTTGGCATCTCGATGTTTTTTAAGGCAAGTGTAAGTTTATTGTCTTCGCTGATAGTTGAAGTAAGTTGGATATTTTTATTTGTCATAGGTTTTTCCTGCAAAGAATTAAATTTGTTAAGCCAATTACGTTATTGTATTGGCGATCTGTATTAGTAATTAAAAATTAGAATAGATACTTTTATAGCTACGCGTTATTTGGCGTTTGCTGCTTGAATTTGCGCTTTCACTTTTTGCATAAATTCAGCCATATTTGATTGCCGATCGGCCTCTATGCTTTGGGCAATGGCTAATTGGCTCATTGATTCGTTCCACTCTTTCATGCCGGGTACTTGTGCTAGTACATCCCAATCAAGCTGGCTTGAGCCAAATGCGCTAACTATGGTGTTTACGTAATAAACGTAAATGTCTGCCATTGTGAATTGCTCGCCTGCAATCCAAGGTGAAAACTTACACACGCTACTCAAAGCGGTTACACCACGCGTTAATACTTGGCGTACTTCGGCTTTAGTTGTGTCGGTTACTTCAGCGCCTGAAAATACATAAGGGATAAACCGCCTGCTTGGCAGTTCAAAATAAAGCTCTGCCATTTTCATAATTTGACGTACAACTGCGCGCTCACCTGCATCTGCAGGATATAGCGGGGTTTGTGGGTACGACTCTTCAATAAAGTCGCAAATAACACTCGACTCAGAAATATTAAGGCCATTAGCTGTTGTGATTGCAGGCACTTTGCCTGCAGGGCTGATTGCTAGTAACTCTTCACTACCGCCGTAAACAAGGTGTTCTTTAAATGGCAGTTGTTTGTGTAAAAGTACATGTTTAACTAGGTTGTAATAGTTACTAGCAGCAAAACCGTGCAAAGTAATCATAAGTCAGCTTTCCATTATTAACGTGAAGATACTAATTGCCAAAAAATGCAATTTAAGTCCCTGTCTTTAGGTTGAGTACATTATTACTTGTTTTAATTTGCTTATATATAGGGGAAAATGCGAATCACTTTTGTCTTTAAGACAATAAAGCATTTTATTTAATGGAGAGGCGACTTGGATCAACTAAAAGCCATACGGTATTTTATTAAGGTGGTTGAAACGGGCAGTTTTACCAAAGCCGCCAAAGCTTTTGGTGTGCCGCCTTCGTCGTTGTCGAGGCGAGTTGCTGATTTAGAAAAAAGCCTGGGGGCTACGCTTTTAAAGCGTTCGACCCGCATAGTTAAATTGACCGAAGTTGGGCAAATTTACTATAACGATGTTCAGCAAATATTAAATCAGCTAGAGCAAAGCCACGAAACTGTACGCAGTTATCAAACAACACCAATGGGGCGATTATGCATAAGCTCAATGGTGAGTTTTGGTGACAAAATATTACTGCCTCTGCTTGATGAATTTAGCGCGCTATACCCCGAAATTATATTAGATGTTAGCTTAAGTGATGAGCTGTCGACACTCGGGCGTGACGATGTTGATATTGCGATTCGCGGTGGTTATGCGCCAAATGAGCGCGTGTTGGCAATAAAACTAATGGATAACGGCTTTATTCCTGTCGCGTCACCCTGCTACCTACAAAAATACGGTGTGCCTACTAATGTTATGGAATTAAAGGGCCACAGTGGCCTTTATTTTAAAACGCCAGCGGGGCCAACGCCGTGGTTATGTAAAATGGATGAGCAATGGCACGACGTTTCTGGGCCTGCGGTCGCTATTTCAAATAACGGCTCGTGGCTAGCTAAAAAAGCATGTAATGGCGAGGGCATTTTAATGTCAACTCGGTGGGCGCTCGACTCATACCTTGAGTCTGGCCAGTTGCAAGAGCTTAAGTTTGAGCATGAATTAGCGATAAGCCAAAATGCGACTATGGCGGTTTATTTGTTGTATCAAAAGCAGCGCTATTTAGTACCAAAGGTAAAAGCGGCGGTCGACTTTTTAGTAAAAAGAATTAAAGAAACAGATGGAAGTGTTAAGCGAATAGAATAGTGAATTGTCGGATGGCGTTGCGCTTATCCGACCTACGCTTATTCGATTTAGATTTATGCTTATTTAATTTATTAATGGGTTGTTTGTATAAATAATAGGTAAAAATGCCTCCTTAAGCTAAAGCTTTTAATGGTGCGTCCGATAAGTTACTTAATAGGGTTTAGCGATTAAGGATAATCATGGTTAATAATGCACTTGGCAGCCACGCTAATTTAAGCACTTTACTTGCCCAATCAGTTAATAACGCTAACCAAAACCCTGTGAGTCCTTCGCTACTAACCGGTAGCGACCTTCAAGCTATTAATGATTTACAAACTAACGAGTCAAAAATAACCGATGGGTTATTAAGCCAGTTAAATAATGAAACTCTTAATGAAGCACTAGCCAGTAATCAAAATGTAGAGGACGTTTTAAAGCATCAACTTACCTCGTTATTTACTATTTCAAGCACGTTTAACTATAAACTCTCCGATGAAGAACTCGCCCTGCGCACCGTAACAAGCTCTCAGCATGAGGGGTTATTAAAAAACGAAAACAGCACCCAATTAATTGAGCGATTAAATACGTCGGTTAAAAATATTCAGGGTGCTTATGCTAATACCAGCGATATTTTATCGAGTTTAGGTCAGCTTGGGCATGAACAAAAAACGTTTTTAGCCTCAAGCCAGCAACGTGTAGAGCGCTCGCTTAATCCATATATGGAAAGCCTTAATCGCGCAAAATACGAGGATGACGATAACTACCTGTTTGAGCTCTCGGTAAAAACTAAAGAGGGTGATGTTATAAACATTACCTTTAACTCATCGCAAGGTTATGACGAAGAAACAGGTGAAGCGATAGATGGCTTTGGCATAAGTTACGAAGTTAATGGCAATTTATCAGAGGCTGAACATACGGCTCTAACGCAGGTTATTGCGGGTGTTGGTGAAATGGCCGATGAGTTTTTTAAAGTGAGTGAAAATTCATTCAACCCTCTTATAGTGCCAAACCAAACAGACATGAGTTTAGATTTTTTAGCGGACTTTAATAGTGAACAGTTAGCCGGTTTTAATGTGTCGTTTTCGACAACGCAAAATGATGCGCTTGATACTGCCCAGAACACACTTGATTTAAGTTATTCCATTGATGAAGCATCAAACCAGCAAGCACTTGTGTTTAAAGCCGTAGGTGGGCAAAACGACATTGATTTTGCACTCGATATGTCAACCATTGGCGCTAAAGACACGCAGCAAATGCAGCGGTATTTAGCGTCGCTCGATCAAAGCCTAGAAGATAGCCGAGTAAACAGCACCAAAGACGATAAAGAGTCGGCATTTGGGCGCAAAGGCGACGAGGCAATGCAGCAAGGTTTTGCATTGTTTAAAGGCGCTTTTGCGAGTATGTCGGCGGCGGCTGAGCGTTATAGCAATTTGGAGTCACTTGCAGAACAGCACTTTAATGACGGGCGCGCCATGGTTGCCGATTTGGTTGATAACATGATTACAAACGATGCCCGTTACCAAGGGCTTGGTAATAAGGCGCCAAATACATTAGGAGCGGGTATTTCTAAGCTCGCTGATTTTGATGCTACATTTTCTTATGCGCTTGATAACGGCGATTATCAGCCTAAAAGTACAATTGAGCTAAGCCAAGCGACAGAGCAAAGCCAATTAGGGGAGATTAGCGGTGTAACGCAAAGTAAAAATGTAAGTAGCCACTTTGATTATCAATACAGTCGCCCTGATTATTACGACAAAGAAGAGAGTTATAACGTAGGTACTGCGGTTAAAAATAAAGAACTTGTGGGGCTTGATCAGTCTCACGAGGTTGATGTTGATACAAAAATGTTTGAGTTTAATCCGCAAACCAATCAATACGAGCTGCAAATGGCGATGCAAGAACAAACCGTTAGTAAAAGCAACATTCGCTTAATTGACGATATTTGGCTTGAAGAAAACGAAAACAGCTACAACATGAATAAAAAAGAGCGTGTTGAGAGTGACGAAAAACAAGACGAGTTTAAAAAAACAAGCAGCCACTCTCATAATAAGTTAGTTACCCTAATTGGTGATTTAGACAAGCTAGCTGAGAATAAAAACGTAAGGCGAGAATATTTAACTAACTTATCGCAAGTTAACTTTTTTATGGATAAAAAGTAACTGTTTTGAGTTGTTCACTCCACACTCAATATTGGGTATAGTCGTTTAATACCTAAATTAATACCTAAATTAATACCTAAATTAAGAGCAACCTTATGTTTAAACAATTAATTTTATTGTGCGCTTTAAGTATGCCGCTTATAAGCTGCGCTGCTACAGCGCCATTTTCGGGCGAGATAAGTACGCAAGCACTGCTAAGCGACTACGATAAATTTAACGAGCAATACAAGGCGTATACACCAACAGCACAAGACATTTCATTAATGCAAAAGCTAGAAGGCAAAGAAGTTATTGTGTTATTTGGAACGTGGTGCCACGACAGTGAGCGCGAAGTGCCAAAGCTTATTAAGTTGCTAGATGAATCTAAAGTTACATTGGCCAGTATTGACTACGTGGCCGTAGGTTACAACAAGCAAGACGATGCAGGCATTGCACAGGCTCACGACTTACAATACACACCAACGTTTATTGTTAAACAAAATGGCAAAGAGTTGGTACGCGTAATTGAAAAGCCAACGGGTACGTTAGCGCAAGACTTAACTCAGGGTTTGTAAGGTCTATTCTTATGTTATGGCAATTCAATTAAAAGGATGTATAAAGGTTGGTTTTCTGTGATTTGTTGCTAATTATAGCCTGTCATTTAACGTCAATTAGGTAAGCGTTTTGTGAGCATCAACCCGCGATTTTATTTATAATTAATATGGATATTTATGAAGTGCAAAAAGTGTAAATCAGGAATTACCTCCCCAATTGTTAAAACGACAAATATTAACGGGACTCCAATCGCGTCATCATCTTGCCCAGTCTGCGGTGAAAATTTAGATGGTTCAAAAAGGTATTGGGTTTTATTAATTATTTTACTTATCGGCATTGGTGTTGCATCAAGGTATTTTTCTTAACTCTAGTTATATTACCTACACATGTGAATGAGCAAGACTTTGGTTTTGATTATTAGTCTTTTATTTTATCCGACTGATTTAGTCTTTTACATAAAAGTTATGTGACTTATGAAATTAATGCGAACTGAAAAAGTTCAATTGTGGTTTATGATAAATGCCAACAAATTGTATGTAGCTGCAGCTGTTTTTGGTGCTATTTTTGTGTTGATTTGGGGGGATGCTTCTCAATGGAAATACGAGGAAGATAAAAATCACTTCAGCACCTTTTTTTCATCCATTGATAGCCGAATTAGTTTTGTAAGGCATGGTTATTCAGGTACCAGTTTAAGAGTTGTTGTGAATTTTGATGCCGAAGGGCTCACTCTGGATGAAATCAAAAATATAACTCCAAAATATAAACATGTGATTCTTGAGCGCATTTGCAATGATTTAGAGAGTTTGAAAGTTTTAGAAGACGGCTACTATTTTGATGTGGATTTAAGGGATACCAGCTCTGAACACATGTTTAAAAATTATTTTAATTTAATAGTAAAGCATGAAAGGTGTATCACGTAACACAAGTGAGTTTTAACTTAGCTAATAGGCATTAGAAAGACTAAAGGGCTCAAATTTTGACTTCAAAGATTAAACTTTATGTAAATTTGCTACTGGTGCCTTACTACTTACAGATTGCGAGCATTATTCACTAAACAGGCTTTTTTCGAACGCTTGCGCAGCGTGTGAAGACGGTCTGTCTTTATAATGCAGTTGATAAAGTGGCCGAGAAAGCTGCTCGTTATTTTTTTGGCTCAGGCGTGTTAATTTGCCTAGCTGCACTAAATCCTCAGTAACTACATTTGGCAATAAAGCGACCCCCATACCTTGAGCAACAGCCCTTGCTATGGCTTCATTGCTGCCCAATTGCATACTGCGCTCTGCTATTACACCATGTTGGGCTAATAACTTTACCGACATTTCTAAAGTGCCCGAGCCCGGCTCGCGCAGTAGCCAAAACTGTTTGTTTAACCATGCTTTTAGGTCTTTCGTGGGCTTAAAGTTACTCGGTATAACAACACTCATCAAATCGTTTTGCCAGTGCTTACTTATAATATGCGGCTCGGTGGGTGTGCCTTCAACCAGTGCTAAATCGATAGTGCATTCCAGTAAGGCAAGCTCAATTTGCGCGGTATTAGCAACTTGTACTTCTACTTTTATATGGGGGTATTGTGCGCAAAAATTGGCTAAATAGGGAGGCAGCCAATAGCTGGCAATGGTTGTACTGGTGCCTATAACGAGTGTGCCGCGCTTAAGCCCTGTGCGTGATTTAATATCTTCAATGGCGGCTTTTTCAATGGCAAAAATGCTACGTGCATGATCATACAAGGCTTGGCCGCCCTCGCTTAAGGTAAGTTTTTTGCCTTTAGATGCACGCTCTATAAGTTGAATATTTAATTGGTGCTCAAGCTCTTTTAGCGCTTTAGATACAGCGGGTTGGCTTATAAAAAGCGCCTCGGCTGCGCCTGAAAAACTGCCAAGCTTTGCTACCGTATAAAACACCCTAAGTGCATGCAAGTTCATTGTGTCTCTCAAATTACATAACTTTAAGTTATCAAATCATGATTTTAATGTATTGGAGTTATATTTTGCGCTTTCTTAAAATGAAGTCAACAGTTTAACGTTGTTCAATTGAGAGAATATTATGCTTAGCGCTATTAAAAATTTGGGTATTAATACTAAGCAATACGGCGATGCGCGCTGGTGGCTAGGTATGCTGCTGGTGGTTGTTTTGGCGGGGGCATCTGTTGCATTAAGTAAGTTACCCATAATGCAAAGTGCGCAATTTAGCTCTTTAACTATTGGTATAGTGCTTGGCATTATTGTGGGTAACAGTGTGTTTTCGCGTATTGCTACGCAAACCGATATAGGTGTTGATTACGCTAAAAGTATATTGCTTAAAGCGGGGGTTGTGTTGTTTGGGTTTAGAATTACCTTTGCGCAAGTAGCGGGCGTAGGCTGGGAAGGCTTATTAACCGATGTTGTAATGCTGTTAGGAACATTTATTTTGGCAGTGCAGCTAGGTAAGCGCGTATTTAAGCTTGATGAACAAACAACCATATTAATTGGCGCGGGTAGTTCTATTTGTGGTGCCGCTGCGGTTATGGCAACTGAGCCTGTAATAAAAGCGCAGGCGCATAAAGTATCGGTAGCGGTGGCAACGGTGGTGGTGTTTGGCACGTTAAGCATGTTCGCCTACCCAATTATGTTTGATTACATGGGGCTGAGTGAACACGCTTACGGTATTTTTGTAGGCTCAACTATTCATGAAGTAGCGCAAGTGGTTGCAGCGGGAACAGCAGTAAGCGCCAATGCTGCAGATACCGCCGTTATAGAAAAAATGCTAAGGGTGATGATGCTTGCGCCATTTTTAGTGGGCTTATCGTTTTGGCAAAGTAAAAAGCATGCTAAAACAAACAATAACGTGCATGGCGGCAAGCAAAAAGCGGGTATTACAATCCCTTGGTTTGCTGTGTTATTTATTGTGGCAAGTGGTGTGCATTCACTCTCTATTATTCCTCAAGTGGCTACAAGCGCAGTTGTTTGGTTTGATAATATATTACTCACCATTGCCATGGTCGCACTTGGGCTGCGCACACATGTTGGCGCTATTCGCCAAGCCGGTATAAAACCGCTGTTATTAGCAGGCTGTTTATTTTTGTTTTTAACCTTGGGTGGTTACGCTATTAATATAGGCATTGCTGAGCTGTTTTAAACGTTACTTTGTAAAAGTTGATTGGCGGCTTAAATTGGCCAATCAACTTCGTTTAAGTTATCGAGTTGTGTACTTGCATTTTTATTACCTTGCCATTTATTAGTGTAAACAGCGTGCGGGTCAAACTGTAACGTTTGTTTTTCAATATTAAAGTGCCTACCACCACGCGGATCTACGCCTACACCCGCTATATATTGCCAATTACCCCAATTAGTGGCTACATCGTAATCAATCAGTTGCTGTTCAAAATAAGCTGCCCCATAGCGCCAATCAAGGCCAAGCTCGTTCACTAAGCAGCTTGCTGCAATTTGCCTTGCTCTATTTGATATATAACCCGTAGCATTAAGCTCATTCATAATGGCATTGACTAATGGGTAGGGTGAAGCGCCATTACACCATGCAGCAAATCGGTTTGGTATAAATGTAGTAAGGGGTTTGGTTTGCTTTTGGCCTTTAAAATTAAACAGGCTTTTACCTGCCTTAAGTGCATGCCATTTAAAATATTCTCGCCATAGCAATTCAAATTTAATCCAGTAGGTAGACTCGTTTGTTATTTGGTTATATTCGTACGCCTCAACTGCTTTATAAACTTGCCGCGCACTTACACACCCAAAAGCAAGCCAGGTACTAAATTTTGTGGTGTTATTAAAGCCATCAAGCTCGTTTCGAGTTATTTTATAAGTACTTGGCAGCAAGCCTGAAAAGTATTGCTCTAAGTGTATTTGCGCACTTTTAAACCCGCCATGCATTACACCATTATTTGCTATACGTTCTAAAGGTTTTTTAGCGCACAAGGTTATTGGTTGAGGGAGCAAACCGTTTGGTAATGTTGAAAGTGAAATGGGGCTAGTGGCGGCCTCTACCTTTTTACGAAACGGGGTAAAGTGTTTAGGTAATTCGCTTAAATCAAAGAGGAGGTCACTTTGCTTAAAGAGCGTGTCTTGCTGCGACCCTGTAAACTGTACATTGGGGCAATGTGCTTTGAGTAAGTTTATTTGGCGTTGCTCGTACAGGCCAAATTGCTCGCTGTATACAACTTTATCTATATTTTGCTCATTAATACGCGCTTTCAAAAGCGATACAGGTTCGCCTTCAAGCACATGCAGGGTTTGCCCGCGCTCAATAAGTGCTTGTTGTAGTTCGTACAAGCTTTGCATTAAAAACTGCTGTTTGTGCACGCCATATGGCTTTTGTTGATAGTTATTATTTTTAAACCAGTGCGGGTTTATAACAAATACAATATCAAGCGCGCATTGCTCAGTAGCAAGTTCGCTTAAAATAGGGTTGTCGGTTAGACGTAAATCGTTTTGTAGCCAATATAAAATGCGTTTGCTCATAGGTTTGCTCAGGTTTTTGTAATCATTAACTTTACGAAGCAAAAGCGGGTAGGGATTAGTTTTGAGGTGTTTAAGAGAGTTTTAAAAAGGGGGCGGTAAAGACCGCCTCCTTTAATGTTTAAATAGCCGATTTTTGTTTTGCTATCCAATCGTTTATTACGTCTTCAAGTACTTCCATAGGGAGTGAACCTTGGCCAATAACTGTGTCGTGAAAGCTGCGTATGTCAAATTTAGCGCCTAGTTCTTTTTCGGCTTTTGCGCGCAGTTCGCGTATTTTTATTTCGCCCATTTTGTACGAAAGCGCTTGGCCTGGCCATGATATATAACGATCTATTTGATCCTCCACCGCACTTTGTGGCAAAGCAGTGTGGCTTGCTAGGTAATCGATTGCTTTTTGGCGGCTCCAACCAAAGGCATGAATACCGGTATCAACAACAAGTCTCACTGCTCGCCACATTTCGTAACCTAAACGGCCAAAATCGCTGTAAGGGCTTTGATAAAAACCCGCTTCTTTACCTAAGCGTTCGGTGTAAAGTGCCCAACCTTCGCCAAATGCAGAGTGACTAAGTGTGCGTCTAAATTCGGGTACATTTAACTCCATAGCAATAGCGTTTTGTAAATGATGCCCTGGTATTGCCTCATGTAAGCTAAGTGCTTCTAAATTATACAAAGGCTGTAGTTTAGGTGTTGAGGCTAAAAAATAAGTGCCGGGGGAACGGTTATCAGCAGGTGGCATATAAAACGCGCCGCGACTCGCTGAGCCTTTAATAGTAAAGGTATTACGCGGTAAATGATTAAAGTAGGTTGGTAACTTGCCATACATTTTTTGCGTTATAAAAGCGGTTTTTTCTAGCAGGTCTTGCGCGTCTGTTGCGTAAAATTGCTCATCGGTCGCTAAAAATTCTAAAAAATCGCTGTATGTGCCATCAAAACCTACTTCATCAATAATGTTTTGCATTTGCGTTTTTATACGCGCCACTTCTTTTAAGCCAAGCTCATGTATTTGCTTTGGTGTGGCATTGGTTGTGGTGTAATAATTAACTGCATATTTGTAATACTCAAGCCCGCCTTTAATGCTTGCAATACCCGGCTGGGCTCTACAGTTAGGCATGTAATCGTTTTCAAAAAAGTCGTAAAAATGCTGATAAGCAGGGACTACTTTTGAGCTGATTAAGGCCTTTGCTTTATTTTGGTATGTGGCTTTTTGCTCTGCTGTAAACGTGTTTGGTATACGTGTAAAGGGCTCGTAAAGGGCACTGTTTTCAGGTTGTTTAACAATATACGCGCTAATGCTTTGGCTGTAATTTTCAAAGGTTTTGCAGTAATGAGTAAAGCCTGTTTTTATACCCTCTTTCATTAAATCAATATTTTGCTGATTAAAGCGCGGGTAGTCGGCAAGGCTGATTAAAAATGCGTTGTAATCGTCGGGTGTTAAAAATGCCATATTAGCGGGGGCTTCGGCAAAATAAGTATGCCAGCCACTTAAAAAATTAACCGGAAAATACTTATCTTGATAAAGGTAGCTTTGCTGCTCGGTTTCTCGCTCATATTTAAATAAGCGGTAGTTCATTAGCTGCTCGTTGTTGAGCGTTTTTGGGTCAATGCTGGCTAAGCTTTTTAGCACGCTGTTGTTATAAGCTTGGCGCTTTGCAATGGCTTGCTCGCTCCAATTTGGCAAAGTACCGTTTGGCTTCCAGCCGTCTGGGTCGGTACGAAAAAATATTTTTTCAGCTTTGGCGTTTTGCCAGTGGTTATCAATAATGGTTTTTAATTCAGTGTTACTGTCGGCTAAGCTTGGTAGCGATACAACCGCTAAGCATATAGCTAGAATACTTTTTTTAAACATAGTCATCCGTTATTGGCGAGTTTGTTATTATTTATCGCGCTTTTTTATTTTAATTTGTGCTCAATATAGTACCAAGTTAACTTAATCAATGCGCTTACTTTTATAGCTTGTAACTCTTGGTTTTACTTTTTGATTGAACAAATTTCACTGCGTAACTGATTGGCGTACTAGTTTATTGTTTTATCAGCGTTTAGAATGATTAAAACTTATTATAAAAAATGACCGTCATGTTTAATAAAGTAATTACCTTAATTGATGAAGCAAATAACCAAGACCCTAATACTGAGCAGCACAATGGACAAAGCTTTCCAAAAGAAAGTTTATACGCCTTGCGCATGAGCGAAATGTTAACTCGTTTTAAACCAGATGCCGATGAACTCATGCAAATTGCAGTGCGTGCACAGCATATTCAGCGCTGGAAGTCGCCACGTAGTGATTTTGAAATGAACAAACAGGGCTATCATCAGTGGCGCAGTGCACTTTATATATTTCATGCTAGCAGCGTGGTTGCGCTCATGAAGCAAGCTGGTTACAGCGAGGCTGAGCAAAACCGAGTGTACGATGCGGTCGCTAAAAAAAATATTAAACGTAACCCAGACAGCCAATTAGTAGAAGATGTAGCAAGCCTTGTATTTATTGAGCATTATATGCTTGGGTTTGCCAATGCAAAACCAGATTACAATGAAGAAAAATGGATTGGTATTATTCGCCGTACATGGCAAAAAATGTCAGATGAAGCCCATGAGTTTGTACTTGCAGGTAATATTACATTGCCGGGGCCGCTTGTTGGGCTTATTCATAAAGCACTTGAGTAAAGTAGTGTAAGTTAAGTATTAAAATAAAAAGGATTTTTAGAATGTTATGCCCACGTACAAATACCTCTCTTGAACCTTTACTTGTTGGCGGCATTACTGTTTTTACGTCAGCGCAAGGCGGCGTATTTTTTGATAACAGCCAAATTTTTAAATTTAGCTCGCCAGAGCTAAAGCATGGTCAGGTATTACTTAAGTATTTGAGTAATTATACAGAAGGTGAGGGCGAAGTCTCATCGCGAGTAAATTGCCCTAAATGCCCAAGTATTGTGATGATGCGCCGGTATTTTTCGCCGCTCAAAGTGGTTGAAATAGACGAATGCCCAGGTTGTGCAGGCATATGGCTTGATAGCGGCGAGCTGGCAAAAATACACGAAAACCATTTAACCCCCCGAGAGCGTAAGCTGTTAGCCCACGAAATGGCGACCAATCATGGGTTTATAACTATTAAGCCTCCAAAATCAAAGTATTACCCCAAAGCGCCTAAAAATGTTCAAGACACCACAGTTGAACGGCTGGTGCAATTAGCATTACTTAATTTTCAGTAATAAAAAACGGCGTACTAAAAAGTACGCCGTTTTTTTGTAATAGATTAACGCTTATGCAGTTTATTTATTACGGTTTTCTTTTGCAAATGCACGTATTTTACGTTTTTGCGAAAGCGTTACTTTGTTAGTACGCCCTGCAAATGGGTTATCACCTTCTCTAAATTCAATTTTGATTGGGGTGCCCATAATTTTAAGTGCTTTACGGTAATAGTTCATCAGGTAGCGTTTGTAGCTATCTGGTAAATCGTGAACTTGGTTACCATGAATTACAATACGTGGCGGGTTATAACCACCGGCATGCGCATATTTAAGCTTAACACGACGACCACGAACAAGTGGCGGCTGGTGATCGGCTTGAGCCATATCCATAATACGGCGAAGCATTGCGGTGCTAATACGCTTAGTTGCTGACTCGTACGCTTCATCAACCGATTCAAATAAATGACCAACACCTGTACCATGAAGTGCAGATATAAAGTGTAAGCGTGCAAAGTCAATAAAGCCTAAACGGCGATCAAGCTCTGTTTTAATACGATCTTTAACGTAGTCGTCAAGGCCATCCCATTTATTAACGGCAATAACCAGCGAACGACCTGAGTTAAGCGCAAAACCTAATAAGCTTAAGTCTTGATCAGAAATACCATCGCGCGCATCCACAACAAGTAAAACCACGTTACAATCTTCGATTGCTTGTAATGTTTTAATTACTGAGAACTTTTCAACTACGTCACTTACTTTTTTACGCTTACGAACACCTGCGGTGTCAATTAACACATACTCTTTGTCGTTACGCGTCATTGGAATATAAATAGAATCGCGCGTTGTACCTGGCATATCATATACAATTACACGATCTTCACCCAATATACGGTTTGTAAGTGTTGACTTACCAACGTTAGGGCGACCAATAATAGCAAGCTTTACAGGTTTGTCTGCAAACGCTTGATGATCGGTATCATCACCTTCGCCTTCTTCGTAAAGGTCGATTAATTCTTCGTCATCACCTGTTACTTCTTCATCTTGAGCAGCTAGTTCAGCAATAAGCGGCTGAAGTGTTTGTTCAAGTAATAGGGTAATACCACGGCCATGTGCAGCTGCAATGTGATGTATTTCACCTAATGATAATTGGTAAAATTCAGCACAGTTTGAATCTGCATCAATGCCGTCGGTTTTATTGGCAACAACAAAGCACTTTTTCTCTTGTTTACGTAAGTGATTAGCAATGGCTTGGTCAGCTACGGTCATACCTACACGAGCATCTACTAAAAACAGAACAATGTCGGCTTCTTCAATGGCTAGCAGAGATTGATCTGCCATTTCGATTTCGATGCCTTCTTCTGAGCCATCAATACCGCCCGTGTCTACCACGATAAATTCATAGCCATCGTAACTAGCTTGGCCATATTTTCTATCTCGTGTTAAACCTGGAAAATCGGCTACGAGTGCATCACGAGTACGTGTTAAACGGTTAAATAATGTGGACTTGCCCACATTGGGTCGCCCAACTAGAGCGATCACGGGAAGCATAAACTACCTCTTTAAAAAACAACAAAAGGCTTCGCAGTGCGAAGCCTTACAAAAAACAATTAACTATTAGCAGGTTATACTAATAGCAGTCAGTTAGTTTGGTATTTTTACCATACTAACTTCACCATCACGGGTGTATAAAATTAGCTTATCGTCGGCAACAACTGGCTCAACAAAAAAGCCTGAGCTGTCAAAGTCTTCGCGAGATACTAGCTCGCCAGTTTCTTTATTTAGCCAATGTAGGTTACCTTCTTGGTCGCCTAAAGCTAAGTGGCTACCTGCAACTGCAGGGCCTGTTAGGTACCAACCACGTAGAGCGGGTTGGCTCCAACGTTCAATACCTGAATTTTTATCTAATGCGTAAATAACACCATCGCTATCTACTAAATAAATTGTTTGTGCATCCATCGCAATTTCGCGATAGCTGCTGTACTCACGTTTCCACACTACGTTGCCAGAGCGAATATCTACAGCAGCTAAGTTGCCGTTGTAAGCTATAGCGTAAGCATATGCACCGCTAATAAGTGGTTGAGTGTCTACGTCAACTAGGCGTTCAAATTCTGATGCGCCTTTAGCAACCGCAATTTCTGCGCTCCATGCTGAGTAACCACTGTCTGAAATTAAAACGCTTAGCTTGCCTGTTTCAAGGCCTACTAATACACCACCGTTAGCAACAGTTGGCGAGCTTTGTCCGCGTAATGTTAGTGGTGGAACTTCTTGTTCAAAACTCCAACGTTCTTCGCCTGTATCTGGGTGAAGGGCTAACAATTTACCAGAGCCTAAATTTACAAATATTAAGCCATCGCCTGCTGTTGGTTTAGACAGTGATTCGCCTGGTACATTCTTACGCCAAACTTCTTCACCGGTTTCGCGATCTAGGGCAATAATAAAGCCGTGTTCAGAACCTATATAAATTTTACCATAGGCTTGCAAAATACCACCTGATAATTTTGCATTACCGTTGTCAGCCCATGGCCAAAACGATAAATCTTGGCGTACATCGGTTTCCCACTTGGTATCGCCGTTAGTAAGCGAAAGCGCTTCTACTTGGCCTTCGCGGCTAGCAACATATACAGTATCTTTGTAAACAGCTGGTGTTAAACGAGAAAAGTAATGCTCTACGCCATCACCTACAGATTCTTGCCAAACAACGTCAGTTTCAAATTGGTTTACAATTTCAGGAAGTACTAGTTCATCTTCATCATCACTTGATGAACAACCCATCAGTGTTGCCATACATAGGGCAAGGGCTGCTGTTGTAAATTTTTTCATGCCTAAAACCTTATGCCGCTGGGCTAGTTACTGCTAGGTCATCTAACTTAATTTGTAATAGTGGGTTACTTGTTAATCCACCCGCATCTATTGCTGCTTGGTATGCAGTACGTGCTTGATCTTTGTTACCTTGCTGTGTGTAAATGTCGCCTTTAAGCTCGGCAACGTTTGCATTGAATGCTTCAGGTAATGGTGCATTTAATGTAGTTAATGCATCGTCATAGTTAGTTTGTGCAATTTGAATTCGCGCTAAACGTGTAATCGCAATTGCTTTTAATTCTGTATTTTCAGTATTAGACACTATCCAGCTTAGCTTTTCGCTTGCTACATCTAATTTTTTTGCTTCTACAGCGTCTTTTGCAGCAACAAATGCAGCAAGTGTTGCGTAGTTTGTATCTTTATTTTCGCTAATAAACGCATCAGCTGAAGATAATACATCATCACTTTCAACAAGCGCTGTATATGAATCTGATGCTTTTTCAGCGGTAGTAATTTGGTTTTGGTTATATGCTTTCCAGCCATATAAGCCACCAAGGCCAACAAGTATGCCTAGTGCAAGTGAAATGCCGTTTTCACGGAAAAAGCGTTTAATGGCTTCTGCTTGTTGTTCTTCTGTTGAATAAATATCCATTCTTACCTCTAATGTTCGCTTAGCCGTTAATAAGCTCAGCTAATAGCGCTTTAGCTTGTTCTAATTCTAATGTGACTTGTTCTTTACGCTCGCGTAAATACTTGATGGTCACAACGCCTTTTTCTAATTCATCTTCACCAATAATCACTGCAACAAGTGCATCGCTTTTATCAGCACGTTTTAATTGTTTTTTAAAGTTGCCGCCGCCCGCATGCACCATAACGCGTAAACCCGGTACGTCTTTACGTAGTTGCGCTGCAATTGCAGGAGCTTGAATGCTTGCTTTGTCGCCCATTGCTGCTAAATATACATCAGCATTACGACGAATGTCACCTACACACTCAAGCGCTTGTAGTAATAACACTAAGCGCTCTAGACCCATTGCAAAACCAACTGCTGGCGTTGCTTTGCCGCCAAGCTGTTCAACTAAGCCGTCGTAACGACCACCAGCACATACTGTGCCTTGTGCGCCTAAGCTGTCGGTTACCCATTCAAATACGGTACGGTTGTAGTAGTCTAAACCACGTACTAACTTTTCATTAACCGTATATGAGACGCCAGCAGCGTCTAAACGTTCACATAAATTTTCAAAATGTTCTTTTGATTCAGCGTCTAAGTTTTCAGACAATTTAGGCGCATCAGTTAAAATTGCTTGTACGTCTGGGTTTTTGCTATCAAGTACGCGTAATGGGTTTGAATACATACGACGTTTTGAGTCTTCATCAAGCACATCAATGTGTTGCTCAAGGTAGGCTACTAACGCATCACGGTAATCTGCACGCGCTTCGTTAGAGCCTAAAGAATTTAGCTCTAAACGAACGTGGTCAGTAATACCAAAGGCTTCCCATAGTTGCGCTGTTAATAAAATAACTTCTGCGTCTATGTCGGCTGTGGCAATACCAAATGTTTCTAAACCAAATTGGTGAAACTGACGGTAACGACCTTTTTGCGGACGTTCGTGACGAAACATTGGACCCATGTACCAAAGGCGTTGTTCTTGGTTATATAGTAAGCCATTTTGGTTGCCAGCACGTACGCATACTGCGGTGCCTTCTGGGCGAAGTGTTAATAAGTCGCCATTGCGATCGGCAAAGGTGTACATTTCTTTTTCTACTATATCGGTAACTTCACCAATAGAGCGTTTAAATAAGTCGGTTGATTCTACAATAGGAAAACGAATTTCTTGATAACCGAACGATGCTACTGTCTCGCGTAAAATGCTTTCTACTTTCTGCCAAACTTGTGTATCGCCCGGCAGACAATCGTTCATACCGCGAACTGCCTGAATTTGTTTTGCCACTGATAAATCCTAAATGCTGTTTATGTGTAATAAAAAATGCTTACACAACAAGAATGCTAAAAATTGACCTGACATTATAGCGTTTTGGTCATAAAGGTAAACGCCAAACACCGCTGTTTGGCGCTTTATACGGTATTTATTCGACTATTTTAATATCGATAGGTGTTTGCTGCTCTTTTTGAGCAATAAAGTCGCGCACGTAGCCTTCGAGCTGGTCAACAATATTGTTGTTGTCAATACGTGCTTTTTGGCGCTCACCATTAATGTATAAACCTGAGCGACGGTTTGCACCGGCAAGGCCAATATCACTAACAAGTGCTTCACCTGGGCCGTTTACAACACAGCCAATTACCGAAACCGATACAGGCTCAATAATATCTTCAAGGCGCTCTTCAAGCTGGTTCATGGTGCTTACTACATCAAATTCTTGACGAGAACAGCTTGGGCAGGCAATAAAGTTAATTCCGCGCGAACGTATGCGCAGCGATTTTAAAATATCAAAACCTACTTTAATTTCTTGAACAGGGTCAGCTGCAAGCGACACTCGCAGTGTATCGCCAATACCTTCGGCAAGTAGCATACCTAAACCTACTGCAGATTTAACCGAGCCAGATCGCATGCCGCCCGCTTCGGTAATACCTAAATGCAGTGGTTGGTCTATTTCTTTAGCGAGTAAGCGATAGGCGCCTACCGCTAAAAATACGTCTGATGCTTTTACCGATATTTTAAATTGGTCAAAATCAAGGCGGCGTAATATATCTACATGGCGCATTGCTGATTCTAATAAGGCTTCAGGTGTAGGCTCGCCGTATTTTTCTTGTAAGTCGCGCTCAAGTGAGCCGCCATTTACACCAATACGAATAGGAATGTTATGCTCGCGAGCCGAATCGACCACAGCTCTTATACGCTCTTCACTACCTATATTACCTGGGTTTATGCGCAGACAATCTACGCCGTACTTTGCCACTTTTAAGGCTATACGGTAATCAAAGTGAATATCGGCTACTAGCGGAATAGTCACTTGTTCTTTAATACTTTTAAACGCTTCAGCTGCGTCCATAGTCGGGACTGATACACGCACTATGTCGGCACCTGCATCTTGTATTGCCTGAATTTGTGCAACGGTTGCATCAACATCCATGGTGTCGGTGTTGGTCATTGATTGCACAGCAATAGGGGCGCCGTCACCAATAGGGACGTTACCTACATTGATACGGGTGGATTTTCTGCGTTTAATTGGGGATTCTGAAAACATAGCGACTACTCTGCTAGTGGTAATGTAAATTTGGCTAAACGGTTTTTAGGAAATGCAGAAACATCTACAGGTTCGCCGTTTAAAGTAATGTCTACAGCGTCATGCTTACCAAGCACAACTGAAAAAGGAGGCGTTCCGCTTACGGTCATAATGTAGCCTGCTTTTTTAACGCCGAATGCTATTTTTTCGCCTTCGCCATCGTAAATTTCAACCCAACTTTCGCCGTTAAAGTTCATAACAATTGTACTGCTAGCATCTTCTTGGCTTTCGTTGTTAGATGCAATAGGAGCCGTTTCTGTAACGGCTTCTGAGCTTGTTGATGTTTCAAGCGTATCTTTTGATTCTAATAGTGATTCGTCGTTAATTTCAGCTTGTTGCTGTTGCTGTAAAATACTGGGTTGAGCTGCTTGTCGTTCACTCATTATTGAGTTGGCAACGTTTATTTTACTGGTTTGCTCTTCAATGGGGGTGGCGTTTTGCCAAAACCATAAAGCAGATGAGCCAATAACAATCGCTAAAATTAAATAACTAAAAAACATTAAACGGCTGTCGCTTGCTTCTTTTTCTGTTCGGCGCGAAAAGCTTTGCATATTAGCGGGCTTGGTCGGCTCTGGTGGAGCCGGCATCATTGCTAATATAGGTGCGCTATCGACTTTTAATTCACGGCAATAATTTTTTATATAGCCTTTAACAAAAGTGATAGGGCCTAGTAACGCAAATTCATCATTTTCAAGGCGTTTAATTTGAAGTTCAGACAGCTTTAACGGTGCAGCGATAGTTGCGATGCTAACGTTTGCTTGCTCTCTATGATTTTTTAGTATTTGGCCTACAGTTGGCTGTTCGCTCTGTGTTTGCGTATTTTCTTCATTCATAATGTGTATGAGTCTGGATCCACTAGTAAAAGTCTGTGCCCTGGTTTTAATGCTATATCAGGACTTAATTTATTCCATCGCATTAATTCATCAATTAATACATGCCGCTGGGTAGCTATATCGTAAAGGGAATCACCAGCTTTAATTTCGTAATAAATATTAGGATCGTTTAGGTATATTTTACTTCCATTCATTACCCGATCCGACTCTTTTAAACCATTCCATTGCAGGAGTTTTTGTAGTTTAACATTGTATCGCACCGAAATGCTAAATAGGTTTTCGCCAACAGCAATTACATGAAATGGCACGCGTAAAGGCGATACTTTAGGATTAAGCATTGGAAGCTCAGTTTTTTGCACTGTTTCGTAGCTTTTAAATTCAATATCAGCATTATTTTGATAGTTGCTGTTTTCAAAAACGGTTGTATTTTTAGTCGCTTCGTAGAATACCACGTCACTACTGTTTTTTTGATTCGTAACTGCAGGTGCAGAATTACTGTAGTTACTAGTTTGCTGCGAATTAAACTGGCCTGTTTTAGGTGCGCCAAACGAGATTATTGTTACCTCGTCATCGGCTTTAGCCGGTTGTTTTGTCGCTATAACTTCTTTTTTAGGTTCTAAAACGGGCTGTGCTTTTTTTTCAGGCGCTGCTACTATAGAATCTGCAGAGTCGTGCTCAGTAGTAAGTGCAAGCATAACAGCCGATGTATCGGTAGGATTGCTTGGCGCGACGACTTTAGGAGCTTCTTCTTTTTGGGTCGTTACTTGTTTTGCTATTACGGTTGCTTCGTCGGCTTGCGTACTGAGCGTATTTGGCAATGCTTGAGCTTGCTCTTCTCTTGCTATAACTGGATTTACATCTTGGTTATTTGCTGTTGCGAGATTTTTATCTGTCTTTTGCTCGTTGTTTGTTACCAAGCTTGTTGAACCGTCCTCTGGCGAACGTTTCTTTCTAATAACTTTTATTTTTGGTTTTGAACTAACGTGTGTGCCGCTTGCGTCATTTTTTAGTTCTTTTAACTGCGCTTTACGGTATTTTTCTCGCAGTATTTCAAACTCATTAAAGCGTGTTCTTTTCTCTTTTAACGCATAGGCTTCGTTGCTGGTAGAGTAAGTTTGCAAAATAGTGTTGGAAATTTTTTCAGCTTCTTCAATTCTGCCCATTCGGTTTTTTACAAGATAGCTAAGCATTAATGCGCGAGAAGATACTCGGCCCGAACTTTCATAGCGTTTTAAAAGTTCACTGGCTTTGTACAAGTCACTTTTAGCGTAATACAGTGCGGCTAAGCTAATTAATGTAGATGTTCGCTGAGAGCTGTGATTAAGTGCCTGTTGAAAGTAGCTTTCTGCATTTTCAAAATCATCAAATTCAATAGCACACAAGGCTAAATTTTCGTAGCTTTCGGCAACGCGAATATAACTTGGTACTTCAATAGCTTTTAAAAATTGATCAGTTGCACGATCGTATTCATCAATACCACATAAAAACACACCGTAGTTATTGAGGGTGTTAGGATCGTCTGGCTTGATTTCAAGTGCTTTTTGGTAGGCTTTATCTGCTAGCGGGTTTTCGCCCACTTGTTGGTAGTAATAAGCAAGAGAGTAATGTACTTCAGGTAGGTCAGGAGCAAATGCTGCTGCACGTTCTAAATTGTATTTGGCTTGAGAATTATTACCCGTTTTTAAATACTGTAGGGCTAAAGCAATTCTTGTTCGTGCTGCGCCAGTATTATTAACTTTATTTTCGACGACGGGTTTATTACTGCCGTTATAACTACTTTCGCTCACACAGCCACTTAGGGCAAGTGTTGATAGTGTTATAGCAAGTATAGATCGCATTACCTTATCTCTTTATTTTTAGTCCATGTCGCCTATCTTACCTAAAAGCTTTACTCTTGCATCATTTATTTAAAAATAAACAACTTAACAGCCTTATATGGCTTATTCATATAAGGCTGTTACAGATTATGCTTGGTGGATATTAACGGCAATCGCGTTATCGTCACGGATTTTCTTTTTAGCTAAGCGTTTAGTACGGTCAACTACGTCACCGACTAACTGACCGCAAGCTGCGTCAATATCATCACCGCGAGTACGGCGCACAATACAGGTTACACCTGCAGCTTGTAGTACTTTTGAAAAGCGGTCGATACGGCTATTACTTGAGCGTGTGTACTCATTACCCGGGAACGGGTTAAACGGAATAAGGTTTACCTTAGACGGTGTGCCTTTTAACGTTTGTACTAATGCATGCGCTTGGTCAGTGCTGTCGTTAATGCCATTAAGCATAACGTATTCAACAGTTACGTCTTTATTAGCTTTTGAACCGTCGATATAACGACGACACGCCGCTAAAAACTCTTCAATAGGGTACTTTTTATTAACGGGCACTAAAATATCACGCAGTGCGTTATCTGGTGCGTGAAGAGATATAGCCAGTGCTACGTCAATTTTTTCTTTTAGTAAATCAAGAGCTGGTACAACGCCTGAAGTACTTAATGTTACGCGGCGCTTAGATAAACCAAAGCCCCAATCGTCCATCATTAGTTCCATTGCTGGCACTACGTTTTTAAGATTAAGTAAAGGCTCGCCCATACCCATCATTACAACATTAGTCACTGGGCGCTTTTCGCTATGACCATCAAGGCCTATATCTTTAGCTACACGCCAAACTTGGCCAATAATTTCAGATACTTTTAAGTTACGGTTAAAGCCTTGTTGAGCAGTAGAACAAAAAGTACATTCAAGCGCACAACCCACTTGTGATGATACACATAACGTAGCGCGCTCTTTTTCAGGGATCCAAACAGCTTCTACTTCTTGGCCGCCTTCAAGAATAAGCGCGTACTTAATAGTGCCGTCGCTTGCTTGTTGGCGAACTGTTATTTCTGGCGCTACAATTTCGCACTCAGCTTTAAGCTTTTCTTTAAGCTTTTTATTTACGTTAGTCATTTCGTCGAAGTTATCTACGCCAAAATGATAAATCCATTTCATCACCTGGTCACTACGAAACGGCTTTTCACCGAACGATGCAAATAGCTCGCGCATTGCATCTCGGTTTAAATCTAATAAGTTAATCTTTTTTTGCTCGGTCATGAAACAACCTCAATCGGTGACGGTGGAGATAAAAATTTACGAGGACGAATTGTACACAATTCACTCACTTTAATCATTAAGTAAAATATCAAAAAATGCACTTATGGATACTTTGCGTAATGACTAAAAAAGGGCCCGAAAGCCCTTTTCATTTTGTTAACGAATTCGAATTAACGAGTACGTGAACAAAGCTCTTCGTCAGCGAAGAAGTACGCGATTTCGCGAGCAGCAGATTCAACAGCATCAGAACCGTGAACAGCGTTTTCGTCGATGCTATCAGCGTAGTCTGCACGTAAAGTGCCAGCTAGTGCTTCAGCAGGGTTAGTAGCACCCATGATTTCACGGTTTTTAAGAACAGCGTTTTCGCCTTCAAGAACTGTAACCATTACTGGACCAGATGTCATGAAAGATACTAAAGCGCCAAAGAAAGGACGTTCGCTATGTTCTGCGTAGAAACCTTCAGCTTTCTCTTGTGAAAGGTGAACCATTTTAGCTGCAACGATTTTAAGGCCAGCAGTTTCGAAACGGTTGTAGATAGCGCCAATGTGGTTTTTAGCAACTGCATCAGGTTTTACGATTGAGAAAGTACGCTCTAAAGCCATCTTTATGCTCCAATAATTTTAAGTAAAAGTGTGAATATTAACGGGCGCGAATTATACGCGTTTTAAGTGAAAAATCCTAATTTTATTAAAAACCAGTTTGATTGCTGTTTTATGATCTCGATCAAATTTAAATTATTAGCCATATTTATACTGCTGCGCTTGTGTTTATGTATTTTTCAATAACACCAATTTCACTGGATTAATGCTTAATTTTTCAATCAAATTGGTAAAACTCATGCAACTGGTTTAAACCCAGTTCGATGTATGGAGCGCACATGTTACCCGTTATTTCTTCAATGCCTTTTATTCCTGAATTATTATGCCCCGCAGGCAGTTTAAAAAACATGCGCTACGCGTATGCTTATGGCGCAGATGCGGTTTATGCGGGGCAGCCTCGTTATAGTTTGCGTGTGCGCAATAATGAATTTGACTTAGACACGCTGCAAATTGGTATTAGTGAAGCGCATGCGCAAAATAAAAAGTTTTATGTGGTGTCTAATATTGCGCCGCATAACGCGAAAGTAAAATCGTATTTACGTGATATAGAGCCAGTTATTGCGATGCAGCCCGATGCGCTGATTATGTCAGACCCTGGTTTAATTATGCTTGTTCGTGAAAAATGGCCTGCGATGCCAATCCACTTATCAGTACAGGCAAATGCGGTAAATTACGCGAGTGTACAATTTTGGGCAAAGCAGGGCATTGAGCGGGTTATTTTATCAAGGGAGCTGTCGCTCGAGGAAATAGCCGAAATACGCACACTCTGCCCAGACACCGAACTTGAAGTATTTGTACATGGCGCACTGTGTATGGCGTACTCAGGGCGTTGTTTGCTCTCCGGTTACATAAATAAGCGCGATCCAAATCAAGGCACATGTACTAATGCATGTCGCTGGGATTACGATGTAAAACCTGGTGTTGAGAACGAAAATGGCGAAATGGTACATAAAATTGACCCCAAGCAGGTGATTCCTACACTGGGTGAAGGCGCGCCAAGCAACGATGTATTTATTCTAGAGGAACAAGGTCGCCCTGGTGAGTATATGCCTGCGTTTGAGGATGAACACGGCACGTATATTATGAATTCCAAAGATTTACGCGCTGTGCAATACGTAGAGCAGTTAACAAAAATGGGTGTACATAGTTTAAAAATAGAAGGGCGTACTAAGTCATTTTATTATGTGGCGCGCACTGCACAAGTTTATCGTAAAGCAATAGATGATGCGGCTTCGGGTAAACCATTTGATACTAGCTTATTTAAAACATTAGAAAACTTGGCGCATCGTGGTTATACCGAAGGCTTTTTAAAACGCCATGCCCACCAAGATTATCAAAACTATGAATACGGTCACTCTGTATCAACTAAGCAGCAATTTGTGGGTGAAGTACTTGGGCGATGTGAAAATGGATTAGTTGAAATAGACGTTAAAAATAAATTTTGTACTGGTCACTCTTTAGAGCTTATGACACCACAAGGCAACATTACTTTTACGCTTGAATATATGGAAAACAAAAGAGGCGAAAGTATTAGCGATGCTAAAGGTTCTGGTCACATTGTAAAAATCCCGCTAGATAAGGGCATTAACTTAGATCACGCTATTTTAATGCGTAATCTAGACGCGCACCAAGATACCCGTAATCCGTTCAAAAAGGTCAGTTAGGGTCCACTCTAATAACTGCTCAAAGCTATTTTATTAAATAGAGTGACGCTGAGCAGTTATATCTTCATCTGCTATTTTTTAGATACCATTTATGGAATTTATCTTATCATTAATGCTTATTTATAAAATTTTAAAAGCGAATATAATGGATATTCGTACTTAACACGTGTTGTTAAATCGCTCCTCACTTTTACCCCATTACTTTTTAAAGGAATCATTTTTGTATGTGGATAATTTTTGCATTACTCGCAACCGTTTTTTTTGGTGCTCGAGGAGTGTTGTATCAATGGACGTCGCAGAAAAAGATTAACCGTAACTTACTATTATTCGGTGTATTTTTTGTAGGATTTGTTATTAGTGCGCTAGGTACAGTGGTATTTGAACATACATGGTATGGCTGGGCAGACATTACGGTTGGGCTAGCGTTAGGTTTTGGCTCTTTTGCTGCTAATGGTTTGTTGCATAAGGGGTTTTCGGTTGGTAAAGCGTCTTTAATTAGTATTTTATCGGGATTGACGCCTTTGTTTGTCCTTTTATTTGCTTTTTTATTGTGGCAGGAGACCTTAACAACAATTCAATTAATTGGCTTTTTCATTATTTTTGGTGGCCTTTATATCATTCGTTATTCAAGCGATATTTCGTTGAACAACCTACAAGGTGCGCAATGGGGATTACTCGCTGCACTTGCCTTTGCATTTAATGATTTAATGGGTAAGCAATCAACACTTCTTGAGGCCGATACGTTTGCAACGCTAACGTCTATGTTTGGTTTTGGTAGTTTTCTTTTTGCTGTTAGTTGGTTAGTAAAGCGTAAAAAAATGCTAGCAGAGCAAGGCACTTCTCAAGGGTATTGGTCTGCGAGTAAAACATTTTCATGCGGGTTACTGATTGGATTAACAAACGTGGCAGGTATGGTGGCAATAATATCGGCTTTTGCAATTGGTAATACAGGGCTCGTTTCGGCAATTTCAGGGATGAACATTTTAATTATTTTATTGTACTCACGCATCATCCTAAAAGAGTCTTTTACACGCCAAGAAGTGATAGGATTAGCAACAGCATTTTTAGGTGTAATTGTACTTAGGCTTAGTTTTTAAACGTTTAAAGCTTTCTTTTTAAAAGCATACATTGCTACTTTTCGTTGAAGTGTTGCAATGTATGCTCTATTAATAGTCGTACCCGATAAGGTACTTGTTTTCTGTCGCGATAAAGCATAGAAAATGGCTGCCCTTTGCTTTGCCAGTCAGGAAGAATACGTTTAAGCTTTGTGGCTTCAATAAGAGGCAATGCTATATAATCAGGAATGTAGCTAATGCCCACACCAGACTCAACGGCTTGTTTCATCATTTGAATTTCATCAACTTCTAACCGGACATGCGTGTTTGGATTAAAACTGTATTCTTCATTCGTTTGCTGATTTTTTAACTGCCACGGAACTAACCCAACGCACGTAATTTTTGGGTGTTCTTCTAATTGCTCAGGATGAGTGATGGGATGATGAGCATAATTTTGGTGAGCACACAGCAGGTTATGAGTAAGCTTAAGTTCTCTAATAACCCAATTATCGATGGCTGGGTTTCTCACTCTAAACGCTATATCAATTCCTTCTTTTTCAATATCAATAAGGTTATTGGAAAAGCGTAAATCTAATTGAATATCGGGATATTGCAGTAAAAATTCACAAAAAATAGCACTTAAAAAGTGTTTACCTATGTAAATGGGTGCAGAGATCCTAATTTTTCCTTTAGGTTGGTCTTTCTCATCACAAAGTGCTTGCTCAATACACTCTACTTCGTCAAATAACTTGCGGTAGCGGTCGTAATATAATTCGCCAGTATGCGTAAGTGTTACCCGATGAGCATCTCGATTTAGTAACGTTAATTGCAGAGCTTGCTCTAATAAACGTATTCTACGGCTTAAAGTTGATAGTGACATACCAAGGTTTATGGATGCTTTTTTAAAGCTACCTAGTTTTACTATGGTGCAAAAGTAACGTAAATCATCAAGAGAATAACTAGCTGCCATTAGAACTACTTTATTATTTAGGAGGTAGACAATATTAACAGCGGCACTTTAAAATTTCATTAGAGATTAAGGGGTAAGAACTGAAGTTAGGCAATAAAATTTTATATAACTTTGATTTCATAACTCTGCAATAAAGGCACTGGTAAACAACGTAACTCTATCTGTTCAGCTAAATAAATTAAAAGTAGTTTTAAGTCATATTTGCTAAAGCGATTGAAAATAGACTTAAAATAGTGATTTACATCGAGTGCTTTATATAAATTCGCTTAATTAAGTGAATTTATACGTCGTCTTTTTTTGATGAATCCCTAAAGAATAATGAGAGGCTCTACACAAAAGTAGAGCCTCATTTTTATAATTTAGAAGCGATAACTTGCACCTAAATAAACAGTACGGCCATTAACCGTCGTATTGTACAAACGATCATTGGAGTCTGAATACTGCTCTTCTCGTTCATTAGTCAAATTACTTGCTTCTATAGTGAGCTTTAGCTTTTCATTAACCTGATAAAATGCTGATGCATCTATGTATGTACTGGCATGAAAACCATTTTCGTCTTCATCGCCGTTACCCGCTTGTACCGATGCAATATAGTCACTTCTATAAGCTGCTGCAACGCGTGCGCCCCATGAATCAGAATCGTAATATACTGTAAAGTTACCCGAATGCTCTGACAGGCCAGGGAATGATTTATATTGATCAATACCTGAATTACCCACATTACGGTACAACGCTTCACCATCAGCAAATGTATAATTAGCAATAACACCTAAGTTATTAAACGGGGCAGGTAAAAAGTCTAGGTCACGTTGAAAAGCGAGTTCCCAGCCACTAATATCACTTTCATCTAAGTTTTGAGGCTGAATAACAGTAAAAACAGTATTTGCTGTTTGCGGATTACCGCTTTCGTCTACGTCGCCTAAAAAGCTAAGAGGATATCCGGTTTGGCTGTATGGGATATCATATGTTTCGGTGATAATGAAGTTATCGATAGATTTATGAAAGTAACTTACGGCCGCATACCCAATGTTTTCAAAATAGTACTCGACTGAAAAGTCGAAGTTAACTGATTCGTAGGGTTTAAGGTTTGGGTTTCCTGAGCTGATACTAAGGCCATTGGTTGATGTGGCATCATTTTGAACAACGCCTGTTGGCACTAATGCACCGAGCGAAGGGCGGGTGAGATTTTCGCCATAGCTTGCACGAAGTACTAAACTGTTATTACTATCCCAAACTAAATTTATAGCAGGCAAAAGTCCTGAGTAGGTGTTTTCAACATCAACTACTTCTCCATTTATTAAACCTACGGCGTTGGTTTTAGTATCGTAATGGCGTACACCAGCATTACCCATTAAATAACCTGAGCCCAATTCCCATTCAGCTTCGTATTGCAAATAAGCCCCAAAGGTTTTTTCTTGTACGTTATCGGTAAAATCAGGATTATCTAAATTAGGATCGATATTCATACTTGCTAGGGTGCCTAGTACATCGACACTTACCCATTGCTGTTTATTGTGCGCGGTATTTGTAAATGTCAGGCTTGGATCTACCGTGTCATCCAGTACGCCATTTTCCCAATCGCTGCGGTTAACGTTATCAGATTTAGTTTCACCGTTTTCACTTTCAAACTTTTTATTAGATACACCGAACTTTATATTTGAAGTATTGTTAAGCGTGTAATTAAAATCTAATTTTATAGAGTCAAATGTATTGGTGATTTCTTCTTCAGATATATCAATTTCGTGATAGCGGAATAAACTACTGTCAGTAGGATCAAACCCGTATGTATTTTCCCCATAATAAGCATCCTTGCGATAATCAATAGTTTCATCGCCAAATGTTTCTAGGTAAACTTTAACACTGCCTGTATTGAACTTGGTTTGTGAACGCCCGACTAAGGCGGTCATATTTAAATCTTCTGTAATTTGCCAATCGCTATTTAATACAAACTGACTAATTTGAGTATCAGCATATTGGCTACGACTTTCTGAATGAATAGCGGCGTCTTCGTATACCGAATAAATAGCGTCGTTATTTTCATTTATTTCAAGAGTTGTTAGCTTTGAGCATATTTGCTCGTTGTTATAAGCCGGTCCAGTACAACCAATAGCTGTTGAACTAGAACCTCTATTTTGTAAGTGGTATTCACTGCGGTCATTATTCAGTTCACCATATAGAGCGTCAAAACTAAATTCAAGGTTATTACTTGGGCGATACTGCAGGGCAAGTGTTGTCCCTAGGCGCTCTTGTTGGTTTTCAAATAACGAATAACGGCTACCACGTGAAAAGCTCACTTCTTCGTTGTTAATTTTGTCTTGTAACTCATCTGATAGCTCGGATATATCTGAGCCTGAAGCATTTTTTTTGCGCCAGCGATATGTATTGTAACCTTGCTCATTTACATCACGTTTGCTGTATGCAATTGAAAATAATGCGCCAAATTTATCATCCCAAGTATCTGAGATCAGAGCTGCAAAACGTGGACTAACATCATCAGTTTGTGAATTGTCACCAAGTTGACCTGATATTGCAGTATTAAACCCATCAAAATCAAATGGTTTTGCTGTATGAAGTCCAACAGTTCCACCTATACCACCTTCATCCATTTCGGCAGAGAAGGATTTTTTCACATCAACGCGCTGAAATAACTCAGAAGCAAATATGTTAAAATCAAAAGCGCGTGATCTGCTTACTGAGCCTCGGCTATCCATTGCCGAAGAAGACGTACCCAAAGCCTCCATACCGTTAAGTTGTACTTGTGTAAAGTTTGGTCCTAAACCTCGTAATGAAATTTGTCGGCCTTCGCCACCTTCTCGGGTAATCGCAATGCCAGGAACTCGTTGTAGTGAGTCAGCTAAGTTTAGATCCGGAAAATCAGCAATATCTTCAGCGACAATAGAGTCTTGTGCGCCCACAGCATTTCGTTTTAAATCTTTTGCTTTTAACAAACTGTTGCGATAACCCTGTACAACTATTTCTTCTACTTCTGTTTGAGCAGATTGTTCTGCATACACATAATTAGACGCGCCTAATGAGCTCATTATAGCCGTTGCCAAAAGCGTACGAGATGGTTTGTTCAACATAATGCTTCCTTGGTTTTTAATTTAAAGTTGATTATTAATAAAAGGGTTTGTGCGCACTAAATGACCTTCGTCAAATTGCACCACATAGTTAAAGCGCGCCTGCTGTGGCGAGCTGGGTATAAAATCGGTCGAAATTACTTGTGCGCCGCTATTTTTCGCGGCATTAAATTGGATTGCTCGCTGAGAATTGGTTGCACTTAAGGTTGCATCTGCGCGGGTGCGCACCATGTAACCTTTAAGTACAAGTTGCTGAATTTTATAAAAGTCGCGTGTAGGGTTGTTTACAATCATAAAAGCAGCTTCGGGCTGGTTTTCATCATAATTGGCAAACATGCTTGCCCCTTTTAACGAAGGCCTATTTTGTTTATAAAGTGCCGATTGCTGTGTATTGCCATCAAATAAGAATATGAACTTACCAGCCAAGGCGCGTGTACTTGGCCACCCAAACCTAACGACTGTTTGGTTTAAAGATAACGGTATTTTACGTAAGTTATCGGGCGTGAATAATGAGTTAGGTAACGACTTTAGAATTACTTCATCGAGTAAATAATAATCGTTCGGTGTAAATTTAAGTGGATTATTGCCCAGAACTACATCTGATCGCGTTTCTTTTACATTGAGCATTACAACAATAGGAAAGTGCTGCGGGTTTGCCTCTGACCATGTTTTGAGTGTATTCAAACATCCACTGAGCAATACACAATGGCTTTGCACATCAATATCGGGAATGTGCATTACTTTAAATCCAGGAGTAGCTAATTGCTTTTTTTCTAACTCATTAAATAAAGGAGTCGTTGCAAAAGTATTAGCCCAAGGTTTTATGTATAAATCACCATTAGGGTCTTTTAAAACGTCAATTTCTAAATGGCGAACACCGCTATTTAACTGTTTAATAATGGGAGAATGACCGTAATCAATACGGGCCATTAGTTTAGGATTTAGAGTATTTAATTTATTATTAACGCCTACGTTTAATGTTTTTTTATAGCTGTTATGTGAGCCAATCATTTGAAAGGTATTTAATGGCATAGCGTTAATGCTAGTTACATAATCTGCAAAAATAATAAAAATAAAAAGTGGCATACCACGTCTCAATTGTTGAGTTTGCTATCTAAGAGCGGGCATTCATAAATTAGGGGACACAAAAATATGCATTTAATAAAAGTTTCATAATTGAAAAGCATGTTTATAAAATTTTATGTCCCCTTTTATCCATTACCGCGCTCTAAATAATAAGTTGAGTGAAAACTGGATAAAGCCATCATGATTAGACTCAAAGCACTATGGTTAGCACTATGGATTGGGTTATGTATTACATTTAAAGTGAGTGCTACCTCGTACTACGAGGTTAAAAGTGCAGTGAAGATGGAGACGGTTAAAGTTGCATTTTTAGCCGATATTCATCTACATGATATTTTTGCTAATTTACATAATACAGACAACATAGAGCTACCAAAGGATGTAGGGTCACAGCAACCATTACTGGTGCGCAGTATGTATGCGCAGCTTCACTCAACGCGACTTTTCAATGAAAATTATTTCGTTTTTTTACATGTATTAGATGAGCTGGTGGAAAAAGAAATTAAGTTAGTCGTTTTACCTGGCGATTTTACTGATGACGGCCAACCCATTAATGTAAGGGCTCTGGCACGTATTTTAGGCCATTATGGAAAAAAATATGGGATGCGTTTTTTTGCGATTCCAGGCAATCATGACCCCGTAAAGCCATTTACAACACCGGCAGGTAAAGCTGACTTCTTAACGGCTCAAGGTAAAGAGTTTGGCGTGTATAGTTATCAACATGAAAAGTGTATGACTAAGCAGTCTGTATGTGATGATGGTTTAAAGAACTGGGGATACACTGAAATATTAAGCACACTTAATGACTTTGGATTTAGCAAACATAAAAGTGACGTGCTATATGAAACACCTTATGAAAACCGAGAGTTTATATGGTGTGACCCTCATGATATGAATCATTGTATAACGATGCCAGATGCGAGCTACTTAGTTGAGCCCATAAAAGGTGTTTGGTTAATGGCAATAGATGCCAATGTGTATGCACCACAATGGCAAAATTCGCCACTCACTTTTAAGGGGTCGTCTAGTGCCGGCTATAATGCTTTAATTGATGCAAAGCCCTTACTGTTAAAGTGGATAAAAACGGTTGTAAAAAGGTCAAAAGAGCAAAACAAAACACTGATCGCATTTAGTCACTTTCCAATGGGAGAGTTTTACGATAATGCGAATGATGAATTACATAAAGTGTTTAGTCGTGGCCACTTTTCACTACCTAGAGTGCCTACACCCCTTACAGCACAAATACTTGCAGATACAGGACTAACACTACATTTTGCAGGGCATATGCATCTTAATGATACGGCGCTGGTAACAAGTAATCGGGACTCACAGTTAGTTAATGTACAAGTGCCAAGTTTAGCTGCTTATAAAGCTGCATATAAGGTTGCAGAGCTAAATTTAGCTAAGCAAACCGCATTGGTAAGTACTCATACATTAAACGATGTTCCTGGTTTTAATGATTTATTTGGTTTATATGAAGAGGAATGGTTATATCGTAATCGGCATAACCTTAGTAACTTTGACCGAACTATTTTGAGCTCAAAAAATTATGGTGATTTTACTAAACAGCATTTATTTGGACTTATTAGTCAGCGTTTTTTAAAACGCGATTGGCCAAAAAATTTAGTGGCATGGCTAAACGATAATCACTATTTAGCAGATTGGTTTACAGATATGCAGTGTTTAAATAAAGTCTCGCCTAATTTGCTAATTCAACTTAAAGCTGTATCTACAAAAGAATGGCTTCGAGATTTTTATTTATTACGAAATGGTGATGTAACTGCAGATATAACACCTCAAAAGCGTATTACTTATCAACAGCTAAATGAGTTTTTAGCTCAATCGACTTGTAAAACAGATACGCAAACACAGCAGTACTTGGCTTTGTTAATAAAAATAATGGCAAAATTTAGTAAGCATACCCAAGGTGAGAATTTTAGCGTTGATTTGAAAACGGGGGAGATTATCTAATACTGATAACTCAACCCCAAGTAATAAGTGCGACCACTTGTGGTTGAGTTATAGGCTCTTAGTGTTGAGTTACTGTATTGTCGCTCTTGTTCATTGCTGAGATTAAATGCGCTAAATTTAAGTTTCCAATGATTAGAAAAATAATAATTTAGGTTTGCATCCCAATAAACAGTCGGCATAAACCCTGTTTCGTTTTCATCGAGCAAAAGACTGCCTGCCCGAACTAAATATTTATCTCTAAAAATAGCGCCTAGTTTAAAATTGAACTTAGGGTGATCGTAAAAGATCATACTTGAGGCGGTTATTTTAGATAAAAAAGGTAGGTTTTTTTTAAATAAAGCTGAGCCATTATTTGAGTCGTAATACGTGACTTTGCCTTTATTGTAAGTTGTTTGTAGGTTGATACCCCAGTCAGAATTATGTATTAAATAATTTAAACTTATTTCCGCTCCCCACTGATAAGCTGATTCTGCATTACTTAGCCAAAGGTTATTAATATCGGGGGTTGTAGACTCTGAAGTTTTTGATAAGGGGACTTGCGTTGTAACTATGTAATCATCCAAATCTTTATAAAAGAGTGATATATTAAACGTACTACGACTACTAAAATCTGCTTCTAAGGAAATATCGGTATTATAAGATAAGTAAGGTTTTAGACTTGAGTTAAATGTATATTTTTTATTGTTTGAGGTATCGTTTGAACCATCAAAACTTAGTGAGTTCAGTAATGGTTTTGAATAGTTTTTAGAAAGTCCTACACGTAATCGCCATTTATCGTTTATAAAATATGATCCATTAAAAGTTGGAAGCCAAAGGCTATATGAAATAGGGGAGTAAGGCGCTTGAGTGTGAGATGTTATAGATTCTGATTGGTAACGCAAACCTATATGAGCTTCCCATTGTGCTTGCTCTGTACTTAATAAAGTATAGGCTCCTCTACTATATTCTTGTATATGCTCAGCTTCAGTGGTAATTGATGAGCTATTATTTTTTATGTTAAATGGGTCGATGCCATAAAGTTTAAGTGCTTCATTCGTGTTTATTTTTAACCATTGTAGATTTTTATGTGCATTTTGCGATGAAACATACGACGCAGGAAGGTCAGTTAATTGTTGTGGTGCGTTGGTTAATTCATTAAAAAAAATGTCGTTTTGCTGTGCGTTATACATTTTATTTTCAAACAGAGTCCAATCAGCTCCAAATTGCAGGGTTATTAAACTATTAATGTCATATTGAAAATCTAATTTTGCGAAGGTGTACTCACTATTTGAATTGTATTGTTCTATATCACCATGGTGCATTTGCCACATTGTAGGATTTTTTAAATTTTCACTGTAGTTAATATCTGCATAAAATGGAGTTTTACGATAATCAATCGTAACGTCACTTATGCCTTGGGTATAAATCTTATTACTGTAAGGAATGTCATACTTTGATTGTTCTTTTCCTAATATGGCGCTTACTTTCCAATTTGTATTCACTTGTTGCGTAAGTGATAGCACACCTTGCTGATATGCCGTATTTATTTCTTGGGTTCTACTTTCGGTTGCGACTCGTGCATTTTCGTAACGTGCATACACTAGCTCATTATTTTCATTCGTTTGAATGTCTGTAATTGTTGTTAGCCCTTTAATTATAGGCGTAGACTGCTCCCCTCTAGGGTATAAATGATATTCATGCCTATCCCCTTTTAAAAACCCTGAGAGCATATCAAAATCAAAATGGGTGGTTTCATTTTTATACTCTACAGATAGATTTGCCCCAAATCGCTGCTGTGTAGCTTGCCATACCGAGTACCGATTACCACGAGGAACTATATAATCGCCTTGAGTCAAATGCAGTGCTTGTGATTGGGTTAAAGCCGATAGGTCAGCCCCATCTATTGCAATATTACGCCAGCGAAATGTATTAGCACCTTGCTCTAACGACTCTCTGGTTGTGTATGCAACGCTTGCAAGTACCCCCCAATTATTCCACGTGTTAGAAATTAAGCTTGAATAGCGTTTTGCGCCTGTACCCACATAGTCGTTGTAGCCAACTTCTGGGGTAATAATAAATTTAAACCCCTCATTATCTAAAGGGTTTATAGTTTGTAATGCCATTGTTCCAGATATTCCACCTGCAATTTTATCGGCGGAATATGCTTTAATTACATGGATTTGTTTAAAAAGTTCGGCAGGTAAAATATTGAAATCGAAAGAACGATCGCGCTGTTTTTGTACTCGACTATCCATAGGTGAATCATTATTTGCTAACACAGGCATACCGTTGAGTGTCACCAAACTAAAATCAGGATAGTTACCTCGTATTGAAACTTGGCGACCTTCGCCTGCTTCGCGAGTAATTGCTACGCCAGGAATATACTGTAAGGCCTCGGCTAAGTTAGTATTGGGAATATCGGTAATATCTTGTGCTGAAATTGCTTCACTAATCGTTTTATTATTGTGTTTTAAATTTCGTGAGCTAGCTAATGAATAGCGAATACCCTTTACTGTTATTTCTTCAAGTATTTCGTTATTGGTTGTTATTTTTTTTTGAAAAATAACAAAACCCTTGTCTTGAATTTTATATGTTAACTCGCTGCCTCTTAATAAAAAATCTAGTGCTTGAGCAAGTGTATGATCGCCCACTAAGGTGGACGTAGTTTTGTCGTTGATAAGTGAAGGGTTACTACTAAAAGAGACTGCATATGCATTTGCTACCTCTCTTAAACTATCACTGAGAGAACCCGCTGGTATATAAATAAAGGTATTTATATTTTTTGCCGCACTAGGCAACGTTGTTAAACAACTAGCACCGATAAAAAAGTACACTAAAATACTTTTATTTAATGTACGTACCTGTTTTAGCATAATCATTTAATCAAAGTAATACAGTCATATTTTTTACTCATTTAAGGTAACGTTAAATGAAGTACGTTGTTCTTCTTATCTACTTTCCAGTTATAAGTTGATGCAATGAGCATAAGGCTTTGTTGTGGCGTTTCGAGATTAAATCGTCCGCTAATTAGTGTATTATTTAGTGTGTTATCCACTTTAATTACCATAGGGCTGTAACGCTGCAATTGTTTAATAACACTGGTTAGAGGTTCTTTTTCTGCATCAATCCAACCCATTCGCCAAGCAGGGAGCTGTGCTAACTGCTGGCTATAATCTACAGTTATATGGCCATTTTTTATAACAGCTTGTTGAGAGGGAGTTAATATCACTTTATCTAAAGCCGAGACTTCTACTTTGCCTTCGTACACAGTTACCACTACTTCATCTTTATTGCGCTCTACATCAAAAGAAGTACCCAGTACTTTAATGCTTGCTTGTCCTGAATTTATTATAAATGGCCGTGTTTTATCTTTGGCTACATCAAAAAAAACCTGTCCTTTTTTTAATTCGATTTGCCTTGAGTGTGGTAGCAAGTGCGCAGTTAACTCACTATCTGCATTTAAGTGCAAATATGAACCGTCATCTAATAACTGCGATACACGTTTACCTAAATGTGCTTCTAAAAGCTGAGGCAGGCTAGATTTAACTGCGGTTTTTGCAATCGGTGTTGGTGTAAATGTCTGTTGAGATATAGCAAGCCAGTACACTGCAAAAGCAATAGCGCTAAAACTAGCTGCTAAGGCGAGCATAGGGAAAGTTCTAGAGCGTTTAGCATTAGGCGTAATTATTGGAGTCGGTAAACTATATTGTTTAGTGTAAATGTGTAGAGCCTGTTTAACAGCAGGATCGCCAAATACATTAGCTATTTTTTCAAATGCATTCTTATTTTCTGTGCATTTTAACCAAAGCGATAGTTCTTCACGGTCATGATCATTTAAATCATTAATCCGATCTACCCAATCTGCTGCCTGTTCTAAGCGTTGTTCGTTCATTAAAAAACCTAACCTGCGTTGATTAAATATAAAGAGCGTAAAAGTGTAATAAAGGGGACATTTTTATTGATTTTTTTCAATGCTAAGCGTTATTTGTATCATTGCGCGCGTAATATGTTTTTTTACAGATTCTTGGCTCATATTTAACTGCAGACTAATTTCTTCGCGACTTAATCCGTCAATACGTCGAAGCTTAAATACTTTTCTTCTTAAAGGTGGTAACTCTTGCAACGCACTTTTAACGAGCTCGAGCTTTTGCTCTGTAATAGACTGCGCCTCTGGATCGCTATTATCATTTGTAAAAAGCTCAATATCTTCTGCATTATTTGGTTGGTTTTTATTTTTTTGCCAATCACTATACATAACAGACTTTGCGACTTGATTTATGTACGCCTGGAAGTTTTCAATTTCTGATGTGTCATTTCTATTTAATGTTCTTAGTAGAGCTTCTTGCACAAGATCGTCTACGTCATCTGTATTATTGGTCCGACGACTAATGAATTTACGAATATGGCTGATAACGTTTTTTACATCGCTTTGTTCAGAAGAAATATTTAAATTCGATGGCAGGGGGCTTTTAAAAGTCTTCATTACTCAGTCTAGAATTTTATTTTAAATAAATACTAAGTGAATAATATGACCAATTGATTACAGCCAGGTTGATAGCGATTAAGTAAATTGAAGTGATGGTACGAAGAGTAAAGCATCATTTAGATCATCTTAACGCTTTAAATAGGGTTTAATTTTAGGCATAGAGTATTTGCGCAAATAACACTTTGAAAAAGGCTAAATTCTTGGAGGTACTATATTCACTTGTTATCCTTATTTGAATGTTCTTTTGACGGGATTAGCATATAAGTAGAGGGCCTAAGCGCTTTTTGGCAGGTCAGCTAATTTTATATTAATTTAAATAAATAACTTAGGAAAGTTAAAATAATAATATCAAATTTAGTAAAAGTGCGGCTATTTCTATTGATTAAGATCAACAAAGCAACAGAGAAAGATAGGCATAATTCGCGGTTGTAATTTACACCCAAAAGTAAAATGGGGTGCTACAAATGTGTGTTACGATTTAATAAAAAATAGTGGCTTTTTATTAAACTAGAGCTGCACAAAAGTTAGCCTTTACACACCTTTATTTTTACTTATCTTTTTGTTTTATAATGATATTAATTGAAAAGGCTAAAAAGTGGCTCTACTCATAAATAGCAAATGCATTAACTGCGACATGTGTGACCCAGAATGCCCTAATGAGGCTATTTATATGGGCGCGAAGATATACCAAATAGATGCTAGTAAATGTACTGAGTGTGTAGGGCATTATGATAAACCTACTTGCGTAAGTGTTTGCCCTATTGACTGCATAAAGCCCGATCCGAATAAGCGTGAAACTTTGGACGAATTAGCAGAAAAATTTGTGCGGGTAACTGGCAAATAACTCGTCAGGTATTTTGCTAAGCCGCTTTTTACTATTGGCTAAAAACTATCTATATTACTTATTTAGCTTGTAGCAAAAGTCCGCTGTCATGCATTTTTAGTTTCAATCAAATCTTATTACCTTCATTAATTATCAACTATATTGTGTTACCTTAAGGCTTTATAAACTCAAGTATTAATCTAAGTTTTAGATTGCATTCTATAGGAGTCTATTTTGGATATAGGTATTAACGCTATTCAGGCTGTATCTTCAAAACAAGCCATATTTATTAATGATGAGTGCCGAGTATTTGTAATTGGCGATCTTGATGGTGATTTACCGGCCTTAAAAAACGCACTTAATAACGTAAATTTTAACTCTGAAAGAGATACTTTGTTTTGCCTAGGCGATTTTGTTGATCGCGGGGATAAAACATATGACTTATTTACATACTTACAAGCCATTAGGGCATGTATGATATTAGGTAATCATGAGCATTTAATGTTGGAATCATTATTAAGTAATGATAAAGCGGCTTTTAAATTATGGACTGACAATGGTGGCAATTGGCATAAGTCGGTATCAAGTGAAAAGCTCAGTGTCATGTGCGATGAGTTACTAACTAAACCGCTTTCAATAGTACTAGAGTATCGTGGTTATACAATAGGGTTGTCTCATACATTTGCACAATCGTGGGATTGGGAAAATTACCCTGATGATAAATCGCTAATCGTGCAATCTTTATTGTGGGATCGCGAAGTAGTTAAACAAAATAAGGTAGTTAAAAGTCATGGAGTCGACTTTTCAATACATGGACACAACTCAACTAAAGCGCCTTTTTGGGTTGGTAATAGTTATCATATAGATACAAATTATTATGGTGGAAAGCCGACATTACTTGAGCTTTCAGAGATTATTGCTACGCTTGGTTAACCAAGCGCTATTTAGCAATTGTTACTTCTTTCAAATATCATCCGGCAGTTTTGCTTTTTAAAGTATAAACTGCTGACTACCACATCTAATTATCCCCTTCGTTTTTTTGTATACACTTTATGATGATTTGTGCACTGTAATTATTTTATCAAGCCTATAAACTATTTATCAGCAACCAAAGTGAGATGGCCTATGAATAAAGTACATTTTAGTAATATCACAGATTTTTACAGCGCGCTTGGAAAACCTGCGCCGGAGCATCCGCTTTTTGCCATTTCAACAACAGACAGTTCATCACAAAACAATTACCAAGCATGTTTAAATACTCAAAGTGTTATTAGCACCGATTTTTATGCTATTTCTCTAAAAAAGGTGACTGCAGGAGAGATTGTATATGGGCAAACTAAATATGATTGTAGTAGCGGTACATTATTGTTTTTTTCTCCACAGCAAACATTTTATAGCAATGGTGTAACTGTTGAGTCTCAAGGGAAAACAATTGTATTTCATGAGGATTTTATTCGTGGCCATGCACTAAGTACTGCACTCAAAAAGGCTTCTTTTTTTGGTTATGCCGTTAATGAAGCACTTCATCTTTCGCCAAAAGAGCAACGTTTAATTGCCAATGTAATTGCGAATATAGAAAGCGAATCAAAGCTCAGCTACGACGAATTTAGCCGTGACATTCTTTTAGCACACATCAATGTTTTGCTTAACTATGCAGAACGGTTTTATCGTCGACAGTTTTTATTGCGAAAAGAATCCCATAGCGCAATTGTTGATTCGTTTTTGGAAAAATTTGATGAGCTATTAGTGCTCAATAACAACAATGAAATTCCGAGTGTTAATACCCTTGCTGACTCACTAAATATGACTAGTCGCTATTTAACAGATGCATTAAAAATAGAAACCGGACAAACCGCACAACAAGTCATTCATAATCATTTAATTGATAAAGCAAAAAATAGCTTATTAGAAAGTAGCGACTCTGTTGCAAGTATTGCTTATGCATTAGGTTTCGCGTACCCGCAATACTTTGCCCGATTATTTAAAAACAAAGTAGGTCTAACGCCCTCACAGTACCGTGCTAGTCAGCACTAACTTAGTAGCAGGAAACAAGATGAAAAAAGTAGCAATTGTAACCGGTACATCGACTGGTTTAGGTATTAGCATTGTCGTAAAACTAGCACAACAAGGTTATTTTGTTGTGGCAACTATGCGTAATTTAGATAAAAAAGGTGCACTTGAAGTCGCTCTTCAAAACGCGAATGTGCAAGCTGAAATAAAGTATTTAGATGTGCAAAATACACTAAGTATTGAGCAATGTATTACTGACGTTATAGATGAACAAGGACAAATAGATTTACTCGTAAATAATGCAGGGGCAGGGTATATAAGAACAACCGAACAAACTACAGAGCAAGACATTCAGTGGGTAATGGATGTAAACTTTTTAGGAGTAGTACGCTGTACAAAAGCTGTTTTGCCGCATATGCGTAAAGCACGCCAAGGGCATATTGTGAATATATCGTCAGTAGGCGGCCTTGTCGGTCAACCTTTTAATGAAATTTACTGCGCAGCTAAGTTCGCACTTGAAGGTTATGTTGAATCGGTAGCAACTTATATAACACCAGCATTTAATATCAATTTTACCAATGTAGAGCCTGGTGGTATTAGCTCTGAATTTGCAAATAATGCGTTAGCACAGTTTCAGCAAACTGGTGGCATTGTAGATGATGAATATAAACCAATATTAGAGCAGTACATTGCGAGTGCTCAAGGTCGCTCTGCTGACGTATTTCAAACAGTAGACGAAGTAGCTAATGTGGTTATGGAATGTGTAAATAGTGAAGAACCACCAATAAGAGCGCGTACATCAATTTGGGCAAATGAGTTCTGTGAACTTAAAACGCAAGCAGATCCTACTGGTAAACTTCAGCAGCAAAAAGTGATTTCATGGTGATTTGAATAATTTGTTTTTAAGCTATAAATATTTAAATTCAACAAAGCCTCTCTTAGCTTGTTAATTAAGAGTGGTTTTGATGTGTGGGTTGGATTTTAAGTTTCATCCAATAGGTACCAATACAGTTATATGAGGCGTTTATTTAGTTTTAATATTGATGATTAACAAACGGTTAAGTTTGGCTGTGTAGAATTGGGAACAATTTTTGCCATTTCGTAAATAATTTACGTAAAAGGACTAACTTCTCGCTTTAGGTTTTATATAAGCAGATTTAAATGGAACAGCCTCTCACATGATAGTAGCAAGCATATACCCTTTCTCTTTTTCAACGTTTTGTAAGTCGTCACTTTATGTATCAATTTTTTCTGCTTTGGGTTCTACGTGTGCTTTTGCAGCGCAAGAAAACTCGCAGCACGCAAAAGATATGGAAGTAATAGAAGTACGTGGTATCCGTTCAAGTATGGCCGAAAACTTAGATGTAAAACGCATGTCTGGCTCAGTAGTTGATGCCATTACCGCGGAAGACATTGGAAAGTTCCCCGATAAAAACGTTGCAGACTCACTTCAGCGTGTACCAGGGGTGGTAATTGAGCGTGATGGCGGGGAAGGTTCATCTGTCAGTATTCGTGGTTTATCGTCAGAACTTACCTTTACACAGCTTAATGGTAATTTTATAGCATCTTCTCCAGGGGAGCCTTCGCGTTCGTTTGATTATGCTTTGTTACCGTCTTCAATGATTGAAAGTGTCGAAGTTTATAAATCGGCAGAGGCACGCTTAGATGAAGGTGGGGTTGGTGGCACTGTATTAATGCACAGCCGAAAACCTTTAAATATGGATGCAAACTCGGGTGTATTTAATGTCGAGAGTACTTACGCTGATGTTACAAAAGAGTATGAGCCGCAGTTTACGGGTTTATATTCATGGAAAAACGACAACGAAAACTTTGGTGTATTAGTTGGCTATACCTATCAGGAACGGACAAACAGAACGCTTTCGGGCGGTACTGATGCTAATGTATGGCGCTATACTGGCACTGGGCAAGCAACAGATATACATGGTAATACAATTGATAACAATAACGGTTGGGGTACTATTAATGATGCAAACGGCAACAGTTACGATGGCGTTTGGTTTCCGCAAGTTGTTCGAGGTTCTGTTCTTAACGAAAAACGTGAGCGAGAAGGGATTCAACTTAGTTCACAGTGGCGACCAACAAATCGTTTAGAGCTTGGCTTTAATTATTTTGGTTTTACACTTGGGCAAGACAGAACAGAATCTGTGATTGATATACCAGAGTGGTCTTTAAATCCTGATTTTTTGACGGATGTAAATCTTGATGAGTCGGGCACTATTGTTACTGGTATGCAATACGATGCAATGGCAAGTGGTGTCGAAAATGATATGCAATTTCCGTGGATGCGTGGCAGCTACGTACGTGAGGAATCTACCTCCGATACCTTTGATTTTAATTTAACCTATGAAGGTGATAATTTTAAAGCGCGCTTTGTAATTGGTAATACACAATCAGAGGGCGGCCCAGAAGAAAGCTGGGAAGCGGCGTATAAAAGTTCTAACGCGGGCGAAAACGCAGCCACTATTCAAAACGCAGCTCAAACGGCTGGCTGGTCACTCAATCAAAATAATGTGTCACTTAATATCGACCCTAACACATTAGTTAATTTACAAAATGGAGTTGGAGGCGGTCGTGATGCGGGCTCTTCAAACTCAAGCTTTGTACGCAGTGAGCTAGAAGAAGATTACTACCAAGCTGATGTGGATTTTTATGTTGATTGGGGCTTTTTAAAAACAATTAGAACCGGTGTTAAGTACCGCAACTCAATTCTTCACCGTGAAACCGGCAACACCTTCTTTTTAGCTCCAAATTTTGATATTGCTGCAGGGGAAGCAAGTGAGCAAGGTATTACCCGTTTTGATAGCTACCAATGGAATGGTGGAATGCCATTAGCTCAAAATGTATTTACTAGTGAGAATAATATTGCAGGTGGTTTTGATATAAACCAAATGCCAAGTATCGACTGGAATAAATACCGCGATATGGTCACTGCTAGTTATGTACCTTATACACGCATTGAAGATAATTTTGTTTACGATATAGAAGAAAAAATATCGGCTTTTTATATACAAGGTGATTTTGAATTTAGTGAAGTCAGAGGTAATTTGGGTGTGCGTGTTGTGCAAACAAAAACACTTACTTCATCTACTGACTTATATACCTACCAATTAGATCACACAAATGATGAAACAGGTGAGCCAGTAACAGGTGACGCTCGTTTTGTAGAAGACTATCAATTAGTCACTCAGCAAAACAAAGACACTCAAGTTTTGCCAAGCTTTAATATAGCGTGGGATGCAACCGACGATTTAGTTATTCGTGGGGCAATAGCTAAAGTAATATCTCGTCCTGACTATAGTGATTTAGGTGCGCAGCAGCGCATTACCTATGTATCAGGTGAATGGGCAGAAGATAGAGCCGCATTTAACGAGCTTCCTGGTTTTAGCGGTAGTGGCGGAAATAAAAACTTGAAACCATTTGAATCAGTTCAAGCTGATTTATCTATTGAGTATTATTATGGCGAAGGTTCTGCTGTTGGGTTGGCACTTTTTCATAAGAAAGTAGATAACTTTGTTGTGCCACTGGTGATCGACGTAGAGCAAAACTTTGCTGGTAAAAATAATATAGTGGATGCAGGGACTATTAATATAACCCCTTACAGCACTGTAGGTAATGGCACCGATGCAGTATCAAAAGGCGCGGAAGTATTTATTCAGCATGCCTTTGATAATGGTTTTGGCTTTTACGTAAATTACACTTATAACAAAACCAATAGAGCAGATGTAACAATTAATGGTGAAGAATTTGGTCAGTCGGCCTTAATAGGTAGTGCAAAGTATCAGTACAACACCTCTGTTTATTATGAAGGAGATTATTTTAATGTACGTGCTTCTTATAATAAGCGCGGCGAAACAGTACTCGGTTTAAATAGCGGATTAAATGTATACCAAGACCCTTACGAACAACTCGATGTAAATGCATCCGTAAATTTATACGACGGGCTTAGCTTTACCGCAGCGGTTATTAATTTAACTAAATCTGAATCAGTAACGCGTTTAGGAAATGACACCGATGCGCGATTACTCAATACTAGCTACTCAGGTCGTCGTTTTTACGCGGGCTTTAACTATAGCTTTTAGCTAAATGACTTAATAGCAGGTCTGTAGACAGTATTTTTTGATAGCGCAGGCCATAACAAACACTTTAATAGGCGTTAAATGTTAATAAAGTGCTAGTTATGTTGTGTTTTTAATGCGTTTAGCTCAAATTCTCAGCGAACAGTGCTTTATTTAAAGTTTTGTCAATAAAACGCTTGCGTAAAAATCTGTTCTCCCTATAATGCGACCCCACTGAGACGGGAAACGCTGAAGCATAGCAAGGCACAAACTACTCAGAGAGTTAAATAAAACTTCGGTTTTAAATCTTCTAAAAAGAAAGTTTAAAACAAAGTGTTGACTCGAAAAATA
>NZ_JASDDB010000018.1:0-98799 GCF_030407615.1 Pseudoalteromonas sp. APC 3355 | reverse complement strand
CTAAGTAGCTTGGCTGTTAGAACTCAATCTGTACGAGTGCCCACACAGATGATTGCTTTATATTGTTAAAGAACGTTGCGATTATAAAGTTGAACTTTATCTCGCTAGGGCTGCGCATATTACGCTTTCCTATTTTTTTGTCAATACTTAAATTTAAACTTTCTAAAAAGATTCACTCTAAGTTTTACTTAACACCCTGAGTTGTTCGTGCCTCGCTATGCGTTGCTGTTTCCCGTCTCAGTGGGGTCGCATTATAGGGAGATCCAAAAACAGATCAACCCTTTTTTGAAGAAAACTTGAAATAATGTGCTGTTCGCTGAGTATTTGAGCTAAACGCTCAAAAACACAACTAAACCACCTGTATTGAGAGGTTTATAGAGCTATTTAAAGTCAAAGTTATGGTAACTAGTGATCAGTAGAGACATATTTGGATCATCAATGCTGAAAAAGCCAACCAATAAGTTAAGAGTCGTGTTACTAAAATCATTTGAAATAGTCAAAAGCTGAGATTTAAATTCATTGGGCTATATTTTTATTTGAGAAGTGAGCTTACTAAGGCCCCAATGGTTAGCTTTACTATGAGGTTCTTAGTACCGGTATATAGATAAGAGAGCGACCCTTATATCTTCTGATCAGCTCAAATCAATAAAAACTTCGTTAGGGATTGCTTAATGGTATTTAAATTCGAAGTGCTATTATTAATAACTGTAAATCACTATATAAAGTAAAAATGCTATTTAACTAAAACCGGATAGGCTATTTTGGTTCGATGTTAAGTAAAGGGTAACTAGGCAGAGCTATTAAAATAACTGTAAAAACAACCTATCGATTAAGAATCTAAGAGTCGATGCACATAATAGAAGGTAATTACTGGTTCATATAGTTTGACAAATTTTAGGCAAGAAAAAGCCGAGCATAAGCTCGGCTTTTAGGTTTCTTTAAGACTTACTCTGCAGACTGTGCGTCTTCTTGAACTGCTTCGCTAGTCGCTGGGCGACCAACTAGTTCAATATAAGCCATTGGTGCATTATCACCAGTACGGAAGCCACACTTAAGAATACGAGTGTAACCACCTGGACGATCCGCGTTACGTGGACCGATTTCACTGAATAATTTACCAACAACTTCATTATCACGCGTGCGAGCAAACGCTAAACGGCGATTTGCTACACTGTCAGTCTTAGCCAGTGTGATTAAAGGTTCAATTACACGACGTAACTCTTTCGCTTTTGGCAAAGTAGTTTTGATGATTTCATGTTTCACCAAAGAACCTGCCATATTGCTAAACATCGCTTTACGATGGCTACTGTTACGGTTTAATTGACGACCACTCTTACGATGGCGCATGACCCTATCCTTCTAACTAAACTAATATAGTGATTTAGATTATTCAGCTAAGCTTGCAGGTGGCCAATTTTCTAGGCGCATGCCCAGAGAAAGTCCACGTGAAGCTAGCACGTCTTTAATTTCAGTTAGAGACTTCTTACCTAAATTAGGCGTTTTAAGAAGCTCAACTTCAGTGCGCTGAACTAAATCACCGATATATTGAATTTGCTCGGCTTTCAAACAATTTGCTGAGCGTACTGTTAATTCAAGATCATCAACTGGACGAAGTAGAATAGGATCGAATTCTGGCTTCTCTTCTTTCTCTTCTGGCTCAGTTACATCACGTAAATCTACGAATGCATCTAATTGCTCAGCTAAGATAGTAGACGCACGGCGGATCGCTTCTTCTGGATCTAAAGTGCCGTTTGTTTCCATATCAATGATTAACTTGTCTAAATCTGTACGTTGCTCAACTCGAGCTGATTCAACCGAGTACGCAATACGTTCAACTGGGCTAAATGATGCATCAAGCAACAATCTACCAATTGGACGCTCATCGTCATCAGAGGATAAACGACTAGATGCCGGCACATAACCACGACCACGTTCAACACGAATACGCATGCTGATCTCGCTGTTATTTGTAGTTAAATTACAAATAACGTGATCTGGATTAGCAATTGTTACATCGCCATCGTGCTGAATATCAGCCGCAGTAACAGGGCCTACACCAGATTTAGTCAGGGTCAGAAAAACTTCATCTTTGCCTTCTAACGTTACTGCTAAACCTTTAAGGTTTAATAGTATTTCAATGATGTCTTCTTGAACGCCTTCTTTCGCGCTGTACTCATGTAATACACCGTCGATTTCAACTTCAGTTACTGCACATCCAGGCATAGATGAAAGTAATATACGGCGTAAAGCATTACCCAGAGTATGGCCAAAGCCACGCTCTAATGGTTCTAAAACTATTTTAGAACGCGTTGGGTTGATAGCGTCGATGTCGACTAACCTTGGTTTTAGAAATTCTGTAACAGAACCCTGCATTTTATCCTCTCTTAACTCTTAACTTTACTTAGAGTAAAGTTCGACGATTAGTTGTTCATTAATGTCCGCAGACAGGTCTGAACGCTCAGGTAGACGCTTAAAGCTGCCTTCCAATTTCTTACCGTCAACTTCAACCCAAGTCGGCTTTTCACGTTGCTCAGCCAACTCTAGAGCAGCGATGATACGTGCTTGCGTCTTAGACTTCTCACGGATTACAACAGTATCTTCTGGAGTAATTACGTATGAAGGAATGTTCACAACACGACCATTAACTAAAATCGCTTTATGGCTTACTAACTGACGTGCTTCTGCACGTGTGCTAGCAAAACCCATGCGATATACAACATTGTCTAAACGTTGCTCTAAAAGCTGTAACAAGTTTTCACCTGTGTTGCCTTTAAGGCGAGCAGCTTCTTTGTAGTAGTTACGGAATTGCTTTTCTAATACACCGTAGATACGACGTACTTTTTGCTTTTCACGTAATTGTAAACCGTAATCAGATAAGCGACCTTTACGAGCGCCGTGCTGACCAGGTGCAGTCTCAAGTTTACACTTAGAGTCGATAGCTCTTACGCCGCTCTTAAGGAACAGGTCAGTACCTTCACGACGACTCAGCTTGAGCTTAGGGCCCAAATATCTTGCCATGTTATTTCTCCTAACCTATTGTTAAACGCGACGTTTCTTCGGTGGACGACAACCATTATGTGGTATTGGCGTCACGTCAGTAATGTTGGTAATACGGTAACCAGCAGCATTCAAAGCACGTACAGCAGATTCACGACCTGGACCTGGACCTTTAATGAAAACTTCTAGATTTTTTAAACCGTATTCTTGAGCAGCAGTACCTGCACGCTCTGCAGCAACTTGAGCAGCAAATGGTGTAGATTTACGTGAACCACGGAAACCTGAACCACCGGCAGTAGCCCATGATAGTGCATTACCTTGACGGTCGGTAATCGTTACAATAGTGTTGTTGAAAGACGCATGAACATGAGCCATACCATCAGCAACTTGTTTTTTAACCTTTTTACGACGAATTGGTGTCTTAGCCATAATACTATCCCCTTATCGCTTAATAGGCTTACGAGGACCCTTACGGGTGCGCGCGTTAGTCTTAGTTCTTTGACCACGTAGTGGTAAAGAGCGACGGTGACGTAGGCCACGATAACAACCAAGGTCCATTAGGCGCTTGATATTTAAAGTAACTTCACGACGAAGATCACCTTCAACAGTGTACTTGCCAACTGCATCACGCAGTACGTCAAGAATTTCGTCTGAAAGTTCACCGATTTTTGTGGTTTCGGCGATACCAGTCGCTTCTAAGATAGCCTTAGAGCGAGTCTTACCTATGCCATAAATAGCTGTTAAACCAATAACTGCATGTTTATGATCAGGGACGTTAATGCCAGCAATACGGGCCACTAACACATCTCCTATATTCGAATTTGGTAATCAAAAGTTTGAAAAGCCCGTAAGGATACTCAAACGAAGACCAAATCACTACTAAAAACACAGGCCGAGAAAACTCAGCCTGCACGACTGTTTACTTAGCCTTGCCTTTGCTTATGCTTAGGCTCACTGCAAATTACGCGTACTACACCAGCACGTTTAATAACTTTACAGTTACGGCATATTTTCTTAACGGAAGCACGTACTTTCATTGCTCAACTCCGTAAACTGACCTTATCGACCGTAGCCTTTAAGGTTCGCTTTTTTCAGCACAGAATCATACTGATGAGACATCAGGTGAGTCTGTACTTGTGCCATAAAGTCCATGATTACTACAACGATAATCAAAACTGATGTACCGCCGAAGTAGAATGGCGTTTGCCACGCCATCGTCATGAATTCAGGCACCAGACAGATAAAGGTTATATACAAAGCACCTGCCAATGTCAGGCGTGTCATCACTTTATCAATGTATTTAGATGTCTGCTCACCTGGACGAATACCTGGGATAAATGCGCCAGATTTCTTAAGGTTATCTGCTGTTTCACGTGGGTTAAAAACCAACGCTGTGTAGAAAAAGCAGAAGAAGATAATAGCCGCAGCTAAAACAAGCGAGTACAACGGTTGACCTGGAGTCAACGTAGTAGCAACAGCTTGTAATACATCAGCGACTGGACCTTCACCTTGGCCGAACCAGCTAGCAATTGTACCAGGGAACAGAATTATACTGCTAGCGAAGATTGGTGGAATAACACCCGCCATATTTACTTTTAGTGGTAAATGCGTGCTTTGGGCAGCAAATACTTGACGACCTTGTTGGCGTTTAGCGTAGTTAACAACAATACGACGTTGTCCACGTTCGAAAAACACTACAAGATAAGTAACAGCGAATACGATTACCGCAACCATCAACAGTACAAAAACATTCAAATCACCTTGGCGCGCCATTTCGACTGTCGAACCAATAGCAGACGGCAAGTTAGCTACAATACCAACAAATATTAGAACAGAGATACCGTTACCGATACCGCGCTCTGTTATTTGTTCACCCAACCACATAAGGAACATAGTACCAGTAACTAAACTCACCACAGCGGTGAAATAGAAACCCATACCAGGGTTAACAACTAACCCCTCCATCATGCCCGGTAAGCTAGTAGCAATACCGATTGATTGAATAGTAGCTAGCACAAGCGTGCCATAGCGTGTGTACTGGCTAATTTTTTTACGCCCTTGCTCACCTTCTTTCTTAAGCTCTATAAACGGAGGATACATATGCGTTAATAGTTGCGTAATAATCGAAGCCGAGATATACGGCATAATACCCAGTGCTAACACTGAAGCTCGCTCAAGTGCACCACCACTGAACATGTTGAACATTTCAACAATGGTGCCCTTTTGTTGCTCGAAGAAATCGGCAAGTACAGCGGCGTCAATCCCAGGGATCGGCACAAATGAACCTAGACGGTAAATTATGATAGCACCCAATACGAAGAGTAATCGGCGCTTCAATTCCGAAAGTCCACCTTGTGCACTTTTTGTATCTTGACCTGGTTTAGCCATTAGTACTTCCTTAGTCTTCTACCTTGCCTCCGGCAGCTTCAATAGCTTCGCGAGCACCTTTAGAGGCTTTAAGGCCTTTAACGGTAACAGCGCGTGAAACTTCGCCAGATTTAACAACTTTAACGAAAAGAACGTTCTTTTTAACTAGACCAGCTGCTTGTAACGCGCTTAGGTCTACCACATCGCCTTCAACTTTAGCGATTTCAAAAAGGTTTATTTCTGCAGATACTAAAGATTTGCGAGAAGTAAAACCAAATTTAGGTAGACGACGTTGCATAGGCATTTGACCGCCTTCAAAACCAACGCGTACTTTGCCGCCAGAACGTGATTTTTGACCTTTGTGACCACGACCACCAGTCTTACCTAGACCAGAACCGATACCACGACCAACACGTTTTGGAGCAGTTTTTGAACCTGCAGCAGGTGAAAGTGTATTCAAATGCATCGAATTAACCCTCTACCTTAACCATGTAAGAAACCTTGTTTATCATACCACGTACACATGCTGTGTCTTCTAACTCAACAGTGTGGTTGATACGACGTAAACCAAGACCGCGTAATGTAGCTTTATGTTTCGGTAAACGACCGATAGAGCTTTTTACTTGTGTTACTTTTACAGTTTGATTTGCCATGGTTACCCCAGTATTTCGTCTACGCGAAGGCCACGTTTTGCAGCGATTGACTGTGGAGAATTCATATTCTCAAGAGCCGAAATCGTTGCACGTACTACGTTGATTGGGTTAGTAGAACCGTAACATTTAGAAAGTACGTTCTGAACACCAGTCACTTCTAGTACTGCACGCATAGCACCACCTGCGATGATACCAGTACCTTCAGAGGCTGGTTTCATGAACACTAGTGAGCCAGCATGACGTCCCTTAACAGGATGCTGTAATGTATTGCCATTTAGGTCTACATTGATCATGTTGCGACGTGCTTTTTCCATTGCTTTTTGAATAGCAGCTGGAACTTCACGTGCTTTACCATAACCAAAACCTACTTTACCTGCGCCGTCACCAACTACAGTTAGTGCAGTAAAGCTAAAGATACGACCACCTTTAACTACTTTAGACACACGGTTCACCGCGATTAGCTTTTCAGCTAGATCAGGCTGTTGTTGCTTTGCTTCTACGTTAGCCATAGTCTACTCCTAGAATTGCAAACCGGCTTCACGCGCAGCATCAGCTAGCGCCTTCACACGGCCGTGATATTTAAAGCCACTGCGATCAAAAGCAATCTTTTCGATGCCTTTGTCAGCCGCACGTTCAGCAACCGCTTTGCCAACTGCTTGCGCAGCTTCAACGTTACCGGTGCCTTTAACTGTTTCGCTAATAGCCTTTTCAACAGTAGAAGCAGCAGCCAGTACATTACCCTCAGCATTTACAACTTGAGCGTATATGTGACGTGGCGTGCGGTGGATAACAAGACGCGTTGTGCCTTGTTCAATATAATTTCTACGAGTGCGTTTAGCACGACGTAGACGAGCTGTTTTTTTATCCATCGTCTTACCTTACTTCTTCTTAGCCTCTTTACGGCGTACATTCTCATCTGAATAACGAACACCCTTACCTTTATAAGGCTCAGGTTTACGGTATGCACGAATGTTAGCAGCTGTTTGACCAACTAACTGCTTGTCTACGCCCTTAACTAGAACTTCTGTTTGGCTTGGAGTTTCAATCGTAATTCCTTCAGGAACTGCGAAATTAACTGGGTGTGAGAAGCCAAGAGTTAAATCTAATGTTTTACCCTTCGCTGCAGCACGGTAACCCACGCCTACTAACTGAAGTTTCTTCTCGTAACCTTCATGCGTACCAACAACCATGTTGTTGATTAGAGCGCGAGCAGTACCTGCTTGAGCCCATGCATTAGCTACGCCATCACGAGGTAAAGTAGTAATAACGTTGTCATTTACTTGTACTTCAACAGCGTTGTTGATTGTACGAGTAAGTTCACCGTTTTTGCCTTTAACTGTGATTTCCTGGCCTTTTAATGTAACTTCTACACCGGCAGGAACAGTAATTGGTGCCTTTGCTATGCGAGACATAGTTCCCCTCCGATTAAGCTACAAAACCAATGATTTCACCACCAACACCAGCACTACGTGCTGCGCGGTCTGTCATTAGGCCTTTAGAAGTTGATACGATAGCGATACCAAGACCACCCATTACCTTAGGTAATTGGTCACGTTTCTTATAGATACGTAAACCAGGGCGACTTACACGCTGGATATTTTCAATTACAGCTTTGCCTTCGAAGTACTTCAACTCGATAGAAAGCTCAGGTTTAGTTTCGCCGTTAACAGCGAAATCTACGATATAACCTTCGTCTTTTAGTACTTTAGCTAATGCTACTTTCAGCTTTGAAGTTGGCATCGTTACAGATACTTTCTTCGCTGATTGACCGTTACGAATTCGTGTGAACAAATCCGCGATAGGATCTTGCAAGCTCATAGTCTTACTCCCATGATTCTATTACCAGCTAGCCTTTTTAAGGCCAGGAATTTCACCGCGCATAGCTGCTTCGCGAACTTTAATACGGCTCATGCCGAATTTGCGAAGGAAACCATGTGGGCGGCCCGTAATGTTACAACGATTACGTTGACGTGCAGGGCTAGAATCACGTGGTAAAGCTTGTAGCTTAAGTACCGCGTCCCAACGATCATCTTCAGATGTGTTAACATCACTGATGATAGCTTTTAGTGCAGCGCGCTTTTCAGCGTACTGAGCAACTAGTTTTGTGCGCTTTGCTTCGCGCGCTTTCATAGAATTCTTTGCCATAACCCTACCCTTATTTCTTAAATGGGAAGTTAAACGCTTCTAACAACGCACGGCCTTCCTCATCAGATTTCGCAGAAGTAGTGATAGTAATATCCATACCGCGTACACGGTCTACTTTATCGTAATCGATTTCTGGGAAGATGATTTGTTCACGTACGCCCATGCTGTAGTTGCCACGTCCATCAAAAGACTTTGCACTTACGCCACGGAAGTCACGAATACGTGGGATAGCGATTGATACCAAACGCTCAAAAAAGTCCCACATACGCTCGCCGCGTAGGGTTACTTTACAACCAATCGGGTAGCCTTCACGCACTTTAAAGCCAGCAACAGATTTGCGTGCTTTAGTGATTAAAGGTTTCTGACCAGAGATTGCTGCTAGATCCGCTACTGCGTTATCTAAAATCTTCTTGTCAGCTAGGGCTTCGCCCACGCCCATATTCAATGTGATCTTTTCGATCTGAGGGACTTGCATGACAGAGCTGAAACCAAACTTCTCTTGAAGTTCAGCAACTACTTTGTCTTTATATACTTCATGCAGTTTCGCCATCATTCTACTCCAACTATTAGATAGTTTTACCAGTAGATTTAAAGATACGTAATTTCTTACCATCTTCAATCTTGAAACCTACACGATCAGCTTTACTCGTTTCCGAGTTGAAGATCGCAACGTTTGATGCATCCATAGATGCTTCTTTCTCAACAATGCCGCCAGCTTGGTTCAATTGTGGAACCGGCTTTTGGTGTTTCTTGATCAAGTTTATGCCTTCGACAAAGATTCGACCAGATTCAGTAACAACTGAAAGCACTTTTCCGCGCTTACCTTTGTCTTTACCTGCTAGTACGATTACTTCGTCATCACGACGTATTTTTGCTGCCATGATTGGCTCCTTACAGTACTTCTGGGGCTAGTGAAACGATTTTCATGAACTTATCATTACGAAGTTCGCGAGTCACAGGGCCGAAAATACGTGTACCAATTGGCTGCAAGTTATCATTTAAGATAACAGCAGCGTTGCTGTCAAAACGGATCAGAGAACCATCTGGACGGCGAACACCTTTTCTGGTACGCACAACTACCGCGTTTTTAACATCACCTTTCTTCACTTTACCGCGAGGAATAGCTTCTTTTACAGAAACTTTAATGATGTCGCCAATCGCTGCGTAGCGACGGTGAGAACCACCAAGGACTTTTATACACTGCACTTTGCGAGCGCCGCTGTTATCAGCAACTTCCAGCTGAGTTTGCATTTGGATCATGTTAATGACCTCCGGTGTAGTAATTACAACGTGTCTTAAATTTGTTTAAAATCAAGACATTTCGATTAAATCCCACTCAAAAACAAACGAGTTGTCTCTTAAGGGCGGGCAATTGTACCAGCATTGAGGGGGTAGCGATAGGTTATTTTTTAATTAATTTGGAGTGTTGGGAAATTAAAGCTGAGTAATTACGGCTATGTAGCTATTTTACAGGTGGTTACAAAACAAACAAGGCACCTGTAATGTGCCTTGTTTGTTTAAAGTGTAATAAATTAACCAAATAAACCTTTTAATTTATCTTTAATTTTATCTTTTGCTTTGTCTTTGGCTTTTTCTTTTGCCTCATCGACCTTCTGCTTAGCTTCATCTTTGAGCGCATCACCAACATCTAACTTTATACCTACATCGTGGAAAGGCCCTTTTATACGTAGTGGTATTTTAAAGCCAGTGCTGTCATCGGTAGTTCCCTGACCTTCGATAGATCCAACTATACCTGTAACCAAACGATAGTTGACCGTTGTTTGCGGTAAATCAACGTCGCCTTCACCTGATATTCTAATAAGTGGGCTGATAAGTGATAGGTCGGTATTTTTGCCAACGCCATTAGTAAAGTTAAAACTTCCAGTTAATGCTGAAAAATCGGTTTGCTCAGATTCTTCAAATCCGGTATCAAGCCCTTCAGATGCAGCACCAAAGTTACCTGAAATGAGTTCCTTACCTTTACGAACCATCTCAGCTATATTCGCACCTTTTACAGCTCCATCAGCAAACTCAAATCCAAGCTTTCCATTAAGCGCACCAATAAACGACTTTTGACTTTGGCCAGTTGTGTTTAGGTTCCAATTTAAAGACCCCTTACCCATTAGCTTGTCAAAACCTGCCGCATCCGTTAATAAAGGCTGTGCATCTATTTCAGCTAAGTCAAAGTTAGTTGATATTTTATAAGGTACTTGCTGTGCGTTTACATTGATAACGCCTTTACCTGACCCTTCATAAGCAGAAAAGCTATCTAGGCTTAGTTTTGCAACGCTATCTTTTAAAGCAACAGTAAATTGATTTGCGCCTAATTTAATATCATTGGCTTTTAATCCACTTGAACGAATCACTACATTTGCATCTAGTGAATTTAATGCACTTAAATCAATTTTAGTGTCATCCCATACTATTGGCTCTGCAGGTTTATCTTCTTGCTCTTCTGGCTCTTCTTGTTTTGCCACTGCTTCAGGTAGATAAGGGTTTAAGTCAAGCATACCTAAATCAATATCAGCATTTACTGCTAAACGCTTACCTAGGTTAAGCTCGCTCTTACCTTTTATTTCTAATGCGTCTAACGTCGCAACTAAATCTTCTAAATTAAATTTCTCACCTAGTAGGTGCATTTTACCGTTTACACTAAATCCGTTAAAAGCATTGTCTTTAGCGTCTAGCTCTACACCTTGCCATTTCGCAATACTTTTAACAGACTCACCGCTTAGTGCTAACTGACCTTTAATATCTTGGCCTTGCTTAGCTATGCTCCCTTCGAACGTTAAATCAACTAAACGAGAATCTAAGGTTTGTTTAACATTAAAAGTAGCACCTTCAATTGCTTTAGCAGGAGTATCTAATTTTATATCAAGATCAAAACGCTCTTGCATATAAGTAATACCCCCTTTTACTTCTAATGTTTTACGAAGTGAAGGAAGTAAAATAGCAAGTTCTAAATCGCTAATTTGTTGTTTGGCACCTGTTTGACCATCTAGATAAGTAAATGTGCCGCCATAAATAGCAACCTCACCCAACTCAATATCAAAGTTATCTGGAAGCTTTATCGCTTCACCTGATTGGCTCTGCTCTTTTGGTTGCTCTGAAACTGCATCAAACAACTGCCAATTGGCTTTACCATTTTTGTCGGTTTCTAATAGGATATTTGGTTCGTTTATAACAAACTTATCTAATTTAAACTCACCACCAAATAATGAAAACCAAGGTATGTGTACAGCAAGCTGTTTCATACTCGCCATATCGGCGCGCGAACCTGATTCCATATTTGCAAAATGCACGTCGTTAAGTTCTAACTTTAATGCAGGGAATACGCTAAGTGTTTTATCACCTTTAATGGTAAGAGTGCGCCCAGTTGTTTGTTCTACCTGCTGCGACACTTTGTTAAAAATAGTATCAGTAGGGATTAAAAACGGTGCGGCAACAATTAGTGCTATACATAGTAAAAGTATTACACCTACAATTTTAAGTAAGGTTTTCATGATCGTCCTTTCAAACGTGCAAATAATGTTCTTATCATAGCGAGTGTTAGCCTTAAAATCATTGTCGTTCTGATAAAAAAGCTTTTTATTAGATATTACATTCCCATCCTGAATCGCCCCTGAAACATTTTGATACCTTTAGGTTACAAATAAATATTGACCCAATGAAACCTTAAGGTTACATTGATACCTACAGGTTACATATTGTAAAAATTTTAAAAGGAAATGAGCTATGTCTAATTACGATATTAAAAGTGAAGAAAAATTTATGGGCCAAAATGCATGGTTTTCATTATTCATGGGGGTCACTTTATTAATCATTAGTGTTTACCCAATGCTTAATCAAACATCAGCCCCACTATTGTTTTTAGGAACTGCTGCTTTTTTAGGTTCATTCTTTATGTTTGTGATCAGAGGCGGGTTTACATGGAGAATGAAATACCACCTTACATATAAAGATGAGTATTTAAATACCATCGACACTATTGCCTATAAACATGTCGTGCTTGGCTTACTTTTTAGTATGGGTGGCGTGTACTTACTCTCCGATACTCTTGCTTTAGAAGTATCTCACAGCATGATGGCTACATTTTACCTTGCTGTAATGAGTTTAATATACGGCGTATCAATTCTTTGGCAAAGCAAAGATTAGGAGCAAAAGTGCAAAATAAAATTGCAAAATACCGCAAAGAAGCAGGCCTTTCTCAACAAGACTTGGCTGATCTAATTGCGGTTTCACGTAAGACTATTAGTACAGTAGAAACGGCACGATTTACCCCTTCGGTAATAATTGCTCTAAAAATAGCAAAGCATTTTAATACCTCAGTTGAAAGTCTCTTTGTACTAGATAAAAATGATTGATACATGTTAAAACGTTGGCCTCATTCTATTAGCAAAAACGCCGATTTAGCTACTTCAATTACAACGTATGGAGGACAGCGCTGTTGTTATTAGCGTAATTGCGCTAAAATAGACCAGCAAAAAAATATATATCTAAACCGGAGATTCTACAAGGCATGAAAAAACTGCTAATTTCACCGTCAAAAATGACGCTAGGCGAACAAGAAAATCAAATCTATCAGAACATTCTGAAGCAATCTTCAGAATTAAGCCTTAACCTTATGGCCGTGAAAGTAGAAAACCACCCTGATGATTTTTTACCTTGGTGTTACGAATTGCTAAGTGCAAGCAGAGATCGTATGAACTACGATTTACTAGAGCCGCAGCAATTACCAGTACTTAAGAAGCTACACGATCAGCTTATTTCAGCTATCAGCTTTTTACAGGTTAAAACTTTACGTATTGCTCCGTGGCCTGTAGTAAGTGTATTTGTAGAACAACACAAAGACGTTATTGCTCTTGATGAACAGCTTCGCTTAGTAGACTACATTAAGAGCATTCGTGAACAATCTCTTAAAGATATGATTCCTGAAGATTTACTTGCGTTTAGCGGTAAGCACATGGCATCACTTGATCCAAGCACATACAACTTTGACGTTGAATGGTTTGCATCAACAAAAAGTGCGAAGAGCTTTCATCAAATGCTTGGCGATTTACCAGGTGCCTTTGACGATGCACTAGTAAACATTCCACTTGAAGGTGACATTACTCAATACGAATATCAACAATTTGTTGCTGCTTATTCAAAAATATTCACCGACAATAATGAAAAACCAACACTTGCGCCTGCAACACGACTGCTTGCAATGCGTCGCCCTGATATATTTACTCCGATCACAAACAATCGGTTAGATGCATTATGCGGTGCCCTTGGTGTTTCTAAACTTAAAAATAGTGATTTTGAGCGTTACTGGCAAGATATTGTAAAAGGTATTCAAGCTATGTCATGGTACAAAATGGCTAAACCTAGTAATGAGTTAGAAGAACAATTAGTTGCTATTAAAGCACTAATCCCATGTTTCTTTCACTATGCTGATGCTAAAACACCAGATAACTCTAACTACATCAAACTGTTAAGTAAGCCTAAACGAACTACAACTACGACAGGTAAAACTCAGCGTAGAGGTAAAGAGTCTGCAGAAATTTTAGTAGACCGCGCACTTGCTGCTGACGATATTCCTGAGCACATTCGCAGTAAGCGCGATTCAATTGTGAGTGAAGTTCAAAAAGGTCGTAGTGTAAACGAAACAATTAGCCTTATGCGCACTATATTTGGCTAAAAACTTCTAATTTAGCCGTACTTATATGGTGCGGCTAGGTTAATTTATGCACCAGCAGTGTGCGCAACATCTTCCTACATGCCATATCTCTTCTCAATCTATAAAATGCAAGCTCATGTTTTTAATATATAAAAAATAATTTTTAATAAAAAATAATGAAGCTGGCACATACAGTGCAATTATCCCGTTAGTTAAACAATAAAAAGCCGTCAGCCTAAAGGTTCCGAATACATAATAAAAACCTTGGCGAGCAAAAATCATATAACGGGAAATGGACATGCTAAAACTAAAAAAAACCATCGCTATAAGTGCTATAGCATTAATGGGCGCAACATCTTTAACGTCAACAGCCGTACATGCTGAAGTAACTGCTAATGCAGCGGCAACATCAAACTACTTATGGCGTGGTCAAGAGCAAACTGGGGGCGATGCAGCTATTTCAGGCGGTATTGATTACGCCAATGAATCGGGCTTTTATGCAGGTACTTGGGCTTCAAACGCATCGTGGGCAGATGAAATGACCTATGAGCTTGATTTATATGCAGGCTTTGGTGGCGACATTAACGAAAGCGTTAGCTACGATGTTGGCTATATTTATTACGCTTACCCAGATGCCGCTTCTGAAGCTGACGCAGATTTCTCTGAAATTTACGGTAGCATCAGCGTTGAAGGCTTTACATTTGGTGCTTCAGTACTTGCAACATCAGCTGCAAGTGGTGATGGTACAGACTTTGGTGATTCACTTTACCTGACAGCTGACTACGGTTTTGCTGTTGGCAGTAACGGCACTGAAATGGCACTTCACTTAGGCCACTACTCTGGTGACTTTATTGGCGATGATAATATCTTAGATTATGGTGTATCAATTTCGAAAGATGGGTTCACTTTTGGTTTATCTGATACAGATATGGATGACTCAGATATTAAAGCTTACGTTGCTTATTCTGTAGACTTTAATTTATAAGAAAGAATGTGTTACTTGCTGCGACACGAAGGGCCTTTTGGCCCTTTTCTCGTTTTTGAACAAGACCCCTTACATCTGTTAACAAACCGTTACAATTGAATGAAAACAATACATACATTTTCCTTTATTCTATTACCTAGTCACTGGGCATTTATAACTGCCTAGCCATAAAATAGGTATAAAGGAATAATAATGAAATCACCTAACGCGTTTAGCGCCCTACTCGATATTTATATAAGTCCTAGTAAAGCTTTCAATGGTGTTGAACACGCCAAAGGTTGGTCATGGCTTGCTTTTATAGTCATGTCTTTAGTTTCAATGGCGAGTATTTATATTTTTTATTCCACTGTTGATATGCAGTTTTTGATTAATGAGCAAGTAGCAGCATCAACTATTGATGCGACGATTGGCGAGCAAAAAATGATTCGCCAAAGTATAGAGCAAAATGCAGAAGGCCAAATATGGTTTGGTTTGTTTGGCGGCGTAATTGCGCTGGCTATCATGAATGCATTAATGGCACTTTATTATATGCTTGTGGCTAAACAAGATCCTGAATCAGAACATAGCTACGGAGCTTGGTATGGATTCGCTACCTGGACAATAATGCCAGTTGTTATTTCAAGCCTAGGCACAATTGCTCTTGTACTAAGTGCAAGTACAGATCAAATATCTCAACAAGCCGTATTTAGCTACGCATCTATTAACCAATTAATAATAGGACTTGAAGTTAGCCATCCTTTTTATAGCTTATTAGAATCAATAAACTTATTTAGCTTTTGGAGCATTGCGTTGGGAATGATCGGCTTAAAATGCTGGAATAATTTTTCAACTAACAAAGCACTCCTATTCTCTGCTCTTCCTTCAATTATTATTTTTGGTATTTGGGCAATCATTGCAGCAAGTTAACTCTTAAGTGGAGGTAGATACTAGCTCCACATTACTTAATTCACGGATAGATAAAATGAAAAAAGCAATAATCATCACACTCGCTGTAGGCGCATTTATAGCCCTAATTGTGTCAAAGCAAATTTCTGGCGATAAAAAACAAGCCGAAGTAAATATTGCTCAAGTAGAGCTTGGCGACATTGCTGACTCAATAATGGCTTCAGGTAATTTAGTTTTTAATACACATGTGCAATTACGCTCTGAAGTGACAGGCCGAGTAGATAAAATATTTGTTCAAGAAGGCCAAGGAGTTAAACAAGGCGATATGTTAATGCGCCTTGATACAACTGCTTTTGAATCAGAAGTCACCCGTAGTAAAGCAATCCTTCGCGCCACAGAAATTGAAATTAAACACAATAAAACACGCCTTGCTAACCTAGAGCGCCAACTTAAAAGACAAAAAGACTTATATGATGTCGGTTTAGGTAATCAAGAGAGCTACGAGAATATTGAAAGCGCACGCGATCTAGCTAAAATCGATATTGAATCACGAATAGAGTCGTACAACCAAGCACAAGCGTCACTACAAATTGCGCAAGATCGCTTAAGTAAAAGTGTATTTAGAGCTCCAATGAGCGGCTTGCTTGCATCTGTAAATATTAAAGAAGGTGAAACCGTTATAGCCGGTACGACTAATATTATTGGCTCTGATTTAATGCTAGTAGCCGATCCTAGCGCTATCTTAGCCGAGCTACGTGTGGATGAAACCGACATTGCGAGCATTAAGCTTAACCAAAAAGCGAATATTTATGCTGCCGCATACCCTAATAAACCATTTAGCGGCACAGTAATCAATATTGGTACTTCAGCTAAAAACCAAGCAGGCTCTCAAGGTTTATCATTTAAAGTAAAAGTATTACTCGACACTACTGAGCGCCAGCTATATGCAGGAATGAGTTGTAGAGCAGAGATCGCAACAAGCATTGCCGAAAACGGTTTAAAACTTCCAATAGAAGCAATCCAAAAAGAGGACGATAAAACATTTGTATGGCGACTAAATAGTGACAACACAGTTAGCAAAATTGCCGTAACTGTTGGAATATCATCTGATATAGAGCAAGCCATTACTGACGGCTTAAATGAGGGCGACAAAATAGTTATTGGCCCTGCGCGCCCAGTAAGTCTTCTGACTGAAGGTGATGTGGTAAAACTTAAATCAGATGCAGACAAGGAAGAAGCCTAATGTCTGCGGTAATCAAGCTAGAGCATATTAATAAACAATACAAAATGGGCTCAGAGGTATTTAAGGCACTTGATGATGTAAACGTACATATAATGCAAAACGAATACGTGGCGATTATAGGACCTTCTGGTTCAGGCAAGTCGACCTTGATGAACTTACTAGGTTGTTTAGATACACCCAGCAGTGGCGAATACTACTTAAAAGATAAACTAGTAAAAAGTATGACCGAGACAGAGCTTGCTCATCAGCGTAATGAAAGTGTCGGGTTTATATTTCAAAGCTTTAACTTAATACCACGTGCAACCGCACTAGAAAATGTAATGCAGCCTTTAGTGTATCGCTTTATCCCTAGCAAACAGCGCAAGCAACAAGCCCTAGAAGCACTAAAACGGGTAGGCCTCGGTGATAAAGTTAATCACTTATCTAGCCAACTATCTGGTGGGCAACGTCAACGGGTTGCCATTGCCCGCGCTTTAGTCACAAAACCACATATATTATTAGGAGATGAACCCACAGGTAATCTTGATAGTAAAACGACCCGCGAAATTATGGATTTGTTTGATGAGCTGCATAACGAAGGTCATACTATTATTTTAGTAACACATGAGCAAGAAATTGCCGATCATTGCCAACGCGTGATTCGTTTAGTGGACGGTAAAGTGGTAAGTGATGTAACTAAAGATGAAGGAATCAAGCAGCATGTTTAAATCAGCTCTTGCCATAATGGAAGGCACTAAAGCCGCTTTTTCAGCTATTAAAGCTAATGCAATGCGCAGCGCACTGACCTGTTTGGGCATTATTATTGGTGTTGCTGCCGTAGTTACTGTCGTTGCAGTAATGCAAGGTTTTACAAAGCAAATAAACGATCAACTTGCTGATATGTCGCCAGATGTAACAACAATAAAACCTTACACTAGTATTGAACTCGAAATGGTTGGTAAAAATGCCAAGCTTACCTACGACGATTTTTTAGCTTTAAAGTCGCGTATAAAAGAAGCTGAAACGCTAACTGCCCTAATGTTTACCTGGCGCTTTTCGGGGGGAGCTGAGTATGGAAATAAAAGCCATTCATCGCGTGTTATCGGTACCGAGCAAGACTATCAAAAAGCGTATCGTACTTATCCTGAACTTGGTCGTTTTATTCGTGCTGAGGACGATGATAAACGAAGAAGGGTCGCATTTATCGGCCCTTCAATCATAGAAAAGCTAAACCTTCCTGAAAACCCAGTAGGTGAATATATAAAGCTAGGTGGTGAATGGTTTAGAATTATTGGCGTTGCTGAAAAACAAGGTAGCTTATTTGGTTTTGACCAAGACGATTACATTAATATTCCAATTAGTACCATGAGTGCTTTAGAAGGCGGAAGTACACAAACTAATGTGCAAATTATGTTTAGGTTAAATGAAGGTACTAACGAAGAACAAGTGCTTGCAAAAATCACTCGTGTATTGCGCCAACTACATAAACTAAAAGAGAAAGATGAAAACGACTTTGAATTTGAAACCGCTGAAAAATCTCGTGCCCAAATAGATAAATTTACCAGCAGTGCTACTGCTATTACTGCTGGTATTGTTGGCATTAGCTTACTTGTTGGCGGTATTGGTGTTATGAACATAATGCTAGTGTCGGTAACTGAACGCACACGCGTTATTGGTACATTAAAAGCACTAGGCGCAACACCTGGTTTTATTATGCTGCAGTTTTTAGTTGAAGCCGTTGTGCTTTCACTTTTTGGTGGTTTAATAGGACTCATTATAGGATATGGCGCCGCAGGGCTTATTTCGTTTTTAGTCCCAAGTATGCCTGATGCATACATACCAGTATGGGCTGTAATACTATCGTTCGGATTTACATCAATGATTGGGATTATATTTGGTTTAGCCCCTGCTATTAAAGCAGCAAGACTAAACCCTATAGATGCACTGCGTTACGAATAACTATTTTAAATAATTATTTAGCTTTAAATGGTACCTTATTACATTGTACTTCTACTGTTTTAGGGTACCAAGCTGGACCAATTTGATTCACAACCACCTCAGCTAAACCATTAGTAAACGATTTATACGTATGAACGCTTTGCCACTCCCCTTGTGGGCAATGTGTTGTTAAATCTAACGGCTCTGATCCCTCGTACAACGCAAGTGCAAAATTATGATGCCACTGTGAGCTTTTTAGCGTTTTATTGCTTACTTTGCTCTGCATACCGTTATCAAAGTAAATATTTGTACACCCCGTTAAAATAATCAGTGTGCAACCGGCTGCAAATAGCTTGATGCTCATAATGTCTCCCCTAGTACTTGCTCTTGGCACCACACTTTAATGGTATGGGGCGAGTATATTCCAAGCGTAATTAAACTCAGCGCTCCATCACTAAACGTTTGTTGTGACTGCATTTGAATAACCGGTGTATTTGAACATATTTGTTTTACGTCTACCCGCTGCTCACCCACTAATCCCCATAAATAAAATGGGCGGCTATCTTCGTAATTAGCTTGGCTCGTTATTTTTGCTGTTGCCTGTGGCTGAATGGTTACCGCAGAACAAGCACTGAGGCTTAATGCTATCGCCCCTATAATTAATGGTTTCATACTCTTCCTTATAAACTAAATACCAGTAAGGTAACTTTATAAGAGAACATAAAATATTAGCGTAAAAAGCTGTGGGGAATATGTAGAAACGCTATGAAGTTTTATACAGTTTATTACACATAAAGGCCGCATAAATGCGGCCTTTAAAGTAGTCAATTTAAGTGTTTAGTAAATAAATAGACTTTAAAACTTAGCTAAGTTGTTTTTACTGTCTTTATCGACCAGCTTAATGTAAGGATCAACCCCTGCAAATAATGGTTTTTCTTTTACTTTTAGCTCAATAGTATTATTACCAGACACTATTTGATGCTTTTTCGAGTAAATAACAAAGTCTTCAGCGAGTAAGTTTTCAGGGTCGTCGCTAAATAATGCAATATCAATTAGCTCATCGAGCGGCTGTTCAGTTTCTTCACCTTGCCCATCGGCATGCTGCTTAGTTGCTTCAACGCTCAGTGTTACTGTATAAAAACCTTCGCCATCAACATCATCAGTAACCGACACTTCTTTCATTTCAAGCTCATACAAAGTGATATATTTAAACTGATCGTCAATAAAACTTTGTTCTGCTTGCGTTGCGTCTTGTTTTAAATAGCTAAGTAAATCGAGCGTAGTTGGGTATGGCGTTGACTGGTACTGAAATTCATTTAAAAATGCTTTGAGTGCATTATTTAAACGTTTTTCACCTAAACGATCATAAATCGCCATCATCACAACTGATCCTTTATTATAGTGAAGATACAGCTGACCCTGCGTTTTATATAGCGGCATTTCTTCAAAGGCTTCCCCTGTACGCCCTATTAAGTACCTATCAAGCTCATATTTTAAAAACTTACGTAGCTTCTCTGCGCCAAAGCGTTTCTCAAGCACCATAAGCGCACTGTACTGTGAAAGCGTTTCAGAAATAACCGCGCTCCCCTCTACATTAGCCGCCGATACTTGATGCCCCCACCATTGGTGCGCTACTTCATGTGCGGTAACATAGTAAGGGTAGTCAACTTTACTCTCATCTCTTAGGTCTGTAATAAAGCCCATGCTTTCTGAGTAAGGTACCGTATTGGCAAAACTTTGCGCAAACGAGCGATACTTAGGAAACTCAATAATACGAAGCTGTCTATGCTGATACGGGCCAAAGGCTTGCGTGTAGTAATCTATCGAGTCTTGAACTGACTCAATCATACGGTCAACATTCCATGCATGATCTTTGTGGTAGTACACCTCAACATTTACCCCATTATGCTCAACCTTTTTACTTTCAAGTTCTGCCGAAAGCACCGCGTAAAAGTTTAAAATGGGCGCATCCATTTCATAAACAAAGGTACGGCGCCCCTCTTTTACACTTTCACTTTGTAAATACCCTGGGGTAATAGCAAATTGCGACTCGTCGGTCGTTACCGTCGCCTTAAAGTTAATAAACCCATTAGCTGCACCTAAATCACTTTGTGTATAGTACTGACTGTCCTCTAGCTTATGGGCACGTTCAAGTTCTGGTAAATCATGCTTACGACGTTCAAATTTATCAGCTACCTGTAAACCACGGTTATAACCAAAGCTAGGAAGGAGTTCCCAATTATTAATAAAAGTGCCATTGGCAACTAATTGTGTATCAGAGTCTTTATCGGTAAAGGCTGTATGATCACGAGTAACCGACAGTTGCCCTTCTCTTACTTCGTTTGGCATAAGCGGCTGCTCAAACTCAAACCATGCTGAATAAAACGCTGGTAATTTTTCAACTATCTTTCCGCCAGCCATGGCTACATCCCAACTTTTAGCGTGTTGAGGTGAGGTAATCAAAACTCGCGTAATTGGCTCTTTAGATGTATTGGTAAATTTAATTTTTGCCACAGCACTTAAAGCACGCTTTTTTGGATAAATATCAACAGTTAAGTCAACATCGGTCACCATAGGTAGTGCTAAGTCTTTGTATTGTGCAAACTGCTGCTCATAACTTATTTGCTTGTCTTGAAACTCATCGCTCGTAGTAAACTCATTCAAAACTCGCGTGTTGTTATAAATATTGTAGCCTGCACCAACAAACACTAATGCACTAATAACCGCAACCGCTTGCCCTTTTAACGACATATTATAACGAAGCATAGACAAGCGTGTGCGCAGCGTTTGTGAAGGACCACGATGCCATAACGCAAACCCAACAATCGCTAAAACAAGACTTAACGCACCCCAATATAATGTGTACCAATGCGCGCCTTGTAAAAAGTGCCCATAACCATTTATATCAGAATACGGTACGCTACTGCTTTGCGAAAAGTGATACATATGGTGCTCAAACCCATAAGAACCCATTACTGTTTGCACTATGTAATACAAAATAAACAAGCCCATTCCTACATATTTATTCGGGCTAATAATTTGTAAAAAGAAGGCGAGTACCGTCAGCATAATTAACGGTAAAATCGATAAATAAACAATCCTAAATAAATACTGTCCTAACTCTAAATTAAATTGACCTTTAAATAACTGAACTGTAATTGTGAGTATCATGCCCACGAGGAACAACCCAGAAATAGCGGCGATTAAAGCCAGTATTTTTGACACCCAAAAAACACTGTTATGTACAGGAAAGCTGTCAACAATATCGCCCATGCCACTTTGTCGCTCTCGCCACACAAGCTCAGCACTATAAAAAGCGATAATAACAAACAAAAATAAACCGGAAATACCACTAATAACATTTACCATATTCTGAGTTAAAGGCCAGTTAGTAGTGCCATAAGCACCGATAGGCGCAAACAGAGGGATCATAAGCGTTACAATGCTTACACCCGCTAAAATCATAAAAGGAGCACTAAATATAACTTGTTTAAGTTCGAATATACTGCGCATTATTAGCTGAGATTTAGTACTAACCCCCGCTGATTTATAATTTTTAGCACTATTGATAAGTGCAGCTTGTTTATTTTGTACAAAAGCAGAGACTTTAAATTGCTTCTTCTGTTTTTTAGTTACTATGCGATTGCTTAGCTTTCCAAGGCCAAAAAACAGTGCAACACTGATTGCCACCCACAATATACGGTTAACTAAAAGGTCACCTGTGAGCGTTAGCACTTCTGTGTTTTTATCATTTACAGTCCAATAACGTGTTAAATCAATTAACGAACCAGAGCCAAATGGGTCGGCGTAAACAACAATATTTCTAAATGCTAAATCATCAAAGTAAACGCCGGCAATTTGATAGGCTATAAAAATCACAACAGCTGCTACATACACCGACATCATGGTTTTAAAATAGACCGCTACACTATTAAAAATAGCCGAAAGCACCAGTAAACTTGGCACTGCTAAATAAAGATAAGGCGCAGCGTAGTACATTAGCTTATTAGGACCAATCAATTCGCCATCGAGCCAGCCAACTAATAAACCAAATTGCGACCCTAAAAACACACCCAATGGCACGCTTAAAAACACAATAAGTACAACTAAGTAAGAACCAAAAAAACGCCCTGCTTGATAAGGCACAGGATTAACAGGCTTACTAAAAACCAGCTCATCCATTTTGCTTTCACTGTTGCGAATAGCAGAGCTGGCAACAAAGTTAACCACTAAAAACATCGCAAACGTACAAAATGTAACGGTTAAAAGCATAATCGAGAAAGGCGAGTTCATATGAACATTCGCCCCACCAAGTGGAAATTTACTGCTAGAGCTTATAAAAAACGCCATCAAAAAAAAGATTAACGAGGTGACATAGAACGAAGGCTGACGCGCGAAATAACGCAGCTCAAACGCGAGCATATTAAAAAACATAACGCCTCCTTATGCTACTTGGCTATTACGATGATTAAGCAGAGTAGAAAAATACACATCTTCTAAATTTGCATTACTTGCTTCAAACCCTTGTGGGGCTTGCTCGGCTAATACATGTAATATGGTTTTCCCTGCAAATAAGCGCTTAGAAATAACCGGTAATTGTGGCTCAAGTTCTTGCGCCTCTTCTTGGCTCATGGCTTTGCGCCAAATTTGGCCTTGGAGCTTATCGGTAAGCGCTATTGGGTTACCTTCTAGTAAAATCTTACCGCCAGCCAACACCGCCATGTTTGGGCAAAGCTCTGCTACATCTTCAACAATGTGGGTCGATAATATAACTACTTTTTGCTCACCTAAGCTTACTAATAAGTTATGAAAACGATTACGCTCTTCAGGATCTAGCCCCGCTGTTGGCTCATCAACTATTAGTAAATCGGGGTCACCTAGTAAGGCTTGTGCAATACCAAAACGCTGGCGCATACCGCCCGAAAAGCCACTTACCGCTTTTGAGCGATGTTGATATAAATTAGTGTGCGCAAGTAATCCTTCAACCGACTCTTTACGCTCTGCTTTATTATGAATTCCCTTTAAAACAGCCATATGGTCTAGCAAGTCGTAGGCACTTACCCGTGGGTATACACCAAAATCTTGCGGTAGGTAACCTAAACGTTGGCGCAAAGCCTGTGGGTCTTTAAATACATCAATGCCATCAAAAGTAATTGAACCTGAATCAGCCGACTGCAGTGTTGCAATGGTACGCATAAGTGACGATTTACCTGCGCCATTTGGCCCAAGTAATCCAAACATCCCTTTTCCGATAGATAAATCAACACCTTGTAGTGCATGTACGCCATTATCGTAGGTTTTAGATAACCCTGTTATTGATAGCATTTTTACTTCCTTGAATATGAGTAATTATTTTTATAATGTTTTATATCACAAGAAAAACAGGAACATAAGTTACTTGTTAGTTAAATTTGTAACAACAAATAAACATAATTTAAACTCATAACACTTGCCTGCACTGTATTCACTCGGTATAAAAACCACATATACTTTTTATAAGAAACGAAAAGCCATGCAAGATCACCAAAGCCAGCCGTTAAATGACTTTATAGAATATCCACATGAAGAAATGCTAAATCGTGCTAACGAGTTTTTACAAACCAGCCAACGCCGCCATAGCATTCGCAGCTTTAGCGATCGCCCAGTACCAAAAAATATTATTGAAGCATGTATAAAAGCAGCTGGCACAGCACCAAGTGGAGCGAATCATCAGCCTTGGCATTTTGTGGCTATAAACAGTAGCGATGTAAAAAAAACAAATAAGAGAAGCCGCAGAAAAATTAGAGCGTTCTTTTTACGAAGGCAGAGCAGGTGAAGAATGGTTAGATGCGCTAAAACCGTTAGGTACCGACGCCAATAAACCTTATTTAGAGCATGCACCTTGGCTTATAGCTGTATTTAGTCAAAAAAAGGGCGGCGTAAGCACCGATGATAAAAATACGAATTATTATGTGCATGAGTCTGTTGGCTTAGCTACCGGCTTTTTAATTCAAGCTTTGCACCGCAGTGGTTTGGCAACCCTTACTCATACTCCAAAGCCAATGAGTTTTTTAACCGACATATGTAATCGCGATAAAGATAACGAACGTCCATACATGCTACTTATTACAGGCTACCCAAGTGATGATGCAACAATACCTGCTCATGCACTGGATAAAAAATCACTCGATGAAATAGCTACGTTTATTTAGTATTTTCTTGTCGGCAAAACCACTCATATAGTAAAGCAATGATCGACTCAACTTTTGGGTCGGTCAACGAGTAATAAATAGTGTGCCCTTCTCTGCGAGTAGCAACCATATCTGCCTTGCGTAAACTTGCTAAATGCTGAGATAACGCTGACTGTGCTAAAGGTACATTTTTATTTAGCTCACCTACACTTTGCTCACCTTGTAATAAACTACATAAAATCATTAAGCGATTTTTGTTAGCCATTAATTTTAAAAACTGTTCGGCTTGCTCTGCGTTAACAGCTAGTTGCTCAATATTCATTTGTATTGTTTCTCTTTTTGATACCTTTTTAAGTATAGACTTTTACATTAGTAGGTTCTAATATAATTAACATTAGACCTTACTAATATTAAGGCAATCACAAAATTAACGATGCCGTTTTATTAATCGGCGGAAGTGCTGTGGCAGTATCCCCGCTATTAAGTTACTTTGTATAAAGTAACTTTCAGTTTTTAACGTTATTTATAGGTATTAACTTAATTCAACCTACTTATACCAAGTGGTGCACATTAATACCTTTTTTAGAACAAGAGGATTTACAAACTAATGCTTACATCAATCCCTGACTTACTAAAAATTATCACACCTAACCAACGCCGTATTGACGCAGCGCAAGCGAAACTCGAACTTGAACAAAATAAAGGTTTACTTATTGATGTACGAGAACCTGCAGAGCACGCTACAAAAGCAGCTACTGGCGCTATAAATATTCCGCGTGGATTACTCGAGATGAAGCTGATGGAAATAGAAAAAGACGCAGCTCGCCCTATTTACGTGCACTGCGCAAGTGGTGCACGCGCAACGTTGGGAGCAGAAGCGTTAACGCGTGTGGGTTATGAAAACGTAACCGTAATTACCTGTGACGCAAACCAAATATGTAGTGTGTTTTAAACATCAACTGAATACTTATAATGATGCGCCTAGTAAAGGTAGGCGTTTAACTTTGTGATAAGTCAGTGCTAATTTAATACACACTTTAAGTGGGTACTCTGGTAATGGTTTTTCACTATTTAATACAATTGCCCGGTTACCTTCGAAAGTGAGAGTGTGGCAATACAACTCTCTAAATGTGCTTACTAGCTTTGATTGGCAATGAAAAAACAAATAACACGAGGAGCCCTTAAAGCCTACGCGAATGGGGCTGCCATTTATTGTGTTATAACTTGGCTCTCCCCACTTTAAAGACTCTTCAACAGCTCCTAAGTTTTGCTCTTGTGCTACGGTATAAATTAACTCTCGTAATTTTATAAGCTTTACAATTTTAAAGCAGGCTACTTTTGCTGCCTTTCATCAAGTAAAACAAGTAGCATCTGCTCAATATTTTTAACACTATAAGTAAGTGCTCTCAGTAGCTCTTTCTCACTTTGCTCTGTTGCCTGCTGCGACGTTTTACCTTGGTTTGCCAATACATCTTTTTGCTCAAGTATCGCCTCTCTAAACTCACTCGCATTAACTACACCAAGCAAAGACACTAAAGCACCATTTCCTGACTGCCCTGCTGTTTCAAAGCTTAAACGATATAATCCAAAGATTCGCATGAGCGGCCCTTGGCTTAACCCTACATCTGTTATTTTTTCAAGCGGAATAGATTTTTCTTCTTTAAATAATATGCCACGTTTAACTACCAATTTTTGTGGTAATAAGTCAGCTGACATAGCTGCGAGTATTCGTCCGCCCACCAGCCATACAATAAGTAAAATAATAGGTATAAGCGGTATAGTAACAAGAGCCAACATTGCAAATAGCGAGGCAGTAACCATCCAGTATTGTTTTACTTTAGGATCAAAATTAGCACTTTTTAAGGTTAAGTTACTCATTAGCTTTCTTTTGTATGGTTGGGGATTTATAAAAGTACGCCAATCTAATATTGAATGCAATTTAGTCCAAACATTTATAATTAGCATTCAAATATACTTTCACACACTTATGTACATACAAAAAAGCCGAGCATACAGGGCTATGCTCGGCTTAGGTCTGGGAAAATAAACTGCTACTACTTATTAATAAGTATGCTTACATTTTCTCTATCTGGGCCTATTACATTAAACGTGTAAGTACCTTGTTCGGTAATATTTAGTGCTATATTGGCACCTACGGCTTCAAGTGGTGTTAGTTCATCAATTGCCACTACCGGCGTATCGCCTGCTCCACCGTAATCAACGGTACTCCAATCTTCAGACGCTACTTTAAATTCGTAGTCACCTGCTTCTAACTCTATTGATGTAGAGTAAATTGCATCACCCTCGTACATCAGCGGGTTATCAGTACTCCAGTCATTTAAGCTACCACGAATAAACACTGTCGTTTGTGCAAACATTTCAGCGTTGAGCACTTTTAGCGATACGTTATTTAAATCACTGGCGTCAAATATAAACTGGTATTCACCTTCTTCTGCAATGTTTATGGTCATATTCGCGCCCGCAACCGACAACTGCTCTGCAGTGCCAACCATAACACTGGCATCTCCCTCAGCCGAGCCATAATCAACCGTGCTCCAATCTTCTGACGCTACTTTAAATTCATAACTTGCAGCGCTCAGTGTTTTAGTAAAGGTGTAAATACCTTTACCTTTATAACTTAGCTCATCGGTTACTCCCCAGTCATTAAGCGTACCGCGCACATAAATAGCAGTGCCTATAAATGGCTCTTCGTTGTATAAAGTAAGCGTTGGATTTTCAGGGTTTGAAGCATCAAGCGAAAATACATAGGTTGCATCAATGGCAGCGCTAAATGTCATGTTTGCACCTGAGCGCGTTAATGGCTCGCTTTGGTTTTCAACTACATCTTTATCAGCATCAGAAAGCGCACCAAAATCAACCGTAGACCAATCTTCAGAGGCAATTTTAAATTCGTAATCGCCAGCGCTCAGTGCAATTGCTATACGGTATTCACCATCGCCAATATATTCAAATGCATCGCGTGTGCCCCAGTCGTTTAAACTACCGCGCACAAACACAGCGGTGCTACCATAAGGTACTACATCAGGTGCCCCTACGGTTGCATTTGCACTTAAACCAGCACCTTGGCTCTCACCTTGGTTTTTAGTAAAAACAGCTAATGTGTAAGGCGGTACAGTAAATGTGCCTTCGTTATCGCCTGCGGCAAAATTGGCGCTAGCCATACTTGCATCAACACTGTTTTTTAATACATTGTGTAATTCAAAATCCGCTGCGGTGGCAATAGTATGGCTAAGGGTTTGCTCGGTTGCGTTAATCACGACAACAAGCGCGTCAAATGCAGGGTCTAAGTCTGTTAGCCCTTCGCCATCATCAATGCTCATTACAATTAAGCCATGTTGCTGCGCTTTACCTACGTTATGAAAACCCACTCGCTCAATAACATCTTGCTCTGTGGTTAATCTAAATAGTGGGCTGCTACTACGTATTTGTAAAAATTCATTAAATACATCATGTGCAAAGGTAATATCTTGTGGCTGTGCAGCCGCTTGGGTATTAGCAGAAATAGGCATAATTTCTTGCCATTTCACTTCGTTGTCTTGTGCGGGTGGCAAGCCAATATTCCAGTTATTGGTATCTTGGGTAAAATCAACAAAGTTAAACCAGTCGCCCGAGTCGTAGCTGTTACGATCCATCGATTTTGAACGTAGCAAGTCGGCGCCCATTTGCATAAATGGAATACCTTGGCTCATAAGAGGGAGTGCTAACGCCATATTATGAGCACGAACGCGCTGCTCAATACTCATGTTAGCGCTGTGTTTATATTGCAGCTGATCCCATAGTGTTTCGTTATCGTGTTTAGATACGTAATGAATGCTATCGGCAGGGTCTAGTGCATACGCCGTTGGCTGAGTATTCCAAGTAAAGCTATTACCCTTTGCTGAGTTACCTTTAAAGTCTTTTAAAATGTAGTTTTGTAAATTACCCGCAAGCGACAAACGTAACGTGTCTTGCTCTGCTAAATTGCCATCTGTTGAGCTATTACTAAATAATGCACCACCGCGAACGGCTTCACGAATACGGTCGTTAAAGGTACCTACTTCGCTACCGGCCATATCGGCTTGTTTGGCTTGCACAAATAAGCGGTTATTTGCCACCTCACCAAAGTCCCAACCTTCGCCATAAAAGTAGTTATCTTCATCAACAGCTTGCACTGCATCACGTGCTGCAAGAATTGACGATTTTGGCATGTGCCCCATTACATCAAATCTAAAGCTGTCATAGCCAAATTCACGCGCCAAAATAACTAATGAATCACTAACAAACTTATCCATCATTACATGCTCTGTAGCTGTATTTTCACAACACGTTGAGCGCTCTATTTCACCGCTTACTTCGTTATAGCGATGGTAGTAACCCGGTACTAGCTTATCAAATACCGACTTGTCCCAAATACCCGACGATGTTGTATGGTTATAAACCACATCAAGCACTACGCGCAGACCAATAGATTGCAGTGATTGCACCATAGCGCGGGTTTCTTTAACGCGGGCAATGCCCTCTGGGCTTGAGGCGTACGAGCCTTCAGGCGCAATAAAGTAATGCGGATCGTAACCCCAGTTAAAGCTATCTAAGCTGCGCATAGCATTAGCAAGTGCTTGTGCGTCATCTGAGCCTGGTAAATAACCGCCCATTAAATCAATAATGGTGCTGCTTTTATCTTGGGTTTTACACGCATCGGCTTCATCATTAATTTGCTCACATAAATCTCCTAGCGTATCGCTAATATCTACACGTTTACTGATGTCTTCATCTATGGTGCCAATATCAGTAATAGGTAATAAATGAAAATGCGTTAAGCCATTTTGAGCCAAAGTTTGTAAGTGCTGCATAGGAGCACTATTTAGCTCAGTAAACGCAAGGTACTTACCACGGTTAGCCTCTGTTACGCTGTTATCGCGTGCGCTAAAATCACGTACATGGCCCTCGTAAATAATCGCATCTTCTGGATTTTCTACCGTAGGAATAAGGCGTGTATCCCACCCTTCGGGTTTAGTGTCTTCATCGGCTAAATTAATCAACTGGCTGTATAAACCATTGGTAGATACATTTAGTGAGTAAGGGTCTGTGCTCCAAAGCGACTCTATTTGCTGAGTCAGTGGGTGGTAAACATCAAAATTAAAGCGGTAGTAGTGGCGGTCGTATTGCATATCTAAACTTGCTTGCCAAATACCTGTCTGTGTATTTAATGTCATTGGCGTAGAGTGAACTTGTGTTTTTGCATCATCAAACACGTTTAGCATCATGTTATTAGCGGTGGGTGCCCACACAGTTACATCAATCGCGTTATTGCCATAATTTACACCCAGTACAGCTTCGTTAGCGTCATCTTCGCCTTGTGTGTAAAGGGCATCAAGTGCTTTAGCGGTTTGCACAAAGCTTGCTTCTAGCAGCTTACCTTCACTATCGTAACCGGCAATAACAAGCTGCGATTTTATAAGCGCTTTAGCCGTGTTTGTATCCCAACTTCCTTCGTAAGCGTTCCAAGTGGTTAAATGCGGTACTTTTGCCGCTTGCTCATCAGTTAAATTGCTTGATTGCAGCGTAACAGTATCGCCGTTTAAACCAGTATCAATATCCACTTCAAGCTCAGCCGTAGCTGATGAATGTAACTTAATTAGGCTTGTAAACTCGTTACTTGGTTTATACAAAATAGTATTTAAATCAATCCAATGCGCTGAAGCACCTGTTATAGCAACTGCGCGTTCGCCTAAACTTAATATAGGGTATTCAAACACCGAAGGCTCGCCATGAATGGTAAAGTTCATACGCTGAAAGGTTTCATCGTCTTGCATCAGCGGCATGGTTAAATCCACATCACCAAACGCCTTACCTGACCCTTCTGTACCAATATGAATAATAAAATTGGCACATTCGTTATAACCCTCTTTAAGGTTAATTATCCAGTACGCACCGTAGTTTGGATCAATACCATCGTATTCATGGCCGTTAGCCCAATCGCTGGTATCAAATGGTGGTGCATAAGCATCGCATACTTCGTTATTCCACGAATGTAATCGGTAGCCTTCATAGTTATCATCGGCTAGGCGGTTATAAAATAAAACCGCCTCTCCTTCCCCTGCAAATACCACAGGGTCTGGCTGGGTTGGGTCGGCGCCAACCACACAGCTTTCGTTATTTTCATCAGGTACTGTAGGTGCAGGGCACGATATAGGTTCGGGATCGACACATTGTGACCCCGCTTCATTAGGGACTTGTGGCACATTACAGGTAAGTAATGGTTCACCAGATTCAACATCACCTGTTCTACCACACGCTGCTAATAGCATTAACGCTAACGTTATTAGCAAATATTTAGACATAGTTATAATTTTCATTTTTAAACGCTCCGTTTGCTAATTAATGACTGTATGTAAAACCAAGGTAGAACTGACGACCAAAGTACTGAGTCGTCCCTGTTCGTTGCTCTGAGCCAAAGTAACTTTGGGTTGGTTCATCGGTTAAGTTATTAACTTGCAAAAGCATTGTTAGCGAGTCGCTAAAGCGATAAGAGGTTTGAAAGTCGACTACGGTTTCAGCATCAAAATTAACCACTTGCTCGTTAATGGCAACCTGCTCTGATACAAACTCATCGCGGTAGCGCACATTGAGGCGGGTTTCAAAATCATCCATTGAGTAAAAAACCGTGGCATTAAACACGTTATTAGATAGCCCAGGTAAAGATTGCGCTAATGTGTCGCCCCCTAAACTGGTGATCGATTCAATTTCACTTTCGGTGTATGAGTAACTTGCGTTAGCGCCTAAGCCATTAAATGGCTCAGGTAAAAAGGTAAACACTTGCGTATAAGCAAGCTCTAGCCCTCTGATATAGCCGCCTTCACCGTTATTAACTGCCGTGGTGTAAATACCGTTTGTTGTCGCAACTTGCTCGCCACTAACGGGGTCTTCTATAGAATCAGGTACGTTAAAGCCATTGCCTTTAAAGTCGAAGTTTTCGATTGATAAGGTTTCAACAAACGAGTCTATATTTTTATAAAATAACGCCGCAGCGATAGTGCCGTTGCCTTCTTCAAAATAATATTCGTAAGATAAGTCGTATTGGTCGGCATAAAAGGGTTTTAAAAATGGGTTATTAGTACTTGAGCCATTAATAACACCATCATCGCTTACGTTTGCACTGGCATCGCCCGCTAAGCGGTTAATTGGCGCACGCGACATTACTTTAGCCGCTGCAAAGCGCACAAGTGAATTATCGTTAAGTTGCAGGTTTAAATTTAATGAAGGTAAGTAGTCGGTGTATTTAGTGCCTAATACATTAGGTGCGTATAAATTATTTACAATGCCGTTCTCATCAACAATATTTTGCGCTCCTAAACGCGCATCGCCTGCTACGTTCTCTAGTACCGTTGCGGATTGATCGGTTTCAACGCGGCGCACACCCACATTACCCGATAGGTCGAGCCCGGCAATTTGCGTGTTAATGTTTACCATAACGTACGCAGCTAGCACATCTTCAAACACCGAGCCGCTTTGTAGCACTGTCCACGAATAGTTAGTTGTGTAACCTTGCGCGTCGTCTACGCCATCAGCGTTGCCCCATGTTTGAACAGGCTCTGGCGTGCCATCTGGAAACCATGCGTTAAGTGCTTTGTCTAAATCAATGGCTAAATACGATGGGAAATAACTAAACTCGCCCTGCCAGTCAACCACAGAGGCCATATCGTCGGTTAAACGCAAAGGCGGTTGCGTTGCTGAAAACGCCCCGTCGTTACCGTACTCAAATACCGATCGTTTTCGGCTGTACTCTCTATCTGAGTAGCGCGCACCAAACTCTACTGAGCTAAATATGTCGCTTTCTAGCTCGTATTTAAAATCGAGCTTAAATGCCGTTACTTCATCTTCTGTTTGATCTGGGTAAATACCATATTTGCTGACCATTACACGGTCTATATCGCTAAAGGCGGCCGCCTGATTAAACCCAACGTCAGGTAAATTTAAGCCGTTTAATTGATAGTTAATTGCTACGTTGTTATCAAATACTGGCGTTTCTGCATTGGTATCTTCTGCTACTAAGCTCCACAGTAAGCCATTTCTAAAATTACTTTTTGCGCGAGAAAGCGACACATCGGCATTTACGCTTAATCTATCGGTTACCTGCCAATCGGCATTAACGCCAAAACTATCTACTTCGTCAAAGTCTTGGTTGTCGTCGTTAACTATTTCAACGCGGGTATAGCTTTGCGAAGTACGGTTAACCGCTGCGCCTATTACGGCATTACCATCAAGCTGAGCGTTAGCATATGCAGCTGTTGGCCCGCCTAATTTAACCCTCAAGCCGCGAGCAAACGACTCTTTATCAAAGCGCGATAAAAACGCATCACCTTTTAATTTTAAGTTATCTACCGGTGCCCACTCTATGGCTGCTAAGTAACCATTACGGGTTTCTTCGCCGCCTAAATGCTGTAGCTCAAAGCCTTCGCTAATGTATTCGTTTTCTGGGTTAGCTAAAGGGCCATTGGTGTCGTTAGCTGCGCCATCTACATCTTTTGTGTCGTTGTAAGCAAGGCCAATAAACTGCGTTGCTACACTTGGCTGAAACAAACGCGCATAGCCCAGCGCCACGCCTAATGTGTCGTCTAGGTATTTGCCTTGATACGAAAAACTAATTCGATCGCCAAATTCAGTGGCATCCGATACCTCTGAGGCGCGGTCGTTATACATACCGCGCACATTAGCTACAAATTTATGTGTTTGGTCGTTATTGAGTGGGCTGGCGGTTTCAAGCTCTACCGTACCGGCCACGCCACCTTCAATAAGCGATGCCTTTGGCGATTTGTATACCGCCGCAGAGCTAATTAATTCTGACGGATATTGGTCAAACTCAATACTGCGGCTGCCACTTGTAGATACTTGCTCGCGGCCATTAAGTGTTGAAAATACAAACCCGCCCGAAAGCCCACGTATATTAATTTGTGCCGCTTGTCCGCCTGTTCTTACTGCTGAAATGCCTGGTAATCGTGTAAGCGCATCGGCCATTGAAATATCAGGCAATGCCCCTAAATCATCGGCAGAAATTTGTTCTGACACCGTATCGCTAAAACGCTTTTGATTTAAAGATTGGATTAAACTGCGACTAAAGCCTCGCACTTCAATAATTTCTAAATCTTCAGCTTGTGTGCTGGGTGATTGATTTATTGAGCCTTCGTTTGCAGCCAATGCACTATTTGCGGCAAATAAAGCCAGCATAAGTGCACTTAGTTTAAACTTGTCCATGTGTGTGAACCTTTGAGTTATTGTTGTCAGGTGTTGCTGTGTTGTTCAAAACACAACCAACAAATTGTAACTAAAAGGTAAAATTAATGTGATGAATACGTATGCAGGGCATGAGAGTTAGGCTGCAGGTGTATGCGCGTACATACATCTACATTTGGAACGCTATTTAAAGGCTAAGCACCACTTTTATCGCAAGAGCGATAAATACGACTCCCAGTATTTTATCAAGCCACGGGTTTTGCTTGGTAAATCCAAAGCGGTTTTTTGAAACCTCAGTCAGTAACGCCACCAGCAAGTACCAACCGGTATCAATTACAAACACGGTTAAACACATAATTATGCCCACACTTAAAGTAAGTAGCTGAGGGTCAATAAACTGTGAGAACAAGGCTAAAAAGAAAATAGCGAGCTTGGGGTTCAAAAAAGCAATGGCAAAACCATCTTGTAATGCTTTAGCTGCACTTACCTCACTTTTTTGTACTTCAAGTTCGTTATTGCTGGGTTTTGCTAGCAATATTTTTATACCTAAATACGCCAAATAGGCCGCACCTAAGTAAACGAGTATTTGATAAACAGTTGGAAACTGCATCATTAAAGCGCCTAACCCTAATAACGATGCACCAGCATACAAGCCAACGCCAGTACCATGACTGAGCGCGGCAAGCATACCGTTTTTCATACTGCCGTTAAGTGAGTGCTTTAAAACCACCGCTAAACTTGGTCCTGGCGACATTGCGCCCATCATGCAAATAGCCGCTAGGCTTAACCATACTGTAAATGTCATTTAAAGCTCGTCAGTTTCAATAAGTAATGTATAACCGTGCACTTGGCCATAAAAACCTGTCAATGGCACTGCGTTTATTACTTTCCAGCCATCTTGGTTTAATTCCTGTATGCGGTCATTCAGTGCGACTATATCTACCCCACCCAAAAAACGGGTCTTTCTAAATTCGATTACTTTTTGCATTTTAATCCTTGTGTATCTTATAAGGTGTATTCAAAATCGTAGTAGTGAATCCCTTGCTCAATACGTATTTTCATACTGCCCGTTAACCCTTCTAGCTCATTAGTGCCTGAGTCGGGAATTACATTTAAAATTAGGCTGTCTTGGCCTTTATCCATAGTGCCAAAGTGTTGCAGTACAAAACTGCCCTGCTTACCTTCAAGCTCACCTATCACTTGCTCTATGGCAACATAACCGGCACTGCCTTGTGTAGGGGTCATGGCGCTTAGCATTTCGCCTTGGCTGGTGGCATTTAAGCTACCTTTAAATGTTTTATCTATCGACATACGCCCTAAATTAACGCCGTTTTGGCCGCTTGCGTAACCTTCAATTGGGGCTAGATTTACATTAAATTCTCCACTTATGGTTGCAGTAGTCATAACGTTTCCTTATTGGCTAATATTTAATAGTATTGATTTTTATTATCTTAGTGCCATATCTATACCTTAACCTTTAAAAAGAATCCACTATGTCAAAAACAAGTCCTAAGAACGAAAAAGCCGCTTTTAGTAGTTTATTACCTATTTTTGCTTTTATAAAACCTTACAAATGGATGGTAGTAGCGGCGCTTGCTGCCCTTTTAGTAACCGCTGGTGTTAACTTATCATTAGGGCAAGGGGTTAAGTTTGTCATAGATCATGGCTTTATAGCTGGCTCTAAAGATCAGCTACAACAAGCTGTATTGGTGCTTATTGGTTTAATTAGTTTATTGGCCGTAGGCACGTTTAGCCGCTTTTATTTAATGTCGTGGATTGGCGAGCGAGTCAGTAACGATATTCGCAAAGCCGTGTTTAATCGCATTGTTACTTTGCACCCAAGCTACTTTGAAGAAAACCGCAGTGGCGAGCTTATGTCGCGTTTAACAACCGACACAACATTACTGCAATCAATTATTGGTTCATCATTTTCTATGGCGCTTCGCAGTGTACTTATGCTGGTTGGTGGACTTGCTATGCTGTTGTTTACTAATTTAAAACTTACTTTAGTGGTTGTTGCTTGTGTGCCGTTGGTACTTGTTCCTATGATGGTATTTGGTAAAAAGGTGCGCAAACTTGCAAGCTCCAGCCAAGATGCCATAGCCGATATAAGCACCTATGCCGGCGAGATCATTCAAAATATTAAAGTTGTGCAAAGCTATAGCCACGAAGAGCAAGAGCAGCACGCTTTTGCACTTGAAACCGAAAAAGCCTTTAATGTGGCTAAAAGCCGCATTAAACAACGCTCGTTTTTAATTGCAGCGGTAATATTTTTAACTTTTAGCGCTATTAGCGCAATGCTGTGGGTCGGCGGCAGCGACGTATTAGCAGGTACCATGACTGGCGGTGAGCTAGGAGCCTTTGTGTTTTACGCTATTATGGTGGCAATGTCGGTGGCAACCGTTGCTGAAGTATATGGCGAACTACAACGCGCAGCAGGCGCAGCTGCAAGATTACTTGAGTTACTTGCTGTTAAAAGTGAGATAGAAAACCCACTAAATCCACAAGATAGTAACTTACTAAAAAATAGTAACAGCCCTGCTATTACGCTTGAGAATATAAGCTTTAATTACCCTTCTCGCCCAGACGTAAGCGCACTTAATAAAATAAGTTTAAATATACTTCAAGGCCATACTGTGGCTATTGTTGGCCCTTCTGGCGCAGGTAAAACAACCTTATTTGAATTACTACAGCGCTTTTACGATCCGGCTAGCGGAGCCATTAAATTTAAAGATATAAACATTAAAGAATTATCGCTTAATACCCTCAGAGGTAAAATGGGTATGGTCGCGCAAAACCCTATCTTGTTTAGCTCCGATGTAATGCATAACATTCGCTACGGCAACCCAAATGCAAGTGACGAGCAAGTATATGCCGCTGCCAAACATGCTCATGCTGATGAATTTATTAAACAATTACCGCAAGGTTATAACAGTTTTTTAGGTGAGCAAGGTGTGAGGTTATCGGGTGGGCAAAAGCAGCGTATTGTACTGGCACGCGCTATTTTAAAAGATCCTGAAATACTGCTTTTAGATGAAGCAACCAGTGCACTCGATGCTCAAAGTGAGCACCACGTGCAAGCTGCGCTTGAGCATTTAATGCAAAATAGAACAACGCTTATTATTGCCCATAGGCTGGCAACGGTTAAACATGCCGATGTGATTGTAGTCATGGAAAATGGAGAGATTATAGCAACGGGTACCCACCAAGAATTAGTAGCAAGTAACCCGTTGTATCAAAAACTGTGTGAATTACAGTTTAATAAAGACTAATTATTCTTCTGTGTTTGGCACTATTTGAATTTCTACACGGCGATTTTGAGCACGGCCATTTGCACTATCGTTAGTCGCAATTGGACGTGTTTCGCCATAACCCATAGTACTTACACGCTCAGCCATGATTTGCTGGTTCACTAAGTAGTTTTTAACGCTTTGAGCACGTTCACGCGATAGGTTCATGTTGTAGCTGTCTTTACCTGTGCTATCTGTATGGCCTTCAATACTTAGGTACGTTTTTTCGTATTTGTTCATCACTTTAGCAATAGCATCTAAGGTATCGTTAAAGCCAGACGAAATATAAGATTGGTCGGTCGCAAACGTAATATTAGATGGCATAACTAAACGCAAGTTATCGCCTTCACGTACAACTTCAACACCAGAGCCTGCAAGTTCATCACGAAATGCTTCTTCTTGCTTATCCATGTAGTTACCCACTGCAGCGCCAGCTAGTGCGCCGATAGCAGCGCCTATAAAAATACGCTTATCTTTATGGTTACTTGTTGCTTTACCTAATACGCCACCCGCTGCTGCGCCAATAGCCGCACCTTTGCCGGTGTTATTCATTTCACAACCAGAAAGTAATACAGCTACTACGGTTACGCTTAAAAGTGATTTAGTTAAAGTCATGGTGATACCCTATTCATTAAGAATTTAGCAAGAGTATGCAAATACATGTATGAACAAACTATGAAGAGAGTGTTAAAAGCAGCGCATCTTGCTTGATTGTTAAACAGACCTCAAACTAATGTGTCGTTTTAATAAAAATGTCATACTACGCTGTGACAATTTAATGAATTTTACAAAGGATATTGGCGCAATGTTAATTGCTATTTTTAGACAATTTTTTTTACTAGGGTGCATGAGTTTTGGTGGCCCCGCTGCGCATTTAGGCTATTTTAAGCGCCACTTTGTAGACTCGTTAAATTGGCTAACTAACACCCGTTACGCACAACTTATTAGTTTAAGCCAAGCATTACCAGGGCCAGGCTCTAGCCAAGTTAGTTTTGCTATTGGTGTTGAGCGTGCAGGAGTACTGGGTGGTATAGCTGCTTTTGTAGGCTTTACCTTGCCTTCGTTTTTAATAATGGTGCTGCTTGCGGTTAGTGCCCATCAGTTTGACGCTGTTTACTTTGCAATTATTGCAGGCTTAAAGTTATTTGCCGTTGTTATAGTCGCGGATGCAACACTTAGTATGGCTAAAAGCTTTTGTACAAGTGCTGCGCTTAAGTTACTTGCGGTAATGAGTACACTTGCCTTGGTGTTATTTCCAATGATGGGAACTCAAATAGCGATTTTAATCACTGCTGCAACAGTAGGTGCTATATGGCCTTTATTAAAACTTGGCACAGTAGCAGACGATGTTAGCAGTAAAAACAGTAATATTAATTGGATTGCACTGGGGTTATTTGCGCTCTTACTTGGGGTTAGCTTTATTCCACTAGGGCATGAGTTTGCTTTGTTTACCCCTTTTTACCAAGCGGGTGCAATGGTGTTTGGCGGCGGACACGTAGTACTGCCGGTACTTCAAGCTGGCGTACCAGCATTGAGTGATGATCAGTTTTTAAGTGCTTACGCGAGTGCACAGGCAGTGCCAGGGCCAATGTTTACTATTGCTACTTACTTAGGCGCACAACTTACTACCGAGCAGCCTTTAGTGGGTGCCCTTATAGCTACACTGCTTATATTTATGCCTGGTTTTTTACTTATACTGGCGTTTCAGAAGAGTTGGATTAATTTGGCAAGTAAGCCACGTTTTGCAAGTTCAATAGCGGCGCTTAATGCAGCGGTAGTCGGTTTTTTAGCGGCCGCATTGTATTCACCAATTTGGACATCGGCTGTGCATAGCCTTTGGCAGGTTGCGTTAGTAATAATTACATTTGCATGGCTGCGATTTAAAAAGCCACCTATTTGGTGGCTCTTAGCTTTATTTATTGCTGTGGGTCTTTTGCAGCACTATTTGCCATCACTCTAAATGTTGGCTTATCTGTTTGTTGCTCGTTAGGAGGGCTTAATTGCCCACTAACACTTTGATATGCCCTAAGCCCAAACACTGGCAATACTGCAAGTAAATGGTCCATTATTTCGGCTTGTAGATGCTCGTACGAAATCCAGCGTTTGTCTTCACTAAAGCAATAAAACTCAATCGGTAACCCGTGGTTCATTGGTTGTAGCTCTCGTACCATTAACGTAAGCGACGTATTAATTTTACTGTGCTGCTTTAAATAGCCCTCAGCATAACGACGAAACAGCCCTAAATTAGAAACTTGAGCGGGTAATGTCGTCACTCGGATATAGTCATGAAGCGGAATAGCCGCATCTATTTGCTTTCTAAATTCATCACTTACTAAACAAATACTGTGCATATCTATATTAAGTGAACGTTTAATACGTCTACCGCCCGACTCTTGCATACCACGCCAGTTTTTAAACGAACCCGCAACTAGCATATAAGTTGGAATAGTTGTTATGGTGTTATCCCAGTTACGTACCTTTACAGTGTTTAAACCCAAATCAATTACTTCGCCATCGGCGCCGTAGTTTTCTACTTGAATCCAATCACCATAGGTTACTAGGCGATTTGCTGCGATTTGAATACTAGCTACAAAGCCTAAAATAGTGTCTTTAAATACTAATAACGTAACAGCAGCAATAGCACCAAAGCCAGAGAGAATATAAGTGGGTGACTTCTCAAGGAAAATACTTACAATTAAAATAGCACACACAATAAAGGTGATTAGCTTAACAACCTGAATTAAGCCCTGAATAGGGACTTCGCGTGCAAACTCCAATTGGTTATAAATAGAACCCGCAATACTTACAATACTGCTAAAAATAAAACCTACATGAATAATTAGTATAGCTTGGCCAACCGTTTTCAAAATTTCAGCGGTCAGCTCATTAACCGGATAAACACTGTCAAAGGTCGCCAAAAATAATACGCTGCAAAGCATACCTGCAATACGTCTATTAAGCTTATTAAGCATAGGCGACAACGAACCAATACGTTGAGGCGAAAGCTTAGTTACCACTTTTTGAATGCCTGGTAACATTAACCTACGAGTAAATAAGTAAACAATTAATAAAGAAAAAATCCCTATTGAAACTGCGGTAATAGAACTAAGAAAATCCGCATCGGGTACTTTTTCAAACCAAGGAGCGATTAACTCCTGTAGGTGGGTGTTGGTCATAGTGTTTCAATTTCCTTACTGATTTGTGGTTCAGGTAAATCTTGTTGAGCATAAATATCGGCAAGCTGCTGATCTTTCGCAACCCATAGCTCATTCACATAATGTTGAAAATTAGCTTTAAATACGTCATCGGTTTGATAGCTGCCCTGCATATTGTCATTAATGGGCGTTACGCCTATTGAAACATAAATAGAATCTAGCTCGCCTTTGAGTAAGTTACGACAAACGTGATCTGTTTTACCGCTATACACTAAACTTGTATTTAGCATGGCATCAAATTGGTTGGCTAGCACTTCAAGCGCAAAAGCAATGCCACCCGCTTTGGGTTTTAATAAGTGCTTAAAAGGACTTTGCTGCAGATTATGCTTAGCTGGCGTAAAGCGTGTGCCTTCAACAAAATTAACGATGGTAGTAGGATAGTGACGAAAATTGCGACAGCTGTGCTTTGTGCGCTCTACATCCAACCCTTTCAACTTTGGGTTTTTAGCAAGCTGTGCTTTGCTTACCCGTTTCATAAACGGCATACCCATAGCCCACGCACCAGTGCCAATAAAAGGCACGTATTTTAATTCATCTTTTAAAAAAAACTTAGGGGCTGGCAATGCATGTAATGAGCTAAGCACGGTTATATCTAACCAACTCGTGTGATTACATATAAGTAAATACCAACTTTTTGAATTTAAATCGCCACTTATATCAACCACAATATTAGGACAACCTAGCCACAAGCCAAACCGATTGCCATTACACCACCCTCGATAAGCGCTATGCAATAAAGAGTTAACAACAGACAAAGGCAGTAATAACTTAATAAGCCCTAGTACAAATACTAGTGAGCCAAAAAGCATTACATTAGAAAACAATACGCAGCCCACAATTAAGCCGTTAAGCCAATTTGGTAACCACTTTTTTAGCATAACTGTAAGCTCATATTTTTGCCTTTTATTTGGGATGTTTTTCGAGCGATTGTAATGTTTGCTCTTTATTTTCCCATAAACGATTTAGCTCGCTTTGAAAGCGCACTCTAAATTCAGAATCGCCGGTGTAGTCACCAATAAGCTCTTCGCTTACCGGCCTTACATCCACATGTACGTTGATATTTTTTACCTTACCACCTGCAAAATCCATGAATGTAGGAATGCCATCAGGGTAATGAATTGTAACGTTAACCACTTTAGTAATTTGCTCGCCCATTGCTTGCATTACAAAGGCAATACCGCCCGCTTTTGGTTTTAATAAATGTGGAAACGGGCTATTTTGGCGCGCGTGCTTTTGTGTAGTAAAACGAGTGCCTTCTACAAAGTTAACCACACTTACTGGCATTTCTTTAAATTTTTCGCAGGCTTTACGCGTGGTTTCTAAGTCTTTGCCACGCAGCTTTGGATTCTTTTTTAGTTGGCTTTTACTCGTGCGGGTCATAAACGGAAAATCAAGCGCCCACCAACACAAACCTAGAATAGGCACGTAAATAAGCTCTTTTTTCAAAAAGAAGTTTAAAAATGGAATTTTACGGTTAAACACGCGCTGCAATACTAAAATATCGACCCAGCTTTGGTGATTTGCAATTACTAGGTACCAATCCTTCAGTTTAAGTTCTTCAAGGCCAGTTACATTAAGTTTAGTTGGCGTAAATAACTTTTGATTTAAGCTATTAAAAGTCACCCAAATAGTTGCAAATTTCTTTGCAGCCCAGCTCATAATCTTTTGTAGAGGCTTAATAGGTATAAGCTTTATAAGCCCACAAACAAAAATAGGCACAAACCAAAAAAGTGTGTTTATTGTGTAAAAAATAATACTAAATACACCGCGAATAACTGACATTACTTCCATTCCTTTAAACATTGCGCAGCCACTAATACTGCGCTTTCAGTTGCTTACAAATTAATCTTCAAAATAGGTATAGCCTTCAAGGCCTGCATTAAGCTCAGCCAAGTAACCTTCTTTACACTGCGCTGATACATCAAGTTTATTAACTTGGTACGCAAAGTTGTCAGCTAAAATGGCGCTATCATAGTCAACAAACTTTAATACATCCTTAACGCTATCACCTTTTATGGCATTGGTTAACACATAACCTTCATCGTTAAGCTCTACATGCACTGAATCAGTGTCACCGAATAAGTTGTGTAAATCGCCTAAAATTTCTTGATATGCACCCACCATAAACATAGCAATGTGGTATTGCTCGCCGTGCTTATATTCTGGTATTGGTAGACTGGTTTCGATACCAGCGCCTTCAACGTATTCGCGGATTTGACCGTCAGAGTCACAGGTAATATCTTGAATAATCGCGCGCTGAGTCAATGGTTGAGTTAAGTTTTCGATTGGCATAACCGGAAACAACTGCTGAATACCCCATACATCAGGCAATGACTGAAATAATGAAAAGTTAACAAACAATTTATCGGCAAGCTTTTCGTTTAAATCGTCGAGGACTTCACGGTGCGCGCGCGCGTTATTACTAAGCGATGCACGTACACGATGTAAAATAGTAAAGTAAAGCTGCTCTATTTTCGCCCACTCTAGCATGCTTACTAAGCCATGCACGTACTGATCGTGCGCTTCGCTAAATAAGTGCATAGCGTCGTGATAAATCTCAAGTGCCATACGCGGGTTTAAACGCTGTAAACACTGCCACATTTCATCAAGCACTAACGCGCTATTTTCAAGCGGTGGCTCTGGATTTAAATGATTGGGCGCTTTTTCTACGTCAATTACATCGGTAATTAATACCGCATGGTGAGCGGTTAAAGCGCGCCCCGATTCGGTGATAATGGCCGGATGCGTAAGGTTATGCTGATCGCACACTTCTGCAAATGCATTCACTACATTACGCGCGTACTCTTCTACTGTGTAGTTCATTGAACACGCGCTGCGCGAGCCAGAGCCCTCGTAATCAACGCCTAAGCCGCCGCCTACATCAACGGTATTTAACGGTACGTTTAATTGCGTAAGCTCAGCAAAGTGGCGTGCGCATTCACGCAAAGCACGGTGAATATCACGAATGTTGGCAATTTGAGAACCAATATGAAAATGCACCATTTGCATTAAGTGCAGCTTATTATGCTTTTTCAGCACTTCAACAGCACTTAGTACTTGGCCTGCCGTTAAACCAAACTTGCCTTTTTCGCCACCCGTGTTTTGCCACTTGCCTTTGCCTACTGAGTTTAGGCGAATACGAATACCAATAGCAGGTTCAATGCCTAGGTTGTCTATTTCTTCAAGTAGTGTGGTCAGTTCTGAAAGCTTCTCTACCACAATTTTTACGCTGTGGCCCATGGCTTGACCAATACATGCTAAGCGTAAAAATTCACTGTCTTTATAGCCGTTACACACTATTGTGATTGGCTCTTTTGCTACGCCCAAAATAGCCATAAGTTCTGGCTTTGAGCCTGCTTCTAGGCCAACAAGCCCGCTTGGATGCGCTAATAGCTTACTTACTACAGAACGTTGCTGATTTACTTTTATTGGGTAAACACAGGTGTATTTACCGTTATATTCACGATTTGCTCGCGCTTGCGTAAACGCATTAGTAAGGGTGTCTACACGATTTTTTAAAATATCGGTAAAGCGTACTAAAACCGGCAACGTTAAACCTTGTTGTTTAAACTGCTCTGTTAATTGCGTTAAAGAAATGGCCGGTTTTGTTTGGTCGCCATCTGGGTAAGCCACCAGTTCGCCTTGTGCGTTAATATCAAAATAGCCATCACTCCAATGAGCAACGTTATAAGTGGCGCGTGCTGTTTCTAAACCCCAGGTCATGGCAACTCTTCTTTAGTCAATTAGGTATAAAGGCGCATTTTAATACGTCACAATCCACTAGGCTAACAAAAATTGAACTTTCACTCACTCCTAACTAACTTTATTCGTCAAATCAGTTAAAATGTCATTGAGCAAAACGCCAAGCACTGGCAGAATTGCCCCTTTTTCATACTCAACCTAAAAAGTGTAATAGTAACTATGGCAAATTTAGATCAAAGTAAGTGGTTTACTGAAATTAGCGACCGCGATGGCAGCGCATTTTCATTACGTATTAATAAAAAGTTAGATGAAAAACAGTCTCCTTTTCAAAAGGTAGAAATGTTTGAAACCACAGACTTTGGTAATTTAATGATCATCGACGGGTGTACTATGGTAACAACCCGCGAAAACTTCTTTTATCATGAGATGATCAGCCACCCTGCACTTTTAGCGCATCCAAACCCTAAAAACGTCGTTATTATTGGCGGCGGCGACTGCGGTACTTTACGCGAAGTATTAAAACACCCAGGCGTAGAAACTGTAACGCAAATAGATATAGACGAAGTAGTAACGCAAATGTCGTTAAAATACTTCCCAGAGCTTTGTGAATCTAACAACGACGCCCGTGCAACGGTTATGTTTGACGACGGTATTAAATACATGCGCGAAGCCGCTGGCGAATCTATCGACGTAGTGATTGTTGATGGCACAGATCCGGTAGGTCCTGGTGAGGGTTTATTTAACCATGCGTTTTACACAAGCTGTTTAGATGCACTGCGCCCCGGTGGTATTTTAGTACAACAAAGTGAATCGCCACTTATGCACATGCCATTATTAGTTGAAATGCGCGAAGCAATGCTAAGCGTAGGCTTTAACGATTTACAAACACTGCCATTCCCACAACCAATTTACCCAAGCGGCTTATGGTCAGTAACACTTGCGCGTAAATCACAAGCATTTGACGGTTTTAGAGAAGACGGCGCAGCACAAATAGCTGAGCATAGCGAATACTACAACAGCGGTATTCATCATGGTGCACTCGCTACACCTAACTACATGAAACGCGCTTTTGATAAAAAATAATACTAATTCACTTTAGGCTTTGTTGACTTCTCAAGGTTAAAATTGCATTAAAAAAGGGACTTTTAAAGTCCCTTTTTATTTTTATAATGACTATTCAAACTGAACTCGAGCTAGCAAACAACATAAGTACAGTCATATTTCAAAACCTTAAAGAGCTATCTAACCAAATAATCAGTTTATTTAAACTTTAAATCGATGCACTAAGTGATTTAGCTCATCAGTCAATTGTTCCATTTTTTTAGATACATCCTCAGTAGTTCGAGCAAGCGCCCCCCCTTCTAAAGTTTGATCGTTTAATGATGATAGGTTTTGACTTATTTCATCTGCAACCGTTGTCTGCTCTTCAGTCGCTTGCGCTGTTTGCATCGCCAAATCATTTACTTTAGTAGACGAGCTTTGCATTGCATTAAGCACATCATTAGTTTGACTAAACGAGCCAACCGCATCATCTGCAAATTGCTTACCTTCATCTATCGCTTTAATTGATTGTTCTACGCTCGTTGCAAATTGCTCTATCATTTTTTGAATATCGTTTGTGCTTACTTGCGTGCGTGTAGCCAATGTTCTTACTTCATCTGCTACCACAGCAAAACCTCTGCCATATTCACCAGCTCGCGCGGCTTCAATAGCAGCATTAAGCGCCAGCAGATTTGTTTGCTCTGCAATTGCACGAATAACCTCAAGTACTTTGGCAATGTTATCAGAACTTTGTTGTAGTTCTGTAGAGCGCGCCATAGCTTGCTCCATATTTTGCGACAAAGAAATAATACGAGAACTAGAGTGCGCAACCGCTGTTAGTCCTTGCTGAGCTAAATTTAACGATTTATCAGCTTCTGTTGATGATTGCTGAGCAACACCTGCAACTTCTCTACTTGCTACACTCATCTCATGCACTGCACTTACTATTGACTCAGAGGCTTGGCTGAGCGTTTGATTTACAGCATTGTTTTTATTTGCAACCTGACTTAACTCACCTCCTAATTCACTTAGCTCTTTTGATTGCTCTAAAATATCGCGAATTAATTGCTGTAAGTTGTCGAGAAAACGATTGAACTGCCTTGCAAGTTCAGAAAACTCATCTTTAGACGTTATAGCGATCCTGCCAGTTAAATCGCCATCACCAGAGGCTATATCGTTAATACGAGAAGTTACATAGTTAATTTGCTCTGTTAATTGCTTAGGAATAAGGTAACTAAACCAACACGCCACTAATAAAATTAATATGACAAAAATAAGCATAGTTAACTTAGTTGAAGCAATTGTGTCTGATAGTTTTTGAACTTCTTCGACCGATGTTTGCTCTGCTAATTCACCAGCTTGATCAAGCGTAGATCTTAATTCGTCAAATGCTTTTTCTGATTGAGACTGTTTTTTTAGATTTGTTTTATCATTCATATAGGCCAGTGAAGCGTTTAACCAAGTATTATAAGCACCATCAAAACCGCGAAGCCCATTTATAGCTTTTGGATAATCCGATAACAAAGCTAAGTACTGCTCTAACCTTTGCGTTACTTGCTCAGCATTTTCTTTATGCTCTTGCAAATAAGCTTCTTTATTGTCGTTATGTGCGACTAAATTTAACTCAGCAACCTTTGCTTGATACAAATCCCTGTCGGCACTCAAAGCAAGAGACACAGCCTTAATAAATTTATCGGATTGCACATCTAATGCATTTTTTTGTAAGTTAATTAAGTATGAATACCCAATAATTAACGACAAGATAGCAATACCTAAAATAACAATAGGAAAAGAGACTTTGACGCGGATACTATTCAAATTCATTACTTACTCCAAAAAAAATCACATTTAATACCTACCTTTTTGATAATAAATCTAGTTTATAAAACCTAAAATCGCCATTGAGCGTTTAGCATTATTTGCTGCTGCGAGATTCGTTCATTAAATCCAATTGGCTCTCTATTTTTTGCAACACTTTTAAGTGCAGAACCTTCAACCCCTATTTGTAGTTTATTAGTGAGCTGGTAGCGCCATGTTGCGGTTAAGCCTTCCCCATTACTTGCATTAGGGTCAAACGCGGTTGTGTCGTTATCTGTCACTTTAAAGTAATCGTAGCGTACTGAAACTCGATGCTTGCCTTCTTTATGGCTTAACATTAAATAATGACTGTAAAAGGCATTATCTATTAAAGCATTAGCGCCCATTTCGGTTTTACCATTGAGCACCTGTGCTATTAAACGTGTTTTATTATTAAACTTATAAAGCCAAGCGGCGCTAGTAAAGCGAGTATCCCAAGCATATTGCCCTGTACTAATATTAAGCGTGGTTGGGTCACCGTTATTGTTGTAATAATAAATTCGAAATTGTGATTTTTTTAAGTAATCCCAATGTACGCCAGCGTAATAGCCAAAACGCCCGTCTACTTCTTCAAACGGTAAAACCTGATTAGCTTGCCAGCGTAATTCATACGCATTTAATGCCGCTACAGGCGCAAATTTAACACTTTCGTTAAATGTAGTTTGCCTATCGTGTAATGCAAAACCACGCCACGCAAGCAAAGTACCTGCAGGATCATTGCCTTTAAATGTAGCACCTACAAAACTAAAGCTATGAGCGCTGTTGAAACGTTTTGCTGGGCGCTTAATAGTTACCTCTGCGCCAACAGTGCGTACTTCCTCGCCTATCCAGCTATTAATAGCTGAGTTTGTATAGTTATAAGGAGATGTCCACCCTATATCAGGATTTTCAAGCGACATAAGTGGGTAAAAGCCCCCCACGCGCATGTGCCATTTATAGTTGCTGTTAGATAGCGGCTGATACTTTATATAAGCCTGTGTAAAACCAAGGCCAACATCAGGATCTTGATTCGCATTTAACACCCCATGAGCCGACCAACTAGATGCTAAATCAACATTAAAATCTAAAATACCTTGGGATAAAATAAGTTCGTCGCTTTTAGTATCGTGCCGATATAGCCCAAGGCCGCCAAGGCCGCCCTCTTGGAAGCTACGTATATCGTCCCCCTGCACGGCTCTAATTTGTATCAAGCCTTTTACTTGTGCATACAATGCATTACTAAAACATAAAGCACCGGCTAAAAATGCCAGCCTCATTAAGCGATTAATAGTCATCAAATTCATCCGTAGCAAAGTCAATTTGCTCCGCAATTTCCTGCTTTACTTTATAAGTGATCGGGTTAGTAGCCACAGTAATAGTTTGAGATTCAACCTTACTAATATCACTAAACCCAGAATGCCAAACACTTAACGTGTATTCGCCTACATTGGCATTTAAATCAACATGACCATTTTCATCAGTGATTGCAAAAATAGTACTATCGACCACCACAATATAACCTAACATCCAATCATGAATATTACAGCCAAGCTCAACAACACCTGTTTGATCAAAAGTAATGGGCGCTTTTGGATGCTCCTTATATAGCTTTAATTCAAATGTTTTAGCTTTAGAAAATGAATAAACATGATGCATGATTGAGTCCGCATTCGGAAACTCTACCTTTGCATTTTGTGGGACAACTAAAATACGCGGCTTAAATTCTCGATTTTGCTGGGTCATCGCATAAGGTGCTTCTGGAGGAATAACGCTAGAGGAATCACCTGCAGTTAACCACACAACAGCATTAGGTAATGGGTCATTATTAGCATTTTTAATTGTAATATTTGCTGCAAAAACTCCAGTACTAACACTTAGTAAAAATACACAAAGTAAGCTTTTTATCATTTTCTTGTCGCTATTATCAATTTGTTTACATTATAGACCGATTAAGCCACCAAATTCTTTCTATTTTTTAAAACATTGAATACGTATGTAGGCAGTCGTATTAATCATCAACAGTCATTATCCTTAAATGTCACCACCGACTCATCTAAGGACACACCATGAGAATTCCTGCACTTGTGCTTTTAGCCTTTGCTAGTAATAGCTACGGACAAACCGTAGAGCTAAAATCGCCAGACACACAAATAACAGTAAGCATCTCTGACGAAAACAACACGCCAAGCTACGCAATAAAATTTAAAAACAAAGCGGTTATAAACAAGTCTTTACTGGGGTTTGAATTTAAAACACAAGCGGCCTTTAGCGACGGTTTTAAAATTAAAAACATTGAACAACAAAGCGTTAACTCTCAGTGGCAACAACCTTGGGGCGAACGCCAAAACGTTGTTGACGAATATAACGAAGTAGCCGTTACCTTTACAAAAAACGAGCCAAATAAAGGCGCCTACACTATTCGATTTAAAGCATTTGATAGTGGTGTAGGTTTTCGATACGAAGTACCACAACAAGCCGGGTTCGAACATACAGAAATAACCAAAGAGCTGACTGAATTTGCAATAAACAATAGCCATGATGCAACAGCATGGTGGATACCTGCTCGTGGCTGGAACCGCTACGAATATGTTTATAACACCACCGCGCTTAACGAAGCTCCACTAGCTCACACACCATTTACGTTTAAAACAAGTGACGGTACTCATATTAGTATTCATGAAGCCGCTCTTGTTGATTACGCGGGTATGGTGCTTAATCAGCGCCGTCCAGGCACATTTACAGCCGACTTAACCCCTTGGTCAGATGGTATTGCCGTTAAAAAGCAAGGCGCTTTTAAAACACCATGGCGCACCATTCAAATAGCCGACAGCGCTGTTGGCTTAGTTAATTCAGATATAATACTAAACCTAAACGAGCCTAATAAACTCGGTGACGTGTCGTGGGTTAAACCTGGCAAATACGTCGGTATTTGGTGGGGTATGCATATAAACACGCAAACTTGGGGTAGCGGTAAAAAACACGGCGCCACTACGCAAACCACAAAATACTATATGGATTTTGCAGCGCAGTATGGTTTTGATGGCGTACTCGTTGAAGGCTGGAATATTGGCTGGGATGGCGATTGGTACTTTAATGGCGATGTATTTAACTTTACCAAACCGTACGATGATTTTGATATAGCAGCGCTGACTCAATACGGCAAAGAAAAAGGCGTACAGCTCATTGGCCATCACGAAACATCAGGCAATGTAAGCAACTACCGAGACCAAATGGAAGATGCCTTTACACTTTACGAAAAATCAAACGTCAGCCAAGTAAAAACAGGTTATGTAGCCGATGGCGGAAATATAAAACGTATAGACAAAAACGGTATTGCGCGCCATGAATGGCATGACGGCCAATTTATGGTTAACGAATACCTTTATAACGTAAAGCTTGCGGCTAAACATAAAATTAGCATTAATACTCACGAGCCAATTAAAGATACAGGCCTGCGCCGTACTTACCCAAACTGGATCGCGCGCGAAGGTGCACGCGGGCAAGAATATAATGCATGGGGTTCGCCTCCTAACCCACCAGAACACGTACCAATGCTTGCCTTTACCCGCATGCTCTCTGGCCCTATGGACTTTACGCCAGGTATTTTTGATATGAGCTTTAATGGTTTAGGAGGCGATACAAACCGCCCACAAACTACACTTGCCAAACAACTTGCACTTTATGTTGTGTTGTATAGCCCAATTCAAATGGTTGCCGACTTACCTAAAAACTATTTGGCTAAGCCCGACGCATTTCAATTTATTCAAGACGTACCAACAGATTGGCAGCAAAGTATTGCCCTTGATGGCGAAGTAGGCGACTTTATTGTATTTGCCCGTAAAGAACGTAAAAGCACTAAATACTCAGGAAACGATTGGTACCTAGGTGCTGTTACTGACGAGAAAGCCAGAACAATTGAAGTGAAACTCAACTTTTTAGAGCAAGACAAAAAGTTTGAAGCACAAATTTATAAAGATGGTAAAAATGCAGAGTGGAAAAACAATCCGTACGATCTAGCTATCGAAAAACGTGTTGTAACTGCAAACGATAAACTTACGCTTAAACTGGCCACCAGTGGCGGTACTGCTATTCGCTTTAAAGCACTTTAGTACAATAAAACCCCTGCATTTATTGTGCAGGGGTTGATACCTTGATTGGCAAATATACTTGTGCACTTAAACCGCCTTCTGGGCGGTTTTCTAGTTTTACTTTACCGTCGTGCATATCAACAATGCGTTTAATAATGGCAAGGCCTAAGCCACTACCTTCACTGCCACGTGCAGCATCGCCTTGCTTAAAGGGCTCAAACACAGACTCTAATTCGTTTTCAGGGATCCCAGGACCACTATCGTTTACAGCGATAACTACATATTTTTTGTTTGAATTAAAGTAACTAAGTACTTCAATATCGCCCTCAGAATAACGCAGCGCATTACCAATCATGTTGGTAATTACACGTTTAATAGCCACAGAGCTTAAGGGTATATTGCCTATATTTGGATTACTTTTAAACGTAATAGTACGTTGATGCTGAAGCTCAGAATTAACAACCTCGGCAACTAAAGCATTTATATCTTCGCAACTTAGTTCTTCACGTTTATGGTGGCGTAAATACTCAATAAACTGATCGATAATCCCGTTCATATCTTCTATATCGTAAATAATACCTTCACGAAGATAGTCGTCTTCATCAACCATCATTTCGGTGGCTAAACGGATACGCGTAAGCGGCGTACGTAAATCATGCGATACACCAGCCATTAGTAAACGGCGGTCGTTTTCAAGTGCGGCAATTCCGCGCGACATTTGATTAAACGCACGCGTTACTTCTATTACTTCTGTTGAGCCTTCTTCTTCTAATTTGGTAGAAAAATCGCCTTTACCTACTTTCACTGCAGCTTGTTGCAGTGCTTTTAATGGCCTATTAAGGTGCCTTGCAAACAACCACCCACCCAGCACACTTAAAAAGCCAATACTTGATAAGTAAAAAGTTAAAAACTCTAAGTTATTCTCTTTAAAACCTTTAAGCGGTACTTTTACCCAATAACCTGGCGCTTGCGGTGCTTCCACCCAATAAATCAATGGATCAGTTTGGCTAATACGTACACGAGAATAACCACCAAGTTGCTCAGTCATGCTACGCGATAGCATAGAATATTCGCGGCTTTGCCCAAGTCCTTGACGCATTGCTTCGCGCTGAGTCATCACTTCAATGCCGGTAATTTCAAAAAACTTCGCAGATACTTCGTCGTTTATTTCAACGCCATCTTCCCAGTCAATAAATACCGTTTTAATTTGCTTAGCAAGCATCAAGTTAACTTGCTCAATAGTTGGCTTTACAACATAAAAACTAACCGTAACATAAGACACTATTTGATTTATTAGCAACAAAGCCGCCACTAAAAAAACAGTTTGCCCAAAAGCACTGCGCGGAAACATGCCCATAAATATTACTTTTCACCATCGGGAACAAACACATACCCCAAACCCCAAACGGTTTGAATATATCGCGGATTAGCAGCATCTACTTCAATCATGCGGCGAAGTCGCGACACTTGCACATCAATACTTCGCTCAAGCGCACTGTAATCACGCCCACGCGCTAAGTTCATTAGCTTATCGCGGCTAAGTGGCTCACGCGGATGCGAAACAAGCGCTTTAAGCACTGCAAACTCACCACTGGTAAGCGATATTGTTTTATCCCCTTCACTCATTTCGCGCGTTGCTAAATTAAGCGTAAATTTACCAAAAGCGATTAAGTTTTCTTCAGCAGCTGGAGCACCTGGCACTTCTTTTGCGCGGCGGCGTAAAATTGCTTTTATGCGAGCAAGTAGCTCACGTGGATTAAATGGTTTTGGAATGTAATCGTCAGCGCCAAGTTCAAGGCCAATAATACGGTCTACTTCGTCGCCCTTTGCTGTAAGCATAACAATAGGAATTTCATTTTCTTTTTGGCGTAGTCGGCGGCAAATAGATAAACCATCCTCGCCTGGAAGCATTAAATCGAGAACCATTAAGTGAAAGTTTTCTCGCTCTAGGAGTCTATCCATTTGCTCCGAGTTTCCTGCGGTTCTAACAATAAAGCCTTGCTCTACTAAATAACGTTCAAGCAAACTGCGTAAGCGCATATCGTCATCAACAACTAATACTTTTGTGGTCTCGTGTCCCATAATCTCTTTCTTATTTTTATATCCAATTACTAGTTAATATAAATGAAAAACTTAATAATCAAAAACTAATTACTTGCTTAGATTGTTACTGAACATTTCAAAGCTTCCTTACTCGTACTTTATTACATTTTACGCTCGACAAGTTTTGGCAAATTTAATAACGTGCACACCATTAGAGTTAATAAAGAATTGGCCATGAAAACAAATTTAGTTACCCGCGAAGGTTACTTGCAATTACAACAAGAACACGATCAACTATGGAACGTTAAACGCCCAGAAGTAACAAAAATAGTCAGCTGGGCGGCCAGCCTCGGAGATCGCTCTGAGAACGCAGACTATCAGTATAACAAGCGATTGCTGCGTCAAATTGACCGCCGGGTACGCTACTTACGCAAGCGCATACCTGATTTAAAAATTATTGACTACTCTCCCGTGCAAGATGGAAAAGTATTTTTTGGTGCATGGGTTGAAATTGAAAACGAAGAAGGTGAAGTTAAAAAGTTCAGAATTGTAGGTCCTGATGAAATTTACGACCGTAAAGATTACATATCAATAGACTCACCTATGGCGCGTGCGTTGATTAAAAAACAAGTGGACGATGAATTTGAAGTGACCACTCCTCAGGGAAAAAAGCAGTGGTATGTAAACAGTATCGATTACCAAAAAAAGAAATAAAAAGTTTTGATTCAGATCATGTTAACTTTTGATTGTGTAAATTAAAGCAATAAGCTATAACTGAATTATTCAAGTTGATTTGTTTAATTTGAAAGCAGTTAATTAAGGTCGTGATTATGTCAAACATGGTACAGCGCATATTTAGTAATGCCGTATTGTTTGCACTTTTAATGAGTGTAAGTTTGACGCTGCATGCCAGCAACACTGACGTAAACCTTGATAACGCTAAACTATCTAATCACTTTATTACTTGTGATATTCCTGACCAAGCAAACCTCGATTTTGACGTGGACTCTCACGTTAACACTATTACCTTTAGGTCGCCTCAACCACTTCCTAATGTCGTAGATTCTTTTTATAAGAGCACTAATCTAAACAGACCTTTTAGCACTGCATACCAACGCGGACCACCTAGCTATTTAATTTAATTCATTATTTTACAACTTAATTAAATTTTATAACTACTAAGGTGACTACTATGTCTAACTTTAAAGAATTACGTACCCAAAATATTTCTCATGGCGTTATTGCTAGCACATTTGCAGATGATCAACCATTAATCGATTTATCTTCTCCAGCGCTAAAAATGGTGAATAACTTTACTCAAAAAACACCTATTCGTGCAGAGCATGGAACAACGATTACAGATGCACTTAAACAAGTAAGTGCACAACAATCTGACTTTGTTTTAGTAACAGACGAACACCAAAAATTGATTGGCCTAGTTTCTAGCGCCGATTTACAAAGCTCTAAAATTACTATTATTGCAGAGCGCTTAAATATGCAACGAAGCGAAGTAAGCTTACGTGACATTATGACACCAGTTAGCCGCCTTACAGGTGTAAGTATGCAAAGCTTAAGCTACGCATGCATTGGTGATGCGCTGCAAACGATGGAGCATCAGGGCACAATGTTTTTATTAGTTACAACAGCGAGTAACGAAATTTGTGGTTTAATTTCAGCTCGCCAAATAGCTAAAACATTACATATTCCTGTACATATCTCACCTATTGCTCACTCTTTCAGTGAAGTATTAGAAAACATTGAGCACCCTCACTAGGGCGCTCTTTTAGTTGAATTGATTTACTCCCGACCCAACCATCTTAAAGCAAGTAAAATAGCTTGCTTTAAGAGCTTTTCATTACTACCTCCTGTGATATTATTCAAGCAATTAACAGCGCCAGTAACACGCTTCTGGTCTTATTTTATTGTATAAAAAGGTTTTTGCATGAGCGATATCTCTGCACGTTTAGCCGGTGAGTTAAACGCACAGCAGCAACAGGTTGTTGCTGCAACAAAGTTACTTGATGAAGGCGCAACTGTTCCTTTTATTGCCCGCTACAGAAAAGAAGTTACAGGCGGCCTAGACGACACCCAATTACGCCTTTTAGAGCAGCGTTTATCGTATTTACGTGAACTAGAAGAGCGCCGTAGTTTTATTTTATCGACAATCGAATCGCAAAATAAATTAACGCCAGAGCTAAGTGCCGATATAACTAATGCACAAAGTAAAACAGAACTTGAAGATTTATACCTACCATATAAAGCTAAGCGCCGTACTAAAGGCCAAATAGCAATTGAAGCTGGGTTAGAGCCTCTTGCGGATGCACTATTTAAAGATGCTAACCTTGACCCAGAGCAACAAGCAGAGCAGTTTGTAAATGCTGAAAAAGGTTTTGCAGATACAAAAGCGGTACTTGAAGGCGCTAAATTCATCTTAATGGAACGCTTTGCTGAAGACGCAAAATTACTTGCTAAATTTAGAAGCCACATTAGCCAAAATGGCGCAATTGAAAGTACTGTGATTAAAGGCCAAGAGCAAGCCGGTGCAAAATACCGTGATTACTTTGAGCATCAAGAACTTCTTAAAAAAGTACCTTCTCACCGTGCGCTTGCAATGCTTAGAGCTCGAAATGAAGGTGTACTTCAGTTAAATATAAACCCTGAACCTAGTGCTGAAAATTCAGCACAATTATGTGCAAACATGATTGCTGAGCATTACCGTTTAGATATTAAATATAAAGCGGCAAGTCCTTGGTTATTAAACGTTGTTCAATGGGCGTGGAAAGTTAAGCTAGGGTTACACCTAGAGAATGAGTTTTTTGCAGCAATGCGCGAAAAAGCAGAAGCCGGTGCAATAGATGTATTTGCTAAAAACTTAAAAGATTTATTAATGGCTGCACCTGCAGGCCCTCGTACTACTTTAGGTCTTGATCCAGGCCTTCGTACTGGCTGTAAGATTGCCGTTGTTGATAGCACAGGTAAATTACTAGCTACACAAACTATTTTCCCTCATGCACCACAAAATCATTGGGATAAATCAGTGCGTACGTTAGAGCAACTTTGCCGTCAGCATAAAGTTGAGCTAATTGCGATTGGTAACGGTACTGCATCACGCGAATCAGATAAGTTGGTTGCTGAGCTTATCAAAGCAAACAGCGAACTTAAACTTAGTAAAATTATGGTTAGCGAAGCAGGTGCATCGGTTTACTCAGCTTCTGAATTTGCAGCTAACGAATTTCCAGATTTAGATGTTTCTATACGAGGGGCTGTCTCTATTGCACGCCGCCTTCAAGATCCTCTTGCTGAACTTGTTAAAATTGAGCCAAAATCAATTGGTGTTGGCCAATACCAACATGATGTATCGCAAAGCCAATTAGGCCAGAGCCTTATTTCAGTAGTTGAAGACTGTGTAAACTCAGTAGGCGTAGATTTAAACATGGCCTCGGTACCACTACTTACACGCGTATCTGGTTTAAACAAAACATTAGCGCAAAATATCGTTAATTATCGCGATGCTAACGGCACATTTACTAAACGTAGTGAGCTTAAAAAGGTTGAACGTTTAGGGCCAAAAGCATTTGAACAAGCGGCTGGTTTTTTACGTATTAACAATGGTAGCGATCCACTAGATAACTCATCAGTTCACCCTGAAGCTTATCCTGTTGTTAAACGTATTTGTGAACGCAATAGCGTAGATGTCAGTAACCTAATTGGTAACAGCGACTTTTTAACTAAACTTGCTGCTAACGATTACACTGACGAAAAGTTTGGCTTACCAACCGTTACCGACATTATTACTGAGCTTGATAAACCTGGTCGAGATCCTCGACCTGAATTTAAAACAGCTGAGTTTAAAGCCGGTGTTGAAAAAATTAGTGACCTAAAACCAGGTATGATTTTAGAAGGCGTGGTTTCAAACGTTGCTAATTTTGGTGCGTTTGTTGATGTAGGTGTTCACCAAGATGGTTTAGTGCATATTTCAGCAATCACGAATAAATTTATATCAGATCCGCGTGAAGTTGTTAAAGCTGGTGATATTGTAAAGGTTAAAGTTGTTGAAGTAGACGCTGCACGTAAACGCATAAGCTTTACTATGCGCTTAGATGACGATATTGACACAAGTAATAAGTCAGCAGCTCCAGCTACGCAAAAGCCACAAGCACGTGCTAATAATTCGCAACCTCGCGCTGCAAAGCCTAAACGTGACAACGGTAATGCGTTAATGGGCAATGCATTTGCCGATGCGTTCGCTAATGCTAAAGTAAAAAAATAATACTTGTACAACTAAGCTAAAACGAAAAAAACCGCGTAAGCGGTTTTTTTGTGGTTATGTTTTGCTAAATTATTAACTTAACGCTGAAAAACTACTTTGGCTCGCTGGCGATGTAGCCATTTGGTAAAAATTAGCAATACGCCCCGCCCGTGCCTCAACATCGGCATCACGTGTTTGCTCATCACTTTTAGCTGTTTTTGTATCGCTGCTTTCATCGCTAGAGAATGACGCTTCAAGTTTACTTTTTGCGTCTTCGTCGTCTTCTTTTTCAGGTTGTGCAAGCTCAGCTTGAGCCGCTGCTAGCTTTTGCGTAGCATCTGCAGCAATAGAGCGATCAGCTCCCGAAGGCTCTGCAGGCGCTAATGCGGCAGCGCGTACCGTTTGCATTTTGTCTATAGTCGCTTGCGGGTCACCCGGAATTTCTGATACATCTATTTGTACTTCTCCGCCAACTGCGTAGTTAGTACCATCTGGGCCACGTTGATATTCATAGCTTGGCGAGCCAGCATATTGCCCGCCTACAGAAGCGTGTGCTTGTTCGTGTATTCGTACTTCAGTATCTCGTGCTTTTAGCTCTGTAATTTGTTGTTGTTCTTGTTCTAATTGCAGCTCTTCTTGCTCAGATTCTTTTTTCTCGATTGCTTCACTTTCTTGCTCAGTGCCCTCAGGATTTTCTGAGTTTCCATCGCGCTGCTGAACTGACTTTTCGTCTGCTATTTTTCCCGTTGCGTTATACGTCGCACCATCGCTACTACCTGGCAATTTTGCTTTTTCAGCATCACTTTGCGCTTTGGTTTCTGTATTACTTGCGCTACTAGATGCGGGAGCGGGAATAACTTCGCGTAGTTGGTTGTCACGCCGTGCGGTTTCCGTATAAACATTTGCGGTGTTTATATTGATAGACGGAAATGGCGTGACAATATTCATAATACTAAACTTTAATATCGATTAACGTGCCAAGTACATCATCGGCCGTTTGAATTGATTGCGTGTTTGCCTTGGCATTAAATTCTTCAACTTTTAAGTTAACAAGCGCTTCATCAACACGAGCTGGTTGTGCTACTGGTGCAGTAATCGCTTCTTCAGGGCGTGCTGCCGTAAGCTGACGTTGCTGCGCTAATTGCGCGTCATCTTGTTGTTCTATACTGGCACGGTTAATCTCAGCACTGGCTTTTTCAATACCTTGGCTAGCTCGGTTAAACCCTTCTATACCACTATTAAATACTGATCCGATTGGCATATTAAAACCTCCACCAAATAAACATTGTTTAATTATCGCTCAGGTTCTGCTCAAAATAAAGCTTTAAACAGCGCTATTCTTAGCTCTATTTTAAAGCATTGATTTAACGACAGATAAAAACTCACTTTTATGAGAAATAAATGGTGCATGAGATGCTTTATCTAGTACTTCATATTCAAACTCAGTATTTAGTGCTGACATTTTGCTAATCGCTTTATAAGGTACTAAAGCATCAAGCCGGCCAAATACTCCTCTAATAGGGACTGGGCAATGAGTAAATAAGTCACGTAAATCGTCGTTTTGTAAAATATCTAAACCAGCACTCAGGGCATCGCTTTGGGGTGCGCTGTACTGATTTAGCAATTGTTTAAGCTGCTTTATATCATCTCGCGCCGACTCACTACCCATTGCTTGAATAGCTAAAAAACGCTCTATTGTTTTTTCTCGATGATTAACTAACTGCTCTTTAAACTGCGCCAATACATTCGCTTTTATTCCAGGCCAGTTATCTGCCTCAGCAAAAAAAGGAGTCGATGCTATTAAAATAACCTTAGATACTTTTTCAGGCCAATGCTTAGCAATATAAAGTGCAAATAAACCACCTAACGACCACCCCATTAAAATGCTCTTCGGCTTTAATTGCTTACTTAAAATTTCTGCTGCATCATGCAAAGTATAAGGGCTTGGGCATACATCGCTATTACCAAACCCAGGTAGGTCAAGGCTACGTACATTTCCTGAATATAAAAACTCAAGTTCTGGCTGTACTAACTGCCATACGCCCTGATTCATTCCCCAACCATGTAATAACACTAACTCATTTTGCATATTTGCCTAACCTTTACCAAACTTAGGCTCATCATAACGTTTAGAAAGGCGATTGCAATGCAAGGAGCGAGTCTGTGAAACAAGCCGTTTTAAATTGGTTATTTCCCTCTTATTGCGTGCAGTGTCAAAACTCGATTACGACCTCTTTAGGGCTATGTGATTATTGCCTTGAAGATTTACCATTGTTTGATTTTAGTAAGCATACGAGTTTATTGCATCGACCTGATATTATTGAGATGTTTCCTAATTGCGAGTTTGATAAATTATTTGCATGCGCTTTTTATCAACCTCCCTTTGAGCATTGGCTTAAAAGGCTAAAATTTAATAATCAAATTCATTATAAAAAGGCATTGCAGCAAATTATACAAAAACAGTTAACGCAGTTTTTTGAGCAAAGCCCTAACTTGCCTGATACCTTTATTATTTTACCTCTTCATAAAAGCCGCTTTATTACTCGCGGATTTAATCAGGTAAGCCAAGTATGGCAACCCTGTTTAGCTAATTACGCCCCACTAAGTAATGTTCTTATTCGCGATAAAAAAACACAAGCTCAGTCGGAGCTATCCAAAGCAAAGCGTATAAGAAACTTAAAAAATGCCTTTATTTGTACACAGGATATGGGCGGTAAAACAGTCGCTATTGTTGATGATGTGATGACGACAGGGGCAACATTAAACGCAGCTACTAGTGCACTAAAACAAGCAGGCGCTAAACAAGTGTGGGCTTTTACAACTTGCTTAACGCCTATTTAATTATTAAAAAGTATTATACCAATCCGCAATAATACTTAATCATTTTGCGGGGCTAAACGTGTCGCTATCTGTGTTAAAAAATTCTCATTTACGACTGCATGGATGCAGAAGGTAGAGCAATGCAGGAGCAATTGCCGAGAACAACTAAATAGCGAATTTTTTGCCTAGCTATCAACACGTTTTTCCATCCTCAAAATAAATCACTTAATTAAGCGAATTGGTATTATTCGCCATTTGCACGAAACGTATGACCAAAAAATAACGCATTGCTTAGTAGTCGACTAGTCCCATACCAGTAACCCCTAAATACAGGGTCGTCGGTCATGCCTATTACTGTACCTCGTCCATATGAGTGCGCAATTAAGCCAGCACCACCAGCAACTTGATCAACATTAACGGCATCAGTAAAACCAGCCAATAATGGGTTTTTAGTGTAGGTAAGTACATTTACGAATGGCGCATCGGAAGCTTTTAGCAACCAAGTACTGTTTTTGAATACGGGCAATGTATTGCGCTTAAGTGAAAATGTAAGCGGATGAGTTAAATCTACATTAGTATTAAAAATAGCACCTGCAATGCGTTGACGTCCTGCTAAATGGTCCTTATCGGCGTAGCTTAAACCTTTTGTTTTAAATGCACTTGCTACATCTTGGCGTGATAGATAGCTTGCTTTGAGTAATTGCTGATCAGCTAAAAATTTAGCACCGCCTTTATGCCCCCAAATAACGCCGCCTTTTCTTACCCAGCTTTTTATAGCCACTTTGTCGGCATCAGATAAGCTATTATAGTTACCATGAGCAAGTACTATATGGCTGTAATTACTGAGTTCAATAGAGTTTAAACGCTCCATTTCAACAATTGTTGGCGCAACACCTACAAAGCGATCGAGGTAATACCATACTTCCCCAGCTTCGTACTGGCTTACGCCTTTACCACCTACCAATAATACTTTCGGCTCGCTAACAACCGCCATTGTACGAGACCCTAAATCGGCTCCTTTGCTTGTAAGACCTGAGTTAATAGGCTTGATTGCAATTCCAAACTCGTTTTGTGCTTTATTTAATATTCCAACCCAATCATTATTCGTTTGTAAGCCTGCTGGCACAATAATACTACCAGCATCAAAGCTTACTTCACTTGAGCTTGATTTGGCTGTTAATGGGCTTAGCGCTACACGCGCTTTAATACCTTGCTTTAACAGGCTGTTTAGCATTTTAGGTGCTAGGTAATCATCCCACGAAAAGCCAAACGCATAGCCTTGCTCAAGTGAAGCAAAAGAAGGTTTTACCGCTTTTTGCCACGGTTTACTTGCAACCTCTAAACCCCAACTGCTTTTTACTTTTGCAAAAGGTAAGTTAAACGCATGCGCTAAAGTCCAGCCAGATACGTCATAAAAGGTGTTGTCAGCAAAGTTTTTTTGCTCGCTAAAAATAGCTTTTATTAGGCGGTACTGTGGCTGGGCTAAGGGCACAAAGTAGCTATTGGTTGTATAGTTGTTGCCATTTGCCTTGAGTGATTTAGTAAGCGAAAAAGCATCTATTTGATGCTGTTTCAACAACCCTAAAAAATCTTTAATACGAGTGTTGTCATCCGCGCCCTCAATTACATAACCTTCAAAGCTTTCATCACTGGCTAAATCAGTAGCTTGATTATAAAACTTAGCTTGGTAATCAAGTAATGCTTGGCGGTTATCAACAGCGGCTTTAAAAGTAGATAAACTCGTTAATAGTTGATTTTTAATAGTAAAGGGAAAGCTCAAAGGTCCATTTATAGTGTCTTGGATATGCCCGCGAGAACTTGCTTGCTCAAATAAAATACCTACACCACCATTTACATCGGGATAAGTTGAGCCTTTACCGTAATAGAAGTCGTCAAAGCTTTCTTCGGTAAAGTACAGTGCGTTATTTTCATCTAACGTTTTTGCGTGATAGTTAGCAATCGCTTTAGTTAACGTTACATTTTCATCCGGTGTTATTGGGTGTTTACGACTAGGGATACCTGGCTGAAAAAAGTAACTGCTGTTTGGTCCCATTTCATGAAAATCGGTTAAGACATTTGGTTTCCATTGATGAAATTTAGCAATACGCGCGCGCGATTCAGGATGTTGTAGTAATAACCAGTCACGATTTAAATCAAACCAGTAATGATTGGTACGACTACTTGGCCAGTTTTCAACATGTTCACGGGTTTTAGGGTCGCTTGATAAGTTCATACCTCGGTTACTGTTGGCCCAGTTAGCAAAACGAGCAAGTCCGTCAGGATTAAGCGAAGGGTCGAGTAAAATAACCGTGTTGTTTAATAACTCATCTATTTCAGCACCTTGTGCAGCAGCTAAGTAATATGCCACCAGCAAAGATGAGTTACTACCTGATGACTCATTACCATGCACACTATACCCCATCCATACAACGGCAGGCTGCTTTGTAGAATTAGCATCTGATCCATCGTTACTTAAGCGTGCTAAGTGAGCTTGGCGTGTCTGCTCTATGCTTGATAACTTATCAGCTGCTGTAATTGTTAGCATGACAAGGGGGCGTTGTTCATGTGTGCGGCCAATCACTTCAAAATTTATACGGTCGCTTTTATCAGCAAGTATTTCCATATAACGTACGAGCTGATCGTGTCTCACGTGCCACTCTCCTACTTCGTAACCGAGTACTTGCTCAGGAGTAGGAATTGAAGGGTCAAATTTTACATCTTGTTCAAAATAATACGAAAGTGGCTTAGCTACACTTGAAAAGCTAAGCAACACCACCATTAATGTTAATACCAAACGCATATAAATCACTCAAAAAATGTTCGTTGTTTGCACGCTACCATTGCTTAAAATAGATGCCAACTTTTTACGCTCAACACTAGCCGCAACACGATGAGCGGAGTATGATACGCAGTATCCGAGTAATTTAGTCAAGTATAGATGGTTTTATGATTTCTATTTCCGAAACAGCGCAAGCGCATTTTGCTAAACTATTAGCAGATCAATCACAACAAACCAATATTCGTGTGTTTGTTGTAAACCCTGGTTCATCACAAGCGGAATGTGGTGTGTCTTATTGTCCAGAAGACGCTGTAGAAGCGAGCGATATTCGCCTAAACTTTAACGGTTTTGATGCCGTTGTAGATGCAGAAAGTGCTCCGTTTTTAGAAGAAGCTGAAATCGATTTTGTTACCGACAAAATGGGTACTCAGTTAACGCTAAAAGCACCAAATGCAAAGGCGCGTAAAATAGGTGACGATGCATCGTTAAACGAACGTGTACAGCACATGCTAGAAACCGAAGTAAATCCACAACTTGCTAACCACGGTGGTCAAGTAAGCCTTGTTGAGATTACAGCTGCAGGTATAGCTATACTTCAGTTTGGTGGTGGTTGTAACGGTTGTTCTATGATCGATGTAACACTAAAAGAAGGCATTGAAAAAGAAATGATAGCTAAGTTTGAAGAAATCACCGGTGTTGCTGATATAACAGAACACGAAGCGGGCGATCACTCTTACTATTAGGCCTTGTAAATGCTAAAGCAGCTTATCTATCGCTTAGGGAGCAATCCTAAGCTGAGCTTAAAGCGCTTTTTTCGCGGCTTAGCACTGTTTGTGCTAGCCGTGATATTCATATCTATTGGGTATTACACCCACTACAGCTTACAAATAATTGGCGTTATAATTTTACTCCCCGCATTATTTTTTGCCGGTTGGGGCTACTGCGGTATTTTTGCCAATCGTTTTTCACAAGTTTTAAAAGATATGGGCCCTAGACACCACGACCCCGATCTCTGGAAATAAACCATTTATTTAATCTAATAGCTGATTATTTATTTTTAAGTGGTGATATTTAATTATTAATGTAACCCCGCGCATTAACATAAAACAGCTCATAGCCAGCCATAACCCGTTATTTTGCAAGTCTATAAACACCCAAAACACACCAAAAAAGCCAACTCCAGCTGAAAGTATCATACTGTTACGCATGTTCTTTGCTCGCGTAAGCCCTACAAAAACACCATCAAACAAAAAGCAGCTCATGGCCAAAATTGGTAATACTACTATCCATGGTAAATAATGCGTTGCCTCTTGAATAACCTCTGGCACATTGGTTAAAAGCTTGATTATGGTGTTGCCAAATAATGCAAAAAACAGGCTATATAACACACCAAAAAGCATACCCCAAAATACGCTTATTTTAACCCATAGCTCTATATTCTTAACACTTCCTTGGCCTTTCGCTTGCCCTACTTTTGCCTCAGAGGCGTAAGCAACGCCATCAAGAGCAAAGCTCACCAACATTAAAAAGTTAAGTAAAACAGCATTAGCAGCTAATGTGGTTTCGCCTATACGCGCCGCGTAAAATGTCATAAAACTAAAGCATAATTGCAGTATTAAAGAGCGAATAAATATATCCCTATTCAAACTCAATAATTCAGCCATTTTGCTAATACTCAACCAATTCGGTACATTTAGCTCAATGCCTTGTTTTTTAGCTAGTTTAGCCACTAAAAACAGTGCAAATACTAGTGCTGTATAGTCAGCAATAAGTGACGCCCATGCAGCGCCTGCAACTGCCCAATCTAAATAAACAACAAAATAAATATCGAGCACTATATTAACGATATTAGTGACGAGTAATAAATAAAATGGACCTCGACCATAATGCACACCAAGCATCCAACCCAGTAACACTAAATTACATAATGCTGCTGGAGCACTAAAAATACGAATGCTAAAATACTGATAAGCTTGGTTAAGTACGTCGCCATTAGCTGCGGAGAGGTAAGCAATCGCGTGCTTTATTAATGGGGATAACACAATTAATAGCACGGCCACTGCGCTTGCAAGCAATAGGCTTCGTTTAAGTAAAGCGGCAAGTTGGGTTAAATCGTTTTTTCCGTATGCTTGTGCCACGAGTCCCGTGGTGCTCATTCTTAAAAAACCAGCAAGCCAAAATAAAATAGATATAACTGCAGAGCCAAGGGCAATTCCAGCTAAGTAATGAGCGCTTCCTAAGTGCCCAATTACAGCAGTATCAACAATTCCTAACAACGGCACTGTGATATTTGATAGTATCATCGGACCCGCTAACAACAGCAAGCTTTTATGGTGTGCCTTATTATGTATAAGAAATTGTTTCATTTAGTGTTATTTATCCTCATTAGTATATCTGTGCGGGCTCAAGCAGCCGTTATTTTACAGTATCATCATGTTAGTGAAACCCTACCCGCTGTCACGAGCGTTAGCGCAAATACATTTACGGAGCATTTAAGCTATTTAAAAGAGCACAACTTTAACGTTATTCCTCTTAATGAGTTAATTAGCGCGCTTCAACAAGGTGAAACTTTACCTGATAAAACACTCGCCATCACCTTTGATGATGGTTATAACAATAACTATGAACAAGCCGCACCTATTTTAGAAAAGTTTGGCTACCCGTACACTATCTTTGTAAATCCTAAATTAATAGACGAAGGTATGAGTTACGTAATGGGGTGGGATAAGCTCAAAGAATTATCTAAAAAAGGGGCATTAATAGCCAATCATAGCGGACAACATGATTACTTACACCTTAAGCTTGAAAACGAAACCGATGCACAATGGCAATCACGTATTAAGCAAGATATTCTTAACTCTCAAAAGCGCATAAAAGAAGAAATAGGCCACAACTATAAATACTTAGCATACCCGTATGGTGAGTTTAATAACGAGCTGCAAGCACTCGTGACAGAGCTTGGCTTTGTAGGTATTGGCCAGCACTCAGGCGCCGTAAATAAAGATTCTAATTTTAGCCGCTTGCCGCGTTTTCCTGCATCAGGCTTTTACAGCAAGCTAGAAGCCCTTATTACTAAGCTTAACTCACGCGCGTTTAATATCACCAATTTAACTTATCAAGATAGCGTTACACAGCAAAATCCACCCACGCTCACAATTGAATTTAAGATGGGTGATTTTCATAAGAGCCAATTTGCCTGTTATGTATCAAGCGTAGGCCAAGCAGATTTAAAATGGATAACTAAAAATACTGTCGAAATCACCTCACCAAAGGTGCTTAATAAAGGGCGTTCTCGTTTTAATTGTACGGCCCCTTCTATTTCAAGCCCTGGTGATTACTTTTGGTTTTCGCAGCCTTGGGTAATTGAAGCATCTAAACCTTAACAGCCTGATGTAAAAGCCGCTGGGTTATTTTATCCAGCGCAACTATCTCGTCAGCTGCATTTAGCTCAGCTGCTGCTTTAGGCATACCCCATACCACAGACGAATACTCATCTTGAGCCAAGGTATGTGCACCGTTTTGTTTTAGTGCAAGTAACCCTTTTGCGCCATCACTCCCCATTCCTGTTAGTATGGCTGCAACTACGTTTTTAGCCCCAGTTTCGACTAATGAGTTAAACAACACATCTACCGCAGGTTTATGTCTGTTCACCGGCTCGCCATCATCAAGCTGGCAATACAAGCTAACACCTCGTTTTTTAATACTTAAATGAAACCCACCCGGTGCTATATAAGCCCAGCCAGTGCTAAGCTTATCGCCATGTTCAGCCTCTTTCACATTTATCGTACATGTACGATTCATTCGCTCAGCAAATGAAGCGCTAAACACAGGAGGAATATGCTGAGTAATTACAATGGGCGGGCAATTTTGTGGCATTTTAATAAGCACTTCTTTTATAGCCTCAGTTCCCCCCGTTGAAGCACCTATCGCTATTACTTTATTAAGTAAAAATTGAGAATGGGTATTAATAGGCTCATTTGTGACGACCGTTTTTTTATAGCTTCTTACTCTTGCTCCAGCAGCTATTCGCACCTTTTGTTGGACAAGTGATGCATATTGGCTCAATTGCTCTCTTACGTTATTAGTAGGCTTAGCTATAAAATCAACAGCCCCTAATTCGAGTGCTTCTAGTGTGATAGGAGAGCCTTTTTGCGTCAGAGTTGAAATCATCACTACTGGCATTGGTCTTAATCGCATTAAGTTTTTTAAAAAACTAATACCATCCATTTTTGGCATTTCTACGTCGAGCGTTAATACATCAGGACTGAGTTTTTTTATCATTTCGCGAGCTTCATAGGGGTCCTCTGCGCTCCCCACTACTGTAATGTCTTTAGCTTGTTGTAATATTTCAGTGAGTAAACGCCTAATTAAAGGGGAGTCGTCAATTATTAATACTTTAATCATGCATACTCCTAAAACAGCTCTATATCGGTTACTACTTCTTGCTTTTTAAGGTTTTGTAAGTAACGGACTTCGCGTTTTTCAATCGTATTATTATGTAGGTTTTTAAGTTTTTTCATGTGAACTTTACCGGTGTTCGGGTGAAAAAATATTTTTCGCGGCCACGGCCCCCCCATATCATGGGCAACTAGATTTAATGCCTCTTCTTTAATATACGCTGCTGCAAAACTAATATTACCCAGCCCTATATCAGTCATCGCACTAATAATTTTCCCCCCACCAAAAAGTTTTACTTTTAGGTTACACCGAGACGCGCCATTTTTTAAAACTTCGTTTATAAGATACTCCATAGCCCAATTACCGTAGCGACAACTTAAACTATGCGCATTTTTAAGTTCTACTCCCTTTTGAATTGGTAACATAAAGTGATTCATCCCGCCAATACCAAGTACTTCATCGTATACACAAGCCGCAATACACGAACCCAGAACTGTAGAGATTAGTTCATTATTTTTAGAAACATAAAACTCACCCGGAAGTACTTTAGCAACAACGCTACCTCGGCCCGAATCCCAGTATCGTTTAATATGTTCAAAGTTAGGTAATACCGGCCTAAACTCAGCGTGCATTTTGTCCCTTTTGGTACATAGTTTTCCCTAAGTTTTTGAATTGTGAATGCTCTTTACCCATACTTTCTGAGTGACCTAAAAACAAATAACCTTGTTCATTTAATATATTAGCGTAGCGCTTAAAAAGCTGATCTTTTGTTTCTTTATCAAAGTAAATAACAACATTACGACATAAAATAAGATCAAATGATCCTTTCATTGGCCAGTCTTGCAATAAGTTTAAACGCTTGAAAGAAATAGACTCTTTTAGTTTATCTCTAACTTTATAATTTTCACCGTCTTTACTTTTTAAAAACCAACGCTTAAGTTGCACGTCATCTAAGCCGTTAACATTCGCTGCGGTGTAAATACCTTTTTGTGCTTTTGCCAATACATTAGAATCTAAATCGGTTGCTAGTATTTTTACATCCCAATTGCTCGGAAATGCGTTATTTAAAGTCATCGCCAAACTGTAAGGCTCTTCCCCTGTGGAGCAACCTGCAGACCAGATTCTTACTCGCTTACTGTTTTTATTTGCCTTTAAAAGAGCAGGTACAAGCTCAGATTTTATAAATTCAAAGTGATGTATTTCACGAAAAAAAGACGTTAAGTTCGTTGTTATTGCATTAATAAAGGCATCAAACTCCTGATCTTTATGACTATTCAGATACTCTAAGTAAGCTTTAAAATCAGTTAATTTACGCTCCCTAATACGTCTTGCTAAGCGTGAATAAACCATCTCTCGCTTGTGATCCCCTAATACAATTCCACATGCGCTGTAAACTAAACTGGCAATTTCCTTAAAGTCGCGGTCGGTACACAAAAACTCTTTCATTGTTCGCTCTCAATTAAACCTAACGCTAACAAGTAGTGCCTCGCTGTAACTATTTATTAGACGAGGCATAAAAAGGCTAAATATTAAAACTCTTCCCACTCATCAGCTGAGTCTACAAAGTTATCGCCCCTGGGCTTATTACTCACAAAACGACTTTGCGGCTTATGAGATAGTTCAGGGGTTCGCATAGTTGATGACATCATTGTCATCTCTTGCTGATCTACTGAGAAAAAGTTAAGTAATCGGCGCATCTCATTAGCTTGCTCAGCCATAGACTCACCAGCAGCAGAGGCTTGCTCTACTAGAGCGGCATTTTGTTGCGTCATTTCATCCATTTGAGAAATAGCTTTGTTAACTTGCTCAATACCTGCACTTTGTTCTTCAGATGCCTCTGTAATATCAGAAATCATTTGCGTCACTCTTTGCACCGACACAACAATCTCTTTAAGTGTAGCGCCCGACTCATTAACTAATTGAGAGCCATCAGCTACTTTGCCTACACTATCTCGTATTAACTCTTTAATTTCTTTCGCTGCGCCCGCAGAGCGCTGCGCTAAGTTACGAACCTCACCTGCAACAACCGCAAAGCCTCGCCCTTGTTCACCGGCTCTTGCTGCCTCTACTGCGGCATTAAGCGCTAATAAATTCGTTTGAAACGCTATTTCGTCTATTACACCGATAATATCTGCAATTTTTTTGCTCGACTCATTAATTGCCGACATGCTCGTAACAGCTTTATTAACAACTTCACCACCTTGAATTGCTTTTTCACAGGTTTCTTCTGCTAAGTCGTTTGCTACTTTTGCGTTATCAGCATTTTGACGAACGGTACTGGTCATTTCCTCCATACTTGAAGCGGTTTCTTCAAGTGACGAGGCTTGCTCTTCTGTACGTTGGCTTAAATCAGCATTACCTTGAGAAATTTCTTCTGCACCACTGGCTACTAACGTTGCCGATGAATTTATGCGATTAATCACTTCTGTTAATTTATCTGCCGTTGCATTAGCATCGCGTTTGAGTTTATCAAATGAGCCTTTATATTCTTTTTCAACTCGTTTTGATAAATCACCACTTGCCATCGCATCGAGCATATTGCCAGTGTCGGCAACGGCATCATCAACTATTTTAACTAAGCTATTTAATCCTTGAGCCAAACGTAAAAAGAACCCTTCCTTCCCATCTTCCGCAACTCTTGTATCTAATTCGCCATTACCTGCAGCGCCAATAAGCTCAGCAATTTCTTTTTCAAGCGCAACTTCATTGGTTCTATCTTCCCACTCAACAATGGTGCCTAAATGCTTTCCGTCTTGACTGATCCAAGGTGAAGCAATCAAGGTAAAAGTGACACCTGCTAACAGTAGCTCGGCTTTATAGGGCTTATCTAGGTTTTTTAATAAATCACGTTGATGATTAGGGTGCTTATGAAAATCATCAACACAGGTGCCAATTAAATTATCAACAGAAAAGCTTGGCAATACGGTTTGTAATTCTTTTTCGCGGACTTTTAGCATTTGCTGAACACGGTCGTTCACAAATACTATATTAAGGTTTTCATCAGCAATCATTACGTTTGCTTGGCAAACTTTAAGCGCATTTGCTAAATCGGCTGCTTTGCGAGATGCTTTTTCAAGCTCTTTTTGTTCAGTAATATCAGATGCATATTTAATCACTTTAAACGGCTTGCCATTCATATCATAAATTGGATTATAAGATGCTTGAATCCAGACCTCCTGACCCTGCTTTCCTATTCTTAAATATTCCCCTGAATCAAATTCACCGCGACCTAGTTTGGCCCAAAATTCTTTATATTCGATACTATTTGCATGTTCGGGATCAATAAAAAGCCTATGGTGCTGGCCTTTAATCTCGCTAAGTTGATAGCCAAGCGCATTTAAAAAGTTATCATTGGCATCAATAATAGTGCCATCTAAATTAAATTCGATAACCGCTTGAGATTTACTTATAGCACTAATTTGCCCTGAAGCTTCTGCTGTTATTAACTTTTGCTCAGTCACGTCGGTGGCAAACTTAACTACTTTTAATACTTGCCCTTGCTCATCAACAATTGGGTTATAAGTTGCTTGGATCCATACCTCAGTTCCACCTTTAGCATTACGCTTAAACTCATCTGAGATAAACTCGCCATTACGCAGGCGTTGCCAAAAGTTTTTATAATCGTTGCCCTGAGCTTCATCTGGGTCAACAAACATCGAGTGATGCTGGCCTTGAACCTCCTCAAGACGATAGCCCATCGCGTTTAGAAAATTCATATTTGCAGTAATTATTTTTCCGTTAGGTTCAAATTCAATCACCGCTAATGATTTATTCAATGCGTCTACAATTAAATCATTACTTGATTTTGACTGCTTTGGATTACTAAACCATCCCATGCTCATCACCACCTTTAAGTTTATTATTCATTTAGTTTCTATTTGCTAAATATTCATTGTTTTTTGCAGGTCAATTAGCGCTACCATTTTTTCACCAACATTCACCAACCCAGCTACATATTCACAATTACTCGATTCAGACAAACTAGGAACAGCTTTCGCATCTTGCTCCGCAATACTGTAAACATCAGAGACGGCATCAACAGCAACACCTATAATTTTACTACCTAGTTCAAATTCTATTTTGACAACGATAACCACCGTTAATGGTCCATAGTCGACAATTGGTAATCCAAAGCGCAACCGTAAATCAATAATTGGCACTATTGTTCCGCGTAAATTAATAACGCCTTTTACAAATTCAGGTGCATTGGGCAGTACTGTAATTTCTTCCCAACTGCGAATTTCTTGTACTGTTAAAATATCAACGCCATATTCTTCATCAGCCATAATAAAAGTTAAAAACTGTTTTACACCTTGCTGTTGCTGAAGATTTAATTGGTTACTTAACTGGCTTTGATCTGAGCTCATAACGCCTCCAAAGTGGCTTGCGTTTCAATAGTTAGTTCTTGGCTACCTGGTTTTTTTAAACCTGAGAGCTTTATTAAGCCGCTAATGTCCACAATCAGCGATACACGCCCATCGCCTAAAATAGTGGCTCCCGATACGCCATCAACTTTATGGTAGTTTGCCTCTAAACTTTTAATAACAACCTGCTGTTGAGACAGTAAATCATCAACTAATAAACCCACCTTTTGGTTATCTGTTTCTACAACAACAAGCAGCGTTTTATCGAGTGATTCAATGGCATTTTTATGATTAAAAATATCGTAGAGTCTTAATATAGGAATGTATTCGTCTCGAAGCCTCAATACATCAAGGCTTTTACCCACTCGACTCACTTTTGCAATATCAATTTGCAGTGACTCCACAATAGAAATGAGCGGAATAATATAAGTATGCTGAGCCACCTTAACTAATTGCCCATCTAAAATAGCGAGAGTAAGGGGTAATCTAATAGTAAACGTAGAACCAACACCGGGCGCTGAGGTTACTTCCACTGAGCCATTTAATGATTGGATATTTCGCTTAACAACATCCATCCCAACTCCACGTCCAGATAAGTCACTTACCTCATCCATCGTCGAAAAGCCCGGCATAAAAATAAGCTCATTTATTTCATCGTCACTGAGATGGTTATCAGCTGAGATTAATTCGTTAGCGATGGCTTTTTCTTTTATTTTTTTTGTATTTAACCCTTGTCCATCATCCATTATTTCAATAACGATGTTTCCACCCTGATGAAATGCATTTAAGGTTACTGTGCCAATGGGATCTTTACCTGCCGCCAGTCTTTGCTCAACAGTCTCTAATCCATGATCAAGTGAGTTTCTTACTAAATGCACCATAGGGTCAGATATTTTTTCCATTACTGTTTTATCAAGCTCGGTTTGCTCTCCAATCAGCTTTAGCTCAACCTGCTTATTTAGCTTTTGCGCTATATCTCGCACTAATCGAGGAAAACGACTAAATACAAAATTAATTGGGAGCATACGAATACGCATCACATTTTCTTGTAAATCACGCGTATTATGTGCAAGTTGTGCTAAGCCTTCTTGTAGTAAAGTGATTGTGGCTGGTGTGATTTCTTGTTCGCTGAGTTGATTTAGCATGGCTTGTGTAATAACAAGTTCACCTACCATATTTATTAACGAATCAACTTTATCAATGCCAACGCGAATGGAGGTAGACTCTGGTGTACTTGCAGGTTTTTTATCTTTATTAGCAACGGGTTGCTGTGGCTTACTTGGTAACTCAGCTACTTTTATTGAATCGGGTTCTTCAAGCTCAACAGCTTTAGGTATCTCATCTTGATTAGGTGGAATTGGCTCATCATTGCCAAATAAGCCGCCACATAATTCAACTTTTATATCGGCATCGTCTTCAACCCATTCAAACACTTCTTTTATGGCTTTTTCATCATGGCTAGTGCTTAAAAAAAAGCGCCAATGTAAAAAACATTCATCACTACTTAAATCGGTGATTTCTGGAACTTCATCGTAAAATACTGTGGCTTCTAACTCACCTAGCTCTTCAAGCTCACTGATCATATACAGTGGCTCGTTTCCTGTTTTAAATAAATGATGGTGAGGTTTAAAGTCTATTTGATAGGTATTACTACTTGTTTGCTCTTCACAGCTTTGAGGTTTATTCTCATGTGTTTCATTTTTCATTCCAAGTACATGTTCAAATTGTACTTTTAACAAATCTGCTTCGGTTAAATCTGGCTCTTGTTCACCTTGAAGTGCAGCAAGTAAAGCGCGTAAGCAATCCACAGCTTTGAGTAATAAATTAACATGCTCGGTACTAAGCTCTCGTTCACCTTGGCGAATTTGATCCAGTAGTGTTTCAAGTACATGAGTAAAGTCAGCAACGGAGCTAAAACCAAATGTCCCACTGCCTCCTTTTATTGAGTGAGCAGCTCTAAAAATAGTGTTGATAGTTTCTAAATCTTCCTCACCTGGCACTAAGTTTAATAGCTCAGCCTCCATGGTATCTAGGCCTTCAAAACTCTCTTCAAAGAAAACTTCAAAAAATTGACTTAAATCTATACTCACACTGCGCTCCTTAGCGAATAACTTTTTTAATTACCGCTAGTAGCTGATCGGGATTAAATGGTTTAACAATCCAACCTGTTGCCCCAGCAGCTTTACCTTCTACTTTTTTTTCTAAACCCGACTCCGTTGTAAGCATCAGTAATGGTGTAAATTTATAACTAGGCAAAGTACGCAACTCTCGTATTAATGTAATTCCATCCATTATTGGCATGTTTACATCTGAGATCACGGCATCAAAGTCTTGCTGCTTGGCTATAGCGAGAGCCTCACTGCCATCTTTAGCTTCGGTTACATCAAACCCTGCGGTTTTTAATGTAAAGCTCACCATTTGACGCATCGATGCTGAGTCATCAACCGCTAAAATTCTTTTCATATATACCCCTAACTTTTACTTTCGGTTGTTAAGTATTGGCTTAAGCCAAGTTTATTGATTGTATGTGTTAAGGCCTCGCTACTGCCTACCCAAATGATTTTGTGCTGTATGGTAAGTAGGTGTTTTTGTAAGGCGCATAAAAGTTGAATTGAGGCAGTATCAGCAGAAATTACATCGTTAATATCAAGACAGATATCATCGTTGCTATTGAGTTCGTGCAGTAAATCTTGATGTAGTGTTTCAACTTGCGTAATAGCAAGTTCGCTCGGAAGTTTTAGCATTTTGTAGGTGCATTCCCTGTCAATTCAATTCATAACAAAAGCTTAGCCCTAGTTATTAAAATTGCCATAAAATGCTTAATTAAATTTAAATCGTCGTTAAAAAACAAAAAAAGGAGCCTAAAGCTCCTTTCAAATTGGTAAAAAGTAAAAACTAGTTTTTGTAGTAATCGGCTATTTTTTTAAACTCTTGCGTTAAAATCGTCGCGTTAATTAATGGCACACTACCTTGTTTAAATTCTGGTTTAAAAATAGCTCTAACGGCTCCATTTTGATCAACCATAGCGACCGAAGCACTATGATCAACTGCATATTCTGATTCACTACTATCGCTAATCGCGTAAATTAAACCAAGCTCTCTAACAACAGGAAAAAGGTGTTTATGTTCCCCTGATACAGCTAAAAAGTCAGGATTAAAGTAATCTATATATTGCTTTCGTTTAGCTGGTGTATCGCGTTTTGGATCAACCGATAAAAACCAAATTTGTAGCGGATAATCTGCCTGTAAGTTTTTATAAACAGCATTTAACTTAGCTAGTGTTAATGGACAAATATCTGGGCAGCTTGTGTAGCCTAAAAATACTAAATTCCACTGTCCTAAAAATTGTTGCTTAGTCACTAATTCGCCGCGCTGATCGTTTAACGTAAAATCAGACAGTGGCTTTGCATTTTCGTAAACTAATGCATCTACATCTGGCGGACTATTTTCGTTTGAACATGCCGATAAAAACAAAACTAAAATAACAATTAATCCAAGCCATAACTGCTTCATAAAGGGAGCCATTTATCTATAAATAAGATTACAAAGAGTACCATTAAATGAATAATCGAAAAACGAAATAAGTCCATTGCAGTCTCATCATTTCCAGCAATTTTTAATTTGACGGCTTTATATATAAACACTGCATTTAATACACACGCACCTATTAAATATATTAATCCAGACATACCGATTAAATAAGGTAATACGCAAACAACAGCGAGTAAAACAGAGTAGGCAACGACGCACGTTTTACAAAAGTCGATTCCATGGGTTACTGGTAACATAGGGATTTTAGCGCGTTCGTAATCACTTTTTCGTGCTATAGCCAGCGCCCAAAAGTGTGGCGGAGTCCAGGTAAATATTATCATTACAAGTAACCAAGGGGCTGCTGCCATTTGGTTTGTTTCTGACACCCAACCTAATAATGGAGGCATTGCGCCAGCCAACCCACCTATAACAATATTTTGCGGTGTAGCACGCTTTAAAAATGATGTATAAACAAATGCATAACCTACCAATGCAAATAACGTTAATATAGCGGTTAAGGTATTAGCCCACACCATTAGCATAATAAAACCAGCAACCCCAATAACAGCTGCAAAACTAAGCGCATGTGTTTTACTTAAGCGCCCTTTAGCCACAGGACGATGACGAGTCCTTGCCATTTTTGAGTCTATCTCACTATCAACCACATGATTAATAACCGCTGCAGCAGCAGAAAGTAGTCCTATACCTAACAAGCTAATAAACTGTACAGCCATACCTCGCCCTACATCAGGAGCCAGCGCTAAACCAACCCAAGCTGTTAGTACCAGCATGGCTACCACTTTAAATTTACTAATTGCTAAGTAGTCTTGCAGCAAATTATGAGTACGCGAAATTAGCGATTGAGTATTAACGGGTAGCAGTATTTTTTTATCAATTATAAGTGCCATTATATTTACCCTTTATGTGCGTGATTTTAGGTAATAACACAACCTAACCATACTTAATAATAGTATGGCAGCCATCAAGTTATGCGCCAGTGCAACTCCCAACGGAATATGCCAATGTACTAAAATAAGCCCTAAGCTAATTTGGCAAAGCAGGGTAAGTAATACGCTCACCACGCAATTTTTAATTTTTTTAGAGTACGCTTGGCTGTATATTTTCCACATAATTAGCGCCAGGACGATGCAAGTAACCAGTGCCCAAATGCGGTGTAATAAATGAATAGACATACGCGCTTGCTGCGATAACACACCAAATTCATAATTACTGTGCTCAAGTGGTAATTGAAATACGCTACTCAATGAAAACGGTTGTGCGTAATTACACAATGGCAAACCACTACAATGAGGAGCGGCGTAATTTGCAGCCAGCCAACCACCAAGTGCAATTTGGATAATCAATACACTGAGCGCTACTAAACTTAAACCAAAATAGCGTTTTGCGCCGCTATCACCACCCATAATAGGTTTTGCGGTTAGCCGTAAATATAAAAGCGTTATAAGTGACAAAATACTAAAGCCCCCTAATAAGTGGCCCATTACAATAAGCGGCTGAAGGTTCATGGTTACTGTCCACATACCAAGGGCTGCCTGAAACACCACTAGTAGAAGTAAAGCCAAAGGCAATTTAACTGGCGTAGTTGGATATTGGCGTTTTAAAAAAGCCAACACAAATAAACCTAAAATAAGTAAGCCTAAAGCACCTGCAAAATAGCGATGAATCATTTCTTTCCACGCTTTTGCGGTTTCGAACATCATATCGGGGTAGCTTTGAGTTGCTAAGGCTATGTCAGCCTCATGCTTAGGTACCGTTAAAAAGCCATAACAACCAGGCCAATCGGGGCACCCTAAACCTGCATCACTTAAGCGGGTGTACGCACCTAAAGCAACTACAATCAAAGCGAGTAATCCTGTTATTAATACTAATTTTTTATAATTTTTATACATCAGATACTCCACCTTAAGCTCAACTTAATTAGCTAGAACGAGAATAGTTAAGTAATTTTTTTAGATCTTTTAATAACCCTTTTTGTACTAAACGGTTTTCTTGTGGCTCGACCTTAAAGGGATATTCAAGTACCACTAACCCCATATGATCAATTAAATATAAACTTGCAGGATTTAAACTCTGTTGTTCGGTAATAATTTTCCATGGTAGATTTTTATTGTCGGGGCTTCCCATTACAGCCATATCAACCTTGCCTTGGTTTTTACCAAGTGCCACATATAAGTTATTAAGTGCATTGAGCTGTTCGCTGCATGGGGTGTTACATTCGTTTGAATAATTAAGTGCGATAGTCCATTGTTTGGGATTATTTTGCGGCCAATTTTTAAGTTTTATTTCTTGGCTTAAAAACTCACCATTATTAGTAATTGCAGTAGGCAACCAATCAAACTTTAAAGCGCCATATGCCAAAACCAATGGGATTGCGCAGCAGCCCACAAACAACAAAAGGGGATTATTTTTCATTATGTGTCCTTTTTTTACTCGCAAAAATAGCCACAACAGCACATGCAACAGCAATTAAAAACCATTGCACAGCGTAGGCATTATGCTTTTGAGGGCTCATAACAACGGCCTCATAATGAGGTGTTGCAATCTCATCACCAGTACCTTGTCTGTAAGCCATAAAATTAATTAATGATTGCTGGCTTTGGGTGCTCAGCATATTCAAGTCGATAGATTGGATTCTTGTAGGTAAGTCGTTATTTGTAGTTTTATCTTCAAGCGTAAAGCTACTTAAGTTATTTTCTTTTATTTGCGCTTTAAGAATAAAAACACCTGTAGGCAGAGCAACCTTTGGCAGTGTATCTCTAGATATAGGCGCTTTTACCCATCCTAAATTAACTAAAATCACTTTTTCTTCGCTTTCTGGCTTTATTAAAGCAAGTAAGTCGTACCCTACTTGCCCGTTATAAACTTGATTATCTAAAAGCCAATATTGGTTTTGTACAAACCGCCCTTTTAACTCAACCAATACACCAGTTTTGTTCCAGCTATCAGGCAGGTTAAGTAATTGAGACCAGCTCATCACACCACGAGTCTGTTGCTTAGCAATGGCGGTTAGTTGTTGCTGCTTTTGCTCACCTCGCTCCAACTGCCAAAACCCTAATCGCACACACACAAGTACAACAACCACAACCATACAAAGTGTGATTAGTGAGCTAAGCTTTTGTTTGTGCCATAAAACTAACTGCATAAAGGGTCAACTCAGTGATTATTAAAATTATTATCGTACTGTTGTTAATATTTATACTTTTTAACTTATTTAGAGCATTGTTTATTATGGTGTCAGGGAAAACAGAGGGACGACCTATGTCTCACTTTTTAGGTCGTCGCGTATTGTTTTCGGTCGTTGTTTTAGTTGTTGTTATTGCAGCGCTTAAACTTGGTTTTATTAAAGCAAATAATTCGCCAATAAACGCTACAGCACATATACAAATACAAACAAACACAGCCACACCACATCTACAAAGTGCCAATACCAAGCAGCTGCTTGAAAAGCAAAGTGCTTATCTTTAGTAAAGTGCCCTTTTAATATCCGTAAAAATATTACAAATAAAAGTACGGTTCCTAGCGTTACATGCATGCCATGAAAACCAGTCAATAAAAAGAACGTATTACCGTAAATGCCCGCATCTAGCGTTAGATTAAGGTCATTATATGCATGCATGTACTCCTCAACTTGCAGCCCTAAAAAGCAAACGCCCAATAAAATAGTAGCGCCTAAAAAAACCTTAAGTGGAGTGCGTTTATTGTTTTCCATCGCTACGTGGGCAAAATGTAAAGTAATTGAGGAAGTAAGCAGTATTAAGGTATTTATAAGTGGTAAGCCTTGCCAGCCCATAGCTTGAGTAGTTTCGCCAGCAGGTGTTGAAACTAGCGGCCAAACGGCTTCAAAAGTAGGCCATAATACCTCGTTAGTCATTGCATTATTGCCTGCGCCTCCAAGCCAAGGTACCGACAATACCCGTGCATAAAAAAGCGCACCAAAAAAGGCCATAAAAAACATAACTTCAGAAAAAATAAACCAGCTCATACCTTGTCTAAAAGAGCGATCCATTTGTGCTGAGTACAAACCTTGGTCCGACTCACTAATTACATTTTTAAACCAGCTAAACAACATATACACAAGTACAGCAATACCGGCATAAAGCAGATAAACCCCGCTACCACTTTCTTTACCTACACTCATAACTGTTAAGCCTGCCCCTACTGCAATAAAAAACAATGCAACAGCACCTACAATAGGCCACGGACTTTGCTCAGGTACGTAATAATGCTCATATTCTTGATTCATTTTATTTACTCCTAGTTTCACACTAGTTTAAAAAGCTAGTTATTACTTGCCACCAGCTGTTCACTAATATCAAATACGGTATAAGATAAAGTTAATTCTTCAATGTCGCTTGGCAATGCGGTATCAACATAAAAAAGTAATTTAAATTCAAGTTCTTCCCCTGCTTTTAGAGGTTGCTGATCAAAGCAAAAACAAGCTATTTTATGTAAATACTTTGCCGCTTTACCTGGTGAGACTGATGGTACAGCCTGCATTACTTTATCCAGATTGCTGTTATTTTTAGCGCTAAACATTACCTCACGCATTGCACCGGGTTTTACCACTACACTGTATTCTTTTGATTTAACTTCAAACGGTGCACCACTTTGTGCGTGAGTAGTAAAGCTAACGCCGACTTCTCGGTTTTGTACTATTTGTGTACTTTGCTCTGCTTGCTCAAGCGAAGGCTTTCCATTAAGCCCTGTTACATCACAAAACACGTCATACAAAGGTACTAAAGCAAAGGCAAAGGCAAACATGCCTATGCAAATAAGTACCAAACGTTTGAGTAGCGGTGCGTGTGTCATTACTTAATTACCGGCGGCGTAGAAAAAGTATGATATGGCGCTGGAGAGTCAACTTCCCACTCAAGCCCTTCTGCTCCTTCCCATACTTTTGCAGGCACTTTATCACCGCCACGCGCGCATTTAATTACCACAGCTACAAACAACAATTGCGATAAACCAAAGGCAAACCCACCAATACTTATGATTGCGTTAAAGTCGGCAAATTGAAGAGCGTAATCGGGAATTCGACGCGGCATACCAGCAAGCCCTACAAAATGCATAGGAAAAAACAGTACGTTCACGCTCACCAGCGATAGCCAAAAATGCCATTTAGCCAATGTGATATTAAACATATTGCCCGTCCACTTGGGCAGCCAGTAATAAGCCCCTGCCATTATCGAAAATACAGCCCCTGTTACTAATACATAATGAAAGTGCGCCACTACAAAATAAGTATCGTGATATTGAAAGTCAGCAGGTGTAATTGCCAGCATCAATCCCGAAAAACCACCCAAGGTAAACAGCACAATAAACGCAATACTAAAAAGCATTGGCACTTCAAAAGTTATTGAGCCTTTCCACATTGTGGCAACCCAATTAAATACTTTTACTCCTGTAGGTACCGATATAAGCATGGTCGCGTACATAAAAAACAACTCGCCAGCGACCGGCATCCCAGTGGTAAACATATGATGCGCCCAAACAATAAAGCTAAGTAGCGCAATTGAGGATGTGGCGTAGACCATTGATGCATAACCAAAAAGTTTTTTACGAGAAAAGGTAGGCACTATGGTCGATATAATGCCAAAGGCAGGAAGAATCATTATGTATACTTCAGGGTGACCAAAAAACCAAAAAATGTGTTGGAACATCACCGGGTCGCCACCGCCTGCGGCATCAAAAAAGCTGGTCGCAAAATACTTATCGGTAAGTACCATAGTGACAGCCCCTGCAAGCACTGGCATTACGGCTATTAATAAAAAGGCAGTAATTAACCACGTCCATACAAATAAGGGCAACTTCATCCATGTCATGCAGGGGGCACGTAAGTTCACTATGGTTACAATCACATTGATTGCGCCCATTATCGAGCTAATTCCCATAATATGTACGGCAAATACAAACAATGCAGTATTATCATTACTGTATGTTGTGGACAGTGGTGCATAAAAAGTCCAACCAAATGCAGGACCCCCACCAGGCATAAATAACGATGCCAATAGGATTAAAAACGCAAACGGTAAAATCCAAAAGCTCCAGTTATTCATTCTTGGCAATGCCATATCTGGCGCGCCAATCATGAGTGGTATCATCCAGTTAGCAAGGCCTGTAAAGGCCGGCATAACCGCACCAAAAACCATAATTAAACCATGCACTGTGGTCATTTGATTAAAAAAGTGAGGATCGACCAACTGTAAACCTGGTTGAAATAATTCAGCCCTGATCACCATAGCCATTGCGCCACCAATTAAGAACATGGTCAGCGAAAAAATTAAATATAAACTACCTATATCTTTATGATTAGTTGTGTAAAGCCAGCGTTTAAAACCTTTAGCTGGGTGATGAGCATGATGAGCTTCATTGGCGTTAGGTTGTTCTACTATGCTACTCATTAGTTCGCCTCCACTTTGGCATCAAGTGCTGTCTGTATTTGACTCGGTTGAATAACATCACCCGTATCATTACCCCACGCATTACGTTTATAAGTAATAACCGCAGCTAATTGCTTTATAGATAACTGCTTGGCAAAAGCTTGCATTGCCGTACCGGGTCGTCCATGGATAACTACATCAATGTGATCTTTTATATCGCCAAGCACTATCGGGCTGCCTTTAAGTGCAGGAAATACGCCCGGTAACCCCATGCCAGTAGGTTGATGACATGCAGCACAATTAGCCATATATACTTGTTCGCCTAAAGTCATTAATTCTTCTTTTGGGAGGGTTTTATCAAGTAATGCGGCATCTGCTAATGCTGCTTTTTGTTTAGCCTGCTTTGCATCTGCAAGCCATGTTTTAAAATCAGCTTCAGATTTAGCGACCACCACAACGGGCATAAAGCCATGGTCTTTACCACACAACTCAGCACATTGTCCTCGGTAAGTACCTTCTTCGTTTATGTTCGTCCATGTTTCGTTTATAAAGCCGGGGTTCGCATCTTTTTTAACTGCAAAATCAGGTACCCACCAAGAGTGAATAACATCGTCAGAAGTCATTAAAAATCGTACTTTTTGATTTATTGGCAGTACAAGAGGCTTATCAACCTCAAGTAAGTAGTTAGGATTTTTATCTGCAAGATTCGCGATTTCATCTTGCGGGGTAGATAAAATAGAGTAGAACTCTACATCTTCGCCCATATATTCATAATGCCATTTCCATTGCGAACCCGTAATTTTAATAGTGAGATCAGCTTTGCTGGCATCTTCCATTGCAATTAGGGTTTTAGTGGCTGGTACTGCCATAGCAATTAAAATAACAAACGGAATTGCAGTCCAAAGTATTTCTACTTTAGTGCTTTCGTGAAATTGGGCAGGTACAGCCCCTTTAGATTTACGGTGATGAATAAGTGCCCAGAACATAATTGCGAACACTATCACCCCAATCACACAACATATTATAAATATGGTCATGTGCAGCTGATATACATTATTGCTTATATCGGTTACGCCTTTGCGCATATTGTATTGGCTGTTAGCCAAAACTGGGTGCGAAAAAACACATAATATAAGCCACAAGGTAGAGGTCAGTTTACCCATGTGACGGCTCCTTTGATGCTATTGCGAATGCAAAGCGAAGAGGCATACGGCTTAAACGCCAATTCGTTATTTTTATTTTTTTAGTCAATCTCATTTAATATTGATTGGTTTTGCTGCGCCAACAACGGGTTTGTGTATATTGTGTGTTCTCAAAACTAAAAAGCTGTGAGTTATTATTAGCTCAGCACATTAACAATTAGCTAAAAAACGAACAACAAGCAAGTTTTAGTATAAAAAACAATCAGGTGATATTGAATAATTAATAAAAAATCGGTAATCAACTGGGCGACAGGAAGTTCAAAATATGAGCAAAACAAAGGGGTTTAACGCATTCGGAGGGGGAAAATATAAGTGCAAAAAAGTTTACAGCTTAAATAGTCAGTGGGCTGTTTACGCCCTATTTTTAGTACAAATTTTAAAACAAAAATGCGTACTAATTAGTACGCATTTATAAAACTGCTTGTTTAAAAGCTATTTTTCAAGTCACATCCAATCAGCGTTTCTTATAACGCCAACGGCTAAGCCTTCAATATTAAAAGACTCATTCTCAAGATCTACTTCAATAGAGTCAAAATCGTCGTTTTCAGCATGAAGTAATACTTTACGACCCGCTTTCTCAAGACGTTTTACAGTTACGTCTTCGTCTAGGCGAGCAACAACAACTTGTCCATTTTCAGCGGTTTGAGTACGATGTACAGCAAGTAAATCACCATCCATAATACCAATATCTTTCATGCTCATACCGTTAACGCGTAGTAAAAAATCTGCAGCCGGTTTAAACATTAATGGATCGATTTTGCAGTGACTTTCAACGTGCTCTTGCGCCAAAATAGGTGAACCAGCAGCAACACGCCCTATAAGCGGTAAACCTAATTGTTCTGGCTCTTCTTCTTCAATTAATTGGATACCACGGCTTGCACCTGGTTTCATTTTAATTGCGCCTTTTTTAGCAAGTGCTTTTAAATGTTCTTCAGCAGCATTGGCACTTTTAAAACCTAATGTTTGCGCTATTTCAGCACGTGTAGGGGGCATACCAGTGTCTTTAATAAAAACTTTAATTAGTTCGAGTATTTGAGCTTGGCGGTTCGTTAATGGTCGCATACAACTGGTTTTCCATACAGTACATTTAACTGTGAGTATATACAGTTAAATAAAAATCGCAAATTTAAATTAAGCCTTAAAATAGCTAAAGTAATTTCACTTGTGTACATTTCAAGGATATAACTAAAGCTAAGTTTATAAATGATTAAAAATGCAAAGGAGACATTATGAGTATTTGGTACCAGCCCATCACCTTAGAGCTGTGCAAGCAGTTAGAGCAAGGCATTAATGGCCAAGGAACATTAATGAAAACTATGGGGATAGAAGTCACAGAAATTGGCGATGATTATTTGGTTGCCACAATGCCGGCAATTCCTGAACATCATAACCCAATGGGCATGGTTCACGGCGGTGCTAACGTTGTACTTGCCGAAACAGTTGCCAGCTATGCCGCTAACTTTGTTGTCGATTTTACTAAATTTTACTGTGTAGGGCAGGAGATTAGCGCAAGTCATTTAAAAGCATCTCGCAACGGCACTTTAACAGCCACGGCTAGAGCATTTCATATTGGCAAACGTAGTTCAGTGTGGGAAATAAAAATTACAAATAGCCGCAATGAGCTGTGCTGCGTATCAAAAATGACCGCAGCAGTCGTAGAGCGAAGATAGTTACTTTTCGATTGGGTAAATGGTAATTTCCATACCCGCACCAATCGCAGATATACGCAATAATGTATCTGCATCTAAGGCTTGATTAAAGCACTTAGGAGAAGTCCCTGATTCAAAACCAATATCAAACGTTCTACGTGAACAGCTTAACCATTGCTTTAGCGCGTTACGCGAACACGATTCAATAAGCTCACATATATGGTTTATGGCTTTATCAGGTGTGCTCACCTCACCTGTAGCTTCAATACGCGCTAGTTGACGGTATTCGTCTTTGTCATAATGTAAAATCGTCGCGACTTTTTTCAAGTCCGCCACTAGCAAACTAATATCTTGCTTTGATTCAAGCTCAAGATCTACATTTAAAAATTGAATTTCCGACATCGTTTCGTATTTATCCTCTAATAATTTCATTGCAAACTTTAACGCAGTTTTACCGTTATACCAAATCAACTATGCTCTATTAACCACTTTATATGGATATTTCGCAGCTTTTAAGTATTTTTTAGCATTTAAAGCTAGCTGGATATCAAACATCCAGCTCAATTAAACAGATAAGTCATGTTAGGGATTTAAGTGTAATCTTTTTTATTTTTAAATGATTACAGTAAGCTATAGTACAAACTGCGACAAAATGTCGCAGTAACTTATCCCATTAATGTAATAAACTAGCCTCTAAAAATAATAAGACTAAAACATGAATAAAAAAATATTTAAACATGCTCGCAAGTTACATAAATGGTTAGGTTATTTATTAGCACTACAAATTTTAGCATGGTTACTAGGTGGTTTAATTATGAGTGCAATCCCTCTTGATAAAGTTCATGGGGAGCATCTTGCAACACGTACTCTTAATAACCCATTTACGCAGGCTGATTATGTTGCCTCCCTTGACGATATTGCCTCTCAGGTGGTTAATCCAACACAAATAATTTTTGAGAACTTCTTAACTACACCACTTATTACTTTCTTTAGTAATAACGAGCAGCAAAGCTTCAATGGCATAACAGGCCGACCATTTGAACCGCCAACTAAAATACAAATTACCGCAAATGCTAAAGCACACTTACTTATTGACGCTCAAGTAACAAGCGTTGTACTACTAAAGCAAGGTACGCGGGAAGTCGGATATAAAACCAATGTTTGGCAGGTCCAATTTGACGACACTTTTAACACAACACTGTACTTGTCAGAAAATAACGGCAAAGTTGTCACCGTTCGCAGCACGCTATGGCGAATATTCGACTTTTTTTGGATGTTACATATTATGGATTACGATGAGCGAGAGAATTTTAATAATCCACTGCTTATTAGCTTTTCAGCAACCAGTGTACTTTTTTGTTTAAGTGGAATATTACTACTTATACAAAATATACGACTAAAACGATTTATCCGAATTAAAAATAAGAATAAATCAAAGTAGTCATATTGGTTTTTGAGAGCTAGCGCCCACTTATCAAAGAGTAAATAAGCCTAGTGCTTATTTTATTCCAAGTGCTTAAATCGACTCAAATGTCGCTTTAACATTTCGTTTTCGAAAATCAACTCATCACGCTCATCCAGTAATTGTAAAACTAAAGCTATTGCCGACCAATCTAACGAAAAGTCATGTTGGATACGGGCCGCTTTTTTAACTAAGGTCACTGCAGATACCGTAAATTGCCACTGTGTAACATGCTCCCCCTCAATTGGAACCGCAATATTATGCTCAACTAGCTCATATAAAATTGCTTCGCTAATATCACTACTCAAACATAGCTCTTTGCTAGTAAGTAAATCGTCCTTTTGTGTCACGATAATTTGCATTATGGCTTGCTCCAGTTATTACGGGGATTAAAGTGAGCTTTTTCGGCTAATTCTTCCCAAAGTTTTTTACTGGTATCATCAACAGATGTTGGATTAACAATTTTAAGCACAGCAAATAAATCACCTTTAGCTTTTTTACTCATTAATCCCTTACCTTTAATACGCAAGCGTTGACCAGACTGACTATTAGAAGGAATAGTTAATTGGATTTTTCCTGTCAACGTAGGTAAATTTAGCTTTGTACCAAGAGCCGCTTCCCATGGTGCAAGAGGGACAACTATATTTAGGTTATGACCCTCAACATCAAATAATGGGTGAGGCACTAAACTAATTTGTAAATACAAGTCGCCATTTTGCCCATTCGCTGACCCTAATCCGCCTTGCCCTTTTAGTCGAATTCGTTCGCCATTTACTGAGCCTGCAGGAATTTTCACTTTAAGTGATTTTTTAATTTCAGTGACACGGCCACTGCTGTCTCGCTGCGGTAACATAAACTCAACAGGCTTCACGGTATCAACTAAAGTCTCTTCAAGAAAAATTGGGAACTCTATTTCCACATCTTGTCCTTTTTGCGCGCGAGCGGCGTTACTTCTGCTCTGCCCGGAACGATCGAATCCACCAGCTCCGCCAAACATTGAATTAATAAAGTCAGAAAACTCTTGGTCGGTTTGAGGATCGCTTTGCTGATAATTACTTTGCGAAGAGGCATTGTTACCACCATAATGGCCTTGCTGTTGACGAGCACGATTTTGTTGGTGACGACGTAACTCGTCGTATTTAGTGCGTTCTTCTTTGTTATGGATGACTTCGTAAGCTTCTGCTATTTCTTTAAACTTATCTTCTGCTTGAGGCTCTTTGCTTACATCTGGGTGATATTTTCTGGCTAACTTTTTATAAGCTACTTTAACCGCTTTATCATCTGCATCAGGCGATATTCCAAGCACTGCATAATAATCAACAAATTTCATTTGCAATCCAAATCCTCATATTGAGTAAGCTTTAAGCATACTCCTTAACGGGTAACCTTGTGTGGTTAAAATACGATAAATAGTAAGAAATAAATGAATAGTGAAAATAACTTTGAGTAAAAAATTAATCAGGCACTTTTTATTAATATAAGCGTAGGCCTTAAGTTAACTTTATCTTTTATCTTCAAGGCTTTAAACTGCCTATTCCTGTAGTTCACATTTGTGATGGATATGACTCGATTTATTCTGGCCTTATTGGCTTGTTGTGTGTGCGTTTCGGTATCAGCCGAACAATTTACCCGTTTTTCAACGGCTAAAAGACATTTAATTAAAACCCTACCTGACAACGCCAAAAGCATTTACTGCGGCTGTGATATTAAAAAAGAAGGCAAAAAACTCATTCCTGATCCTTCTAACTGTGGTTACATTCCTCGAAATACACTTACCCGCTCAGGCAAAGTAAATGTGCGAGCACTACGCATTGAGTGGGAACATATTGTTCCGGCGTGGGAATTTGGTCATCAGCTACAATGTTGGCAAGATGGCGGACGTAAAAACTGCCGTAAAGTAAGTGCTAAATTTAGAAAAATGGAAGCTGATATAAATAACTTAGCGCCAGCTATTGGCGAAATTAATGCCGATCGCTCTAATTATCGTTTTGGCATGCTTAGCGAAAACGCCACACAGTATGGTCGCTGCGAAGTAAAAGTAAACTTTAAGCAACGTGTAGTTGAACCGCCTGTCTATGCACGTAAACGTATAGCCGACACTTACGCTTACATGCAGAAAACATACGGTTTAAAAATCTCTGATAAACAGCAAAAGTTATTTAATGCGTGGAAAAAGCAAGCATTCGCAGATACAAGTAGTGCGAGCAAGCTCTAAGCTTTAACACTCATTTACATAAATCAAAGTTATAAATGTTGAATAAACGAGCGAGTGTTGTAATATTTTAAACAACTTATTTACAAAAAAAAGCCCTTACCTATGTTTAAAAAAAATAAAACCTCGCTTGCCATTTTCACTGCATTTGCGGGCTTTGCTTTGACCGGTTGTGGCGGCGGCGGTAGCGGTATCGACTCAGCCCCTGTAGTTACAACACCTGTTAGTAGCAGTCCAACATGGACTGCGGGTGTATTTGAACCCTCTAACGATTTAAAAAACTTTTGCGAAACCCCGCGTACGGGTAATGATCCCTTTAATAACAACGAGCCTTACCCAGATCAAGCCGGTTCTGCCCTTTACGAAAAACTCTGGCTTCGCTCTTGGAGCGACGAAACCTACCTTTGGTATGATGAGATTGCCGATAACGATCCTGAAAGCTTTGCCACAGTAGCCGATTATTTTGCCCAATTAAAAACAGAGCAGCTTACCGACTCAGGTGCAAAAAAAGATAACTTTCATTTTTCAGAACCTACTGAAGATTACTTCCAAGAAGCGCAATCGGGCGTTACTTCTGGTTACGGTATAAATTGGGCGTTTATTGGCGATACAGCCGACCGTATTTTACGCGTCGCTTATCTTGAAGATGATTCACCTGCAAGCCAAATAGGCTTTCAACGTGGTGATACTGTACTTTCAGTTGACGGTGTTAGCATTAATACCAATACACAGTCGGGTGTAGATACGCTTAACGAAGGTTTATTTAGTCCTACTAACGGCGACTCACATACTATTGTTGTACGCAGTAACGATGGTGCCGAAAAAACATTTAATGTAACCGCTGGCAATATTGAACAAACACCAGTTCAAAATGTTAAAACGATTACAACCGCAAATGGTTCAAGCGTGGGTTACATGCAATTTAATAGCCATATAAGCATTGCCCAAGAAGGGCTTATTGATGCAGTAAATAAGTTTAAAACCGATGGTATTGATGAGCTTGTAATCGACTTTAGATATAACGGTGGTGGTTTATTAGCACTGTCAGCACAATTGGCTTATATGGTTGCCGGTAATGCCAACGTTAACAACCGCTTTTATTATCAAACTCAACAAAACGATAAACAACCCGTTGATTCACCTTTTCCATTTATTGATGAAGAAATAGATTACTCTACTTTTTTTAGCACAGGTGAAAACCTACCTGATTTAAACCTATCAAAGGTTTATGTATTAAGCACATCAGGCACCTGTTCGGCATCAGAAGCTTTTATTAATGGTTTAAAAGGTATAGACGCAGAAGTTATTTTAATTGGCGACACAACCTGCGGTAAGCCCTATGGCTTTACCCCAACTCATAACTGCGCAACAACCTATTACACTATTCAATTTAGTGGCGTAAATAGCAAAGGATTTGGCGAATACGCTGCGGGTTTTACACCAACCCCTACTCCACAATTTGATGCTGATGTTCAAGGTTGTGAAATTGAGGACGACTTTGATCATCAGTTAGGCGACAGTGACGAGGCCGTTTTAGCCACCGCATTGTTTCATGTTGAAAATGGCAGTTGTCCAATTAGAACGGCTGCTGCAAAAGCAGAGCCAGCTAATTTTTCAAGCTCTCGTGAATCTCTCATTCCTTTAAATATGCCTGAGCAATTTACCCAGCGTAATATGGACTTAACTTGGCCAACACTGAGTGAGGAAAGGTAATGGCTAAATTATTACTCCCATTAGCTACCTTATTCGCTTTGGGAGGATGCCAAAGTGTAAATAGTGAGCCCGCTAAACCCGCTATATTAACGAGCGTTAATCCCAGCGTTATTACAACACTACAACAGGCAATTCAACAAGCTAAGGGAGGCGCATTAGTAACACTTTCCGATTCCGTATTTACTAAACGTAGCGAACTGCTAATTGATCATGCAATGAGTAAAGGGTCTGATGGCAGAGTAATTATGGGCGCGCATAATATAAAATCTGAGAAGTTTATTTTGCAACTACGTAATAATCAATGCGAACTTTACTATCCTAAAAAAGAGCTTACTACAGTACTTGAAGGTGTGACCTGTAAAGAGTTATAAGGCACTTTAAAGTTTATAAAAAAGGCGCGCAGCACATCGCTGCACGCCTTTTTCTATTTTAAAGCGTTATTACAAGTCTTGATGCGGACCAAACACTTCATAATGAATCTGCTCGTTTTTAACACCTAACTCAAGTAACTGGTTTTTTATAAATGCCATAAAACCGGCAGGACCACATAAGTAAAAGTCACCATTACTCAATGGTAGCTGTGCTTGTACTGCGTTTAGGTTCATTAACCCAGTAAAGTCAGCGCCCTCTGTCGCTTGGTTAAACCACGTCATTGTTTGTAAGCGGTTATAAACTACATTTAACTCATTTAAATATTTTGAAAACGAATGCTGCTGAGTATTTTCGCAGGCATGTAAATACATAATCTCTTGATTAGAGTTGTCACTTAATAACGTTTCAAGCATAGCCAGCATTGGCGTTTGCCCAACACCTGCTGAAATGAGAACCACTGGACTTGTGTTATTGCGTAAAAAGAAGTCTCCTGCCGGCGGGTACAACTCAACAATAGTGCCTTGCTCTAATGAGTGTAAATAATTAGACACCATGCCAGGCTTTGGCTGTAGCTCTTTTTTAACACTAATACGGTAGTTTTTAGCGTTACTTTTTTGTGAAATAGAATACTGGCGAATTTCTTCATATTCAGCGCCCTCTGGCTTAACTTTAATACCTAAATACTGCCCTGGTTTATGTGTAATAACAGCTTCGCCATCAACTGGCGTAAGTGTAAAACTCGTTACTAGTTCTGATTCGGCCTGTTTGTTGGTTATTTCAAATTGGCGAGTTCCCGCCCAACCACCGTGTTTATTTTTACTGTGCTCATACAAAGCAGCTTCTTCGGTTATACAAATATCAGCAAGTACGCCGTAAGCTTCGCGCCAAGCGTATTCAACATCGGGAGTAAATTGCTCAGGAAGAAGCTCTTTAAGCGTACCAATTAAGTGTGCACCTACAATAGGGTAATGCTCAGGTAAAATATTCAAGCTGGTATGCTTATGATTAATACGTGTTAGCGCTTCTTTTAATACGGCTAAATTATCAATATTTTGTGCATACGCAGCCAATGCATTAAAAAGTGCAAATTGCTGACGACCTGTATCTTGATTCGCCATATTAAAAATATTTTTAAGCTCAGGATTATGGCTAAATAAACGCTTATAAAAATGATCGGTAACAACCGTACCCGCCTGCGCTAATAACGGAACTGTGCTTTTTACAATCTCAATGGTTTTATCAGATAACATATGTGTTTCCTATGGATGAACTAACCACGACGCCCATCAACACGACGCCGCGTTAATATAGGTGTGCAGTGAATTAAAAATAATGAAAAAGCCACTAACCACAGCAAAGCACTTATTTGCCAAGCAAGGTGAGGCCCAATAATAAAAGGGAGTAATGAACGAGTAATAGCGGCCACAAGCAAAAACGCAAAAGCAACAGCCATGTAATGGGGAATAGCGAGTGTCCGCCCTGTATGACCATGTGATACACGCGTCATCATTGCTAAAATCATCATACCTATTGTGCCAATAGTGATTAAGTGCAGCGCATCTTTAAATTGTATTGCACTGCTATAAAAGCTAAATGCAACCATCATTAACCCTACGCCTAACGCTAAGTAAGAAAAATGTAAAGACCATAACAACGGCACTCTCAATACCTTGCTATCCCACCAACAACCAGCCCTAAGCAGGTGAAGCGCAGCAACAGTTGCAACAACTAACGCAGGATTAATCGTGTTCAAAAACAACTTGTTGATGAAAAACAAAGTGATAGCCAAAATAGATAAATACATCACCGCTTTATCTATTTTAGGAGTGCGAACTTGTGCGGCTAAACCTAGACCTTTAGCGGTAAAAAATGGTAAAACGCGGCCCGCAACAATGCCAACTAGTAAAGTAATTACCAGTACTGCGGTATCAACCACACCAAGTGCAAGCTGCATGTTTTGTTGTAAAACAAGTATTAAATACAATACATTGAGCCCACAAAGCACAGCTAAAATAGCTAAAAACGGATAGTTACTTTTGCTATTGGCTTTTAATAACATATTAGCCAACGCGGTTATGGCGCCTAGCCACCAAATAACTTGTAATGTAAGTGCAGCATATAAATTAAAATGAGCAATATCAGGCAATATCACAAAAAAGGCTAAGCGCGCTGCAAGCCATATAAACGTGAGCCACATAAGGGCTTTGCCACTTATGCTCGGCACGCCTGTCCACGTTTGTGCTGCGGTAAGTAAAAAGCCAACAGCTACAACTCCTGCAAAGCCAAACAGCATTTCGTGCGCGTGCCATAATGTCGCAGGTATCGATAAGTGCCAACTTGCATGGCCTGTTAAAATAAGTAGCCAATACCCCACTGACAAAAATGCCAATAAGCCACCGCCTAAAAAGAAAGGCCTAAAAGCTAGCATCCATAACGGCCATTGAGATACTTGATGAATAGCAACGCGTGCTGGCATTGGCTCTGTTAAGTTTATAGGGCGCATTATTTTATTTCCTGCCCTACACCATACTGAGCAAAAAAGTATTCAGCGCACGCTAGTGCCTCATGCAGTGAACTAAACTGTGTTTGATTATTTAAATTATTCAGCATTAGTGTGTTCATGGCGATCTCTGTAACTAACTACGTTACTTAGCTATTACACATACTGTGCCAACAAGTTTAATTAATTAAATTCAACAAGTTAAATTAAATCACTTTACAGTGTGAGTCTTTATGACCTACTATAAATTAACTCATAAAAACACAAATAGGTCATTTTGACGTGAACCAGCAATTCAACCTTACACAAGTTGCTCTAGAGCTTGCTCAAAGTACACTACACGAGCATAGCTTTGATCAATTACTAGCAACGGTTGAACGGGTTATTCCTAGTGATGCAAGTGCGTTATTAGTGCTTCAGGGCGAACAATTAAAACCCCTGGCAATTAAAGGATTAATGCCCGACAGTTTAGGCAGACGATTTAAAATAGTAGAACACCCTCGCCTAGAAGCTATTTGCAAAAGCACACTCGCGCTTCAATTTGCGCACGACTGCCCACTACCCGATCCATACGACGGATTGCTATTAGCTAAAACCGGCGACATACCGGTACATGCATGTTTAGGTTTACCTCTTTATGATAAAAACGCGCTACTTGGCGTACTTACGTTTGATAGCCTTAACGCCAATGCATTTAACAGCATAAGCGCTGATACACTCAATACCTTACAAACGCTGTGTAGCGCGCACTTTAAAACGGCCTTAGAACTTGCCCATTACAAACAGCATGCACAGCACTCAAGTGCATTAGTACAAGAACTAAATCGTGAAGCATTAACACGGGACGGCGGTGAAATTATTGGCCAAAGTCCGCTAATGCAAACACTTAAAAACGACATTAAACTCGTTGCAGCATCTAACTTTAGCGTGCTTATATTAGGTGAAACAGGGGTAGGGAAAGAGCTTGTTGCGCGTAATATTCACTTAAATTCAGCTCGCAAAGATCAACCGCTTATTCACTTAAATTGCGCCTCACTTCCCGAAAGCCTTGCTGAAAGTGAATTTTTTGGTCATGCGAAAGGGGCTTTTACAGGCGCACAAAATTCGCGCCAAGGTAAATTTCAATTAGCTGATGGCGGCACGTTATTTTTAGATGAAATTGGCGAACTGCCCCTGGCCATGCAAAGTAAACTATTACGAGTGCTACAAAGTGGCGAAATACAAACGGTAGGAGAAGACACGCCAAAGTACGTAGATGTACGCGTCGTTGCTGCAACCAACAGAAATTTAAAAGAAGAAGTAGCTCAAGGTCGCTTTAGAGCCGATTTATACCATCGCCTCAGTGTCTACCCTATTACTGTGCCACCACTTAGTAAACGCGAGCACGACATAACACTCTTAGCTGGTTATTTTATTGAGCAAACAGCCCGTAAATTAGGGATAAAACAATTAAAACTAAGCCCCGAAGCGCAAGCATTGCTTAATCAGTACAACTGGCCAGGTAACGTTCGCGAGCTTGAACATGTCATTAGCCGCAGCGCCCTAAAAGCAAAACAAAGCCAATGGCAAAATCCAATAATAACCATTACAAGCGAGCACTGTGATTTAACACCGAGTGCGCTGCAACCCCCTATAGCAGAGAGCCGAAGTACAGCGAACGCCTTAATCAACCAACCTTTAAAACAAGCTGTAGAATCGTTGCAATACAACATAATTACCGAGCAATTAAAACAGCATAACTACAACTGGTCGGCAGCAGCAAGAGTACTTGAATTAGATAGAGCAAACTTAGTACGCTTGGCTAAACGCCTAGGAATAGAAGTAAAAAAAACACTATAATCATTTAAAACACAGCTAAAATGCTGCTAATACCAATCTGCTTATATATGGGGTCTATTTAACGTTAAGAAAATTACGCTAGAACTAGGCAAAAATTTTTGTATCTAGTTGTTCTAAATAAAAAATTTTTAACGACGTTATAGTGAAATTTAATTCGTTAAATTGATCAAAGATTTATGCAGGTTGGTATAAAACTATTGATTAGCAGCTAACTTACTAAAATGTGTTTTTAGCAACCCTGCAAAAGCTTGCACTTTAGCAGTGCGATGCACTAAGTGATGCGTGACTAACCATACATCGGTAGGCCAGCTTAACTCACTGTGCAATACAGGCACTAAATCAGGGTATTGCGCCGCTACGTCATGCTGTAATCCGCCTATGCCTAGCCCTTTAATTATTGCACGAGTCGCTTCTGCGGTTTCAGATACTCGCAGCTTAATTTGCGATGCAGGAATATGTTCATCAGCCCATGCAAAATAAGGCACGCGGGCATTAAAACCTGCCACGCCCGATACAAAATTATGTTGTTGTAAATCACTTAATAATTTAGGCATACCGTACTTATTAATGTAACGTTTATTAGCGTATAAACCCGATGAAAGCTGCGCCAAATGCTGAGCAATATAATCGCCTTCATCAGGTCTTGGGCCTGCACGCACTGCAATGTGTGCTTGTCCGTGATCGAGCCTTAGCCTTTTTTGTTCTAAAATAACCTCAAGCTGCACTTGTGGATGTAGCGCCTGAAATTGCTCACATACATCACCAAGTATATCCATAAAGCCACTTACCGTCGTTAGCAACAAACTACCTCTAAGGGCGCTATCGGCCGCTACTATATCGTTATGTAACTGCTCTAAGGAGCTATGGATTGTTTGTGCTGTTGCAAATAACTTGGTGCCAATTTCAGTAACCTTGTAGCCACGAGCATGGCGATGAAAAAGCCGTGCATTTAAGTTTTCTTCAAGATTATTAATGCGTCTAAGCACTGTGCTGTGGTGCACATTAAGCTCCTCGGCCGCCGCTGTCAGCGTGCCTAACCGTGCTACTTCAAACGCAACTTTAACGTCTTGCCAATCTTCAAATTTTATCGCCATGCTGCCTACCTTTTACTTATGTGCATATACGCACATAAGTGTTGCGTTTATTAGGGTTTTCTACAAGTGAAATTTTGCTACATTAGTCATGTAACTTAAAACATTAAAAGGCCACTACCATGTCAGCACCAAAAATTATCGCCCTAGCTGGAAGCCTTCGCCAAGAAAGCTTTAATCAAAAAATTATCAATGAGGCAGCACGTTTTGCTCTACAAACAGGTGCTGAAGTAGAAGTAATAAAACTAAACGAATTAAACATCCCACTATTTAACGAAGATATTGAAGCGCAAGGTACACCTAGCGATGTACAGCTTTTAAAAGATAAGCTACGTACAGCCGACGGTATTTTACTAGCAAGCCCAGAATACAACGGCTCTATTACCGCAGCACTAAAAAATGCGATTGATTGGGCATCGCGCACAGAACAAGGTGCTGTTCCTGCTTTTCGTAATAAAGTGGTTGCTTTGTTTGCAGCATCGCCTGGTGGGCTTGGCGGCTTACGCGGTTTAAATCATGTGCGTGATATATTAAGCGGTATTGGATCGTTAGTGCTTGCCGATCAACTTGCAGTACCCGCTGTGCACACATTGTTTAATGAAAATGGGCAAATAAATGAACCTGTAACGGCTGAAAAAGTATCAGCTCTCGCTCATCAGTTAGTAAGCGTTGCAAGTAAGTTAAAATAACTTGCACGCACGCCTACTTACTTTGTCGCTGCTATTTTGGCGGCGATAAAGTCGGTATGCGTTACATATAAAAGCCCTGCTACTTTACGTATAACGTAGTCTTCTTGGGGATCTATTTCTCCATCAGCATACGCTAAGCGCCATAATAACTCTATTATTTCTATTCGCTGCGCCGCGCTACAATGCTCATTAATCTGCTTTGAAAACTGAAAGTAATCTATCGAATCATCTAAGCTACTTGCCGCATTATTAGTAAGCTCATTAACCTCAGTGTCTGTTAAATTAAAGTACTTTTTTAAGGTTACAGTCAGGGTTCGTTGTTCATCATGTTCAAGCTTGGTATCTGCGCGCATAACTTCAATTAATAATGCAGCAACCGCTGTTTTTAAATCGTGCTCTTGCATACTTGGCTGCTGTTCATCGAATACAGCAAAAAGTTGTTTTATTTGTTTGAACATCACACTTTCCCTTTTTGGGTGTTAGACTAATACGTAAAGAAATCGACCTTATTACTCTTATTAATGGGTATAAAGTTCGCAAATTAAAGGATACATTTTATGAAAGGAATAAACACACCACGCTTATTTATAGGCGCTACGCTGGTGGCCCTTTCGAGTGCAAATACTGCACTTGCTGAAAAAGCCGAAACCGAGAAGCTCTACGACTTTGATAACAAAGTACATTACTACCAAACACAAATTGGCGAAGACAACTATAAAATAGAAATCCAGTCAGACGATTACAAACACTTTACCAATCAAAGTGTATTTTTGTTACGCCATGCTGACCGTCTATGCCGCGGCAATACCTTTATGTTGAAAGTACTTGAAGGCGTGCAAGAGTACGAACGTTTTCCAACAAAACCACGCGCTTACCAACCAGATTTAAGTGTTTTACTCCAATGCGAAACTAAAGAAGATACAAACAAGGGTAAGTAACCTTAGTCTTTATAACCCCAAGGTGCTGATGGTGGAGTAATCGGTTTAGTTAAATCAAAATCCACCTTAAATTCACGTCCTTGGCGAATTAATCGATAAGTAAATACTTCTGGGTAAATATACATTTGCCATGTATTACCTACAGACTGCGCAAGACCTTGTTTTACAAATAACTCTTTAGAGTATTGGTCTGCTGGAAACGACTGTATCTGCGCAGACCCTGCATCAAGCGTATGGCCACCATACATAGTTGATGCGTCGTCTGTTCCATTTTTATGACGATGATCGTGCTTTAAACTCAAGCCGCTACCCGTTTTAGTTATGATCCACGTACGTGATGCATCGTCTCCTACATGAAACGGTACTTGTAACTCAGTCTCACTACATTTACGTACATGCATAACCAGTTTTTTATCTGTAAATGAGCTTGGCCCTTTCGCGTTATCTACCGCTACTTCACCTTCAAAAGCTTTACCGCAATGCGCTGCAATACTATTAAAAAAGGCATCATGAGTAGGAATAGACACTAATGGTGCAGGGCGTGCAAAGGCTGTCGATGAAGCAAGTAATAAAGTTGCTGCAGTTAATAATTTCATATGTTTCTCGTTATAGTTATTTTAAAACACCTGTAATAGTACAGTTTTCTTAAGTACTTTATTAGAAGTATCTATATAAAAATGAGAACAGGACAACTAGATAAAACTTTAAGTAATGCTTAACGACTAAATATCTCTGCTCTCATTAACAATCCTACTTTTATAAATATTAATTGCACACTCCTAGATGTGATTTTAACGTCGGGAGTCGCTACGCTCGAACGACCTACGTGATGGGTGTTGCTGTAAGTGTGCATTAATTGCGCACATTTTACTTTTCTACAGACGTAAAAAAGCCCGACTATCTCTAGTCGGGCTTTCTACAATTTGAAGTCGGTGCGCTACGCAGTAGGATGTCGTAGTGCCCATAGCGGTAGAGAGCCACAGTGAAATGCTACACTCTCTTTGTGTCGCGATATGAGTGTATGTTAATTGCGCACATTTCAATTTTCTGCAGACGTAAAAAAGCCCGACTATTTCTAGTCGGGCTCTCTACAATTTGAAGCCTGGTAATGTCCTACTTT
>NZ_JASDDB010000017.1:0-102947 GCF_030407615.1 Pseudoalteromonas sp. APC 3355 | reverse complement strand
GTTAGTTTCCTAACTACGGATTTTGCATGATCGTTTGGATCGGTCAACCGGTCATTTTCTTAACTGATCGGCATTAGGCTAAATGCCGCTTTTTATATGTGGGCTACTTAACAATCCAAGGCGTTACTTTAATAACCTGCGATATATCGCCAAGTGACGCGGTATCATCTTCCCAGTTATCTTCAACCGCAAAATAACACACAGACTTTTCGCACGTTATGCTCTTATCATCAAATTGCATTGGGCTTTTAAATGTAACCGCTACGCCCTTTTGCTCTGGTAATAAAAACCACATTAATTTACTTACAAAAAAGCCCGATAAATCAGTTAACAGCTCATCAAGTTCTTCGTTAATGGTATATAACGACTGCTTTGAAAACGTTAAATCTTCAAGTTCGTTTGCTTCTATTTGAAGTTTTAATTGGCAATCATGATCTGGATTTTGTGGCTGCACCACAATAACAGCTTTATCTGTATCAAGTTGCTTATCGAACGGTAATAGTAGCTGTGCTTTATCGGTAAAGTTAAGTGGGTACTCGTTTCTTTCAGTTAAAATAGTGCCGCTTTTAATGGCACACGCTTCGTTAGTTGCTATATCACTTATATAAAAATTAACTCGCGCATATTGAAAGTCACCTTTGTTAACAACTTTTAATCGGTCATAAAAACCGTCATACGACATAACAAATTCTCTTGCATTAACATTAAATGCACTCATGCCCAGCAGCACTAACGCAATGGCGTTGGTGCAATTAAAAATGTATTTATTCATCAAAGTAGGCTCTATTTTGGCTAATCATCGTGTTTAGCTCTTCTATATACGCTTCACCGCGCTCAGAGTAAGACATTAAACCATGTGTAAGTTCAGTCGCTAAAATTGGTTTTTGCTCAAGACGTAAGTTTTCACGTATTGCGCGCAAATCTTTATAAGCAGGATGCGTATTTATGTTTTTAAAGTAAGAGTTTATAGCAGCTCTAACCGATTTAAACGCAGCAACTTCGTGTGCAGCTCCAGTATTACGGCGTTTTGGTACCATGCCACAACCTTTTGTGTAACACCACTGACCAAAAAAGTTAAGGCCAATACGTGCAAAACGCGATGTGCCCCACGCAGATTCATTTGCAGCTTGCATAAGCGCTAATTCTTTAGGAATTATATCAACACGGCGTAGTGCTTGCGTAAGTATTAGCGTATCAATGGTGGTTGGTAAGCCGTACGACTTTAATATTGCTGCAATATCTTTGCTTTGCTTTTTTTCTAAAGGTAATTCGTTTTGTAGCATCATGCGTGCTATTTCAAGCTTAGCGCGTTGCTGTAATATTTTTTTGTTTTCGGCTTCAACGTGCGGACGAATAAAGCTAAAAAATGCATGTTTTTTTTCTTTAACATCACTAAATTCTGAAAACTTTGGCAGTTTTACATTATGTAATGGTTTTTCTTTTTTCTTCACTTTTTTTGGTTGTTCTGACGTTTGTTCATCTAGTTCAACATCGTCACTTTGTATAAACGGGTAAGCAAGCGCCCATACAAAAAACACGGTTAGTAAAAGCTTAAAAATCGTTTTTAACATGTATTCTCTCTTTGAAACAACAACTATGCATGGTTAATACACAAGCATACGAAGGCGCATTATACCTAAGCCACTTTATAAACGCGAATAACTGGGGTTTGATGACCTTTTACGGTTGAATTTTCAGCAATGTATTTGGGTTTTAGATAAAACAGAGCCTATGTAGTGCATTTGTTCATTCGCAATTTATAAGTCCATGGGTATACTGAGCAAAGTTTAATAATATTAACTATGTGTGAGTAAGCAGTATGGATAAACAATGGCAAAGCCGAATAATAGAGCAATATAAACATCGTCCTAACGATAATCGCTCGCCGTGGCAGGTCGATCGTTCGCGTATTATTCATGCAGCTGCATTTAGGCGTTTGCAAGCTAAAACCCAAATTATGGGCATTGGCCTAAACGACTTTTACCGCACTCGCCTTACCCACTCTTTAGAAGTATCGCAAATTGGTACTGGCATATTGCGCCATTTAAAAGCGCAACATAGCGACTTTACGCACTTTCCATCAACCGGACTGCTCGAAACATTGTGTTTGGCGCACGATATTGGCCATCCGCCTTTTGGTCATGGTGGTGAAATAGCGCTAAATTACATGATGCGCGATCACGGTGGTTTTGAAGGTAACGCACAAACACTGCGCATAGTTGCAAAACTTGAGCCCTACAGTAATGGGCACGGTATGAACCTAACTCGTCGTACTTTATTAGGTTTTATAAAATACCCCGCGTTTATTAATACGCTTTGGCATACCATTCCCGATGCCACAACCGGTCGTGCATTTATAAAAGCGGATGATTGGCGCCCTGCCAAAGGGTTATACAACGACGATGCAGCCATATTCAATTGGATAGTAGAACCACTGAGTCAAAACGATAAAACATTGCTAGGTAACCATGCCGCTATTGATAAGTACCGCGCTAAAACAACGTATAAATCGCTCGATAGCGCCATAATGGAGCATGCCGACGATATAGCATACGCCGTACACGACTTAGAAGATGCCATTGCAACCCACGTACTCACATTAGACGATTGGCAAACCCATGCTCTGCCCCATTTAAAAGCACTAAACTTTGACTGGCTAAACGCCATGCTTGAATCGCTGACCCAGCGCTTGTTTTCAAAAAATGATTATGAGCGAAAAGATGCCATAGGTGAGCTGGTTAATACCTTTATTATTCATATACATTTGGATATTCAAAACGATGACTTTGAATGCCCTATTTTAAAGTACACCGCTAAATTAGATGCCCAATACGACAGTGTATTGCAAATACTTAAGCATTTTGTGTTTCAACGTTTAATACGCGACCCCGAAATGCAACAAATAGAGTTCAAAGGTCAAAACTTACTCATAGAGTTATTTACCGCGTTTGCTAGCGATCCGCTGCGCTTATTGCCCGAAACAACACAAGCACAATACATAGAAGCACAAAAGCAAAACCAAGGGATGCGTATAATTTGCGATTATTTGAGCGGAATGACCGACGAATACGCTTATAAAACGTATCAACGATTGTTTTCACCTATGCAATAGCTAACTGCTAACTACTAACAAACACTAAAAGGCCGAGTAAATTTAATTTACTCGGCCTTTTTAGTTTTTATATTTAGTTGGAACGTTTTATAAAGATTTTACGCCCATGTTATATAACGTAAAACCAAATATATCAGCGTACTGCTCAATTGTTTTACTCGTTGGTGTACCTGCACCATGCCCCGCATTTGTTTCTATGCGAATAAGCGTTGGATTATTACCCGTTTGCTTTGCTTGAAGCTCAGCGGCAAACTTAAACGAATGCGAAGGGACAACGCGGTCATCATGATCGCCAGTTGTGATCATAGTCGCTGGATACTCAACACCTGCTTTTACATTATGAAGTGGTGAATAACCTTTAATGTATTCAAACATTTCTTTGCTTTGCTCACTGGTACCGTAGTCGTATGCCCAACCAGCGCCCGCAGTAAATGTATGGTAGCGCAGCATATCAAGTACACCTACAGCAGGTAGTGCCACCTGAAATAAGTCAGGGCGCTGCGTCATCACTGCACCAACTAACAAGCCACCGTTAGAACCACCACGAAGTGCTAAGCGCTTTTTAGATGTGTACTTTTTATCTTTTAAGTACTCAGCTGCGGCAATAAAATCGTCAAACACATTTTGCTTTTGCAATTTAGTGCCTGCATTGTGCCAGTCTTTACCGTACTCACCACCACCGCGAATATTAGCGACGGCGTATACACCACCTTGCTCAAGCCATACTGCATTAACGGGGCTGAAGCTTGGCGTTAAACTAATATTAAAACCACCGTAACCGTATAAAATTGTAGGGTTTGAACCATCAAGCTTAATGCCTGTTTTATAGGTAATTACCATCGGTATTTTAGTACCGTCTTTAGATGTGTAAAACACCTGCTCAGACGTGTAATCATCACTATTAAAATCAATAGCCGACTTACGATAAACACCCGATTCACCCGTAGCTACATCAAACGTATAAGTAGTACCTGGTGTTTTGTAGTTAGTGAACGAATAATAAAGCGTTGTTTGATCTTTTTTACCGCCAAAACCGCGTGCTGTACCCACGCCTGGTAATGTAATTTCGCGAATTAGCTCGCCTTTTTTGTTGTACTGTTTTACCTGCGAAATCGCATCAACCATATAGTTGGCAAAAAAGGTATCGCCACCTTTTGTAAGATTTAGTACGTTTTTGGTTTCAGGAATTAAATCAACCCAATTTTCTGGGCTTGGGTTGCTTGCATCAACCGTCACTACTTTTTTGTTTGGTGCATTAAGGTTAGTAACTAAAAACAGTTTGCTGCCTTCGTTATCAATAACTGATGTATCTGAATCAGTATTTCCTACAACCGTTACAAACTCACTGTTTTGCTTTGTTAAATCTTTTATAAACAGTTTATTGCCTGAGGTAGACGTACTTGCCGAAATAAGTAGGTAGCGGCCGTCATGGGTTACATCAGCGCCAACATAGCGATGTTTTTGCGCATCAGTTTCACCAAATACAACTTGGTCAGCAGATTGAGCTGTGCTTAACTTATGGTAATACACTTTATGTTGATCTGTTTTAGCCGAAAGCTCACTACCTTTAGGTTTTTCATAGCTTGAATAATAAAAACCTTCGTTGCCTAACCAATCAATGCCACTAAATTTAACATCAACAAGTGCTTCTTCAACTTGCTCTTTAGTTTTTGTATCAATAACTATAATTTTACGCCAATCGCTACCACCTTCAGATATTTGATACGCGAGCAATGATCCATCTTTTGAAAACGATAAACCCGACATAGACGTCGTACCATCTTCACTAAACTTGTTTGGATCTAAAAATACTTCAACGTCGCCGCCATCTTTACTGCGATATAAAACATATTGATTTTGCAGACCATCGTTTTTATAAAAATAGGTGTAATCGCCTTCAGTAAAAGGAGCGCCTACTTTTTCGTAATTCATTAGTTTTTCAAGGCGCTGTTTTAACTTATCGCGATAAGGAATTTGTTCTAAATAAGAAAACGTTAAATTGTTTTGCGTTTTAACCCAATCGGCAGTTTCTCTGCTCATATCATCTTCAAGCCAACGATATGGGTCACTAACGGTTTCTTCAAAGTAAGTGTCAACCACATCGCCTTTTTTTGTTTCTGGGTATATAACTGCGTTAACTTGCTTCATAGGTGCTTTTACTTCTTCTTGAGTTACCGTATTAGTTGGCTCTGAACAGCCGCTAAGCGCTACAATTACAGCACACGCTAGAGTATGTTTAAACATCCTGAGTTCCATTCTTATTTATTAATAGTGCGCCTAAGTTATTAACTTTTAGCCCTTTTGTCTATTTAGATGCGTTAAGCGCCATTTATCGCTGTAAACAAATGTAAACTTACGCTTTAATAGCACGACCCTCATTAAAATAAAAAACAATAAAAGAGCACACTATGCAAAGTACAAACCCCACGTTTAAAAGCTTTAAAGCTTTCTATCCTTATTATTTAAAAGAGCACAGCAACGTGACTTGCCGCCGCTTACATTTTATAGGAAGCACCCTCGTTCTTGCTGTAATCGCAATAGCATTATTAAAACAACACTACAGTTTATTGTGGCTATTACCTGTTATTGGATATGGGTTTGCGTGGGTCGGACATTTCTTTTTTGAAAAAAACCGCCCTGCTACTTTTAAACACCCTTTTTACAGTTTGTGGGGAGATTGGGTAATGTTTAAAGATATGCTTGTTGGAAAAATTAAATTTTAACACTATTTTTAGCATTCTTTTTTATACCAATTACTTATAAAAACAAAATTGCTTCATGCTTTAAAGTATAGGTTCTAATAAGTAGTACATAATTTATAACACACCCATTAAATGTTAATTCAGTTAACATTTAATGGGTGTGTTTTTGTTTTATATTTTCAAAAATATTTATAGCTCAACAGTTGTTTATTGCCAGCCCAATAAAAACGGCTTCCTACAAATAATTAGTTAAATCTACCAACCTCATCTTACCAGTTAATTAAACGTTAAATTTAATTTTTAAATATAATTCATTATCCATCAATTACTTAGCAATCACCTTCGCTATATAACTAAAACAATGGTCATTATAAAAAACAACCAAATGTAATTATAAAAAACCTTAAATTAATTGAATGTTATTCAATTGACTGACTTTGTTAATTAAGTATATGTTCAAGGTAACAAAAAAGTTTATACCAATCCGCTTAATTAAGTGATCTATTTTGAGGATGGAAAAACGTGTTGATAGCTAGGCAAAAAATTCGCTATTTAGTTGCTCTAAATGAGAATTTTTTAACGCAGGTAACGGCACGTTTAGCCCCTAAAAATGATTAAGTATTATTGCGGGTTGGTATTAATCTTTTTGTTCAAAACTAAAATAATTCAATGGGTATGGGGAAATACAGCATGAATAGAAAACCGTTATTTAAATTACAGCAGTCGGTACCACAAATATTACTCGCCATGAGTGCATCAGCTGCGCTACTTGGTTCGCTCTGCGTAAATGCTGCAGAGCAAGACACCAAAGCAGAAGAAAACATCGAACAAATAAGCGTAATTGGCTCTCGCCGATTAGGCCGTACAGTAGAAGACAGCGCAGTACCCATCGATATAATTGGCGCAGATGCACTTAAAAATTCAGGCTTTACTGAAACGAATGCCCTACTTAGCAATTTATTACCCAGCTTTAACTTCCCGCAAGCATCACTTACTGATGGTAGTGACCATGTACGCCCTGCTCAACTTCGTGGCTTAGCCCCCGATCACACTTTAGTGCTTGTTAATGGTAAGCGCCGCCATAGCAACGCATTACTTAACTTAAATGGCTCAACGGGTCGTGGTTCATCATCTGTTGATTTAAATGCGATACCTGCAAATGCTATCGACCGCATTGAAGTATTACGTGATGGCGCAGCAGCCCAATATGGCTCTGATGCTATAGCCGGTGTTATTAATATTGTGCTTAAAAGTGCCAGCAGCGGTGGTTCAGTTGCGGCTATATATGGTGCTAACGTAACCGAAATGGACGGTGTACCACAGCTTGAGTCTGTATCTGAAGGCAGTGATGGTAATTTAGCCTTTACCGAAGGGGGCGATCGTTCTTTAACCGACGGCCAAACACTAACGCTGCAAGGTAATATGGGTTTTGAACTTGGCGATAATGGCTTTTTAAACATTTCAACAGAATACCGCGACCGCCATTCAACAAACCGCTCTGACTACGATAACCGTGAAAACTACGCACGATTAGATGATGGCTCTCTCGACCCACGTGAACTTACCGTAAATCGATATAACCATAACTTTGGTAATGGCGATGTAGAAGACTTTTCAGTGTTTTATAACGCGGGGTATCAATTAACAAACGAAGTAGATTTATATTCGTTTGGCTCTTACAGCAAACGCGAAGGCGAAGGCGGTGGTTTTTATCGCCGTGCAAGCGATAGCCGTAATATAGAAGAAGTTTACCCTGATGGCTTTTTACCTGTTATCACCTCAGACATAGATGACTTTTCACTGGCACTTGGCGCTAAAGGTTTTGTAAGTGAATGGAATTACGATGTATCGGCTGTATATGGTCAAGATGCATTTGAGTTTGGTGTTATAAATAGCTTAAATACCTCATACGGCCCTACTAGCCAAACAAGCTTTGATGCAGGAACACTTACCTACGATCAACTTACTTTAAACGTTGATTTTAGCCGCGAAGTAGACGTCAGCTTTTTAGAAAGCTCGGTAAGTGTAGCTGTAGGTGCTGAGTATCGCCGCGAAGGATACCAAATAGATGCAGGCGAAGAAGCTTCATATGCACAAGGCACATTTGGCCCAGGAGGCGCAGTAACCGACCCTGTTGATGGCCCATTTGGCGCAGCGGGCGCACAAGTATTCCCAGGGTTTACACCCGAGTCTGAGGGCGATAATAGCCGCCATAACGTGAGCTTGTATATAGACCTTGAAACCTACCTAACCGACGATTGGAATTTAGCGGTTGCCGCCCGTTATGAAGATTACTCAGACTTTGGCGATACACTTAACGGTAAAGTTGCGACTCGTTATTCATTAACTGAAGACTTAGCGCTGCGCGCCTCTGTATCAACTGGTTTTAGAGCACCTTCTTTGCAGCAACAATACTTTACCTCAGTAGCCACTGTATTTGTTGATGGCGAACCAACCGAAACAGGTACGTTCGCACCAAGCAGCGATGTAGCAAAAGCACTGGGCTCACCGGGTCTTGATGCTGAAGAAGCAACAAACTACGGCGTAGGTTTTACATGGTCTACCGACTTTAATTTCAGCTTATCGGTTGATTACTACCAAATATTAATTGATGACCGCATTGTGTTATCAAACAACTTATCGGGCGATGCTATTGCCGATTTACTTCAAGGCACAGGTGCTAACCAAGGTCGTTTCTTCTTAAATGCAATTGACAGTAAAACCCGTGGTGTGGATGTGGTTGCCTCTTATAATGTAGCAACTGATGGTTATGGCGATTTAGCCTTTAACCTAGGTTACAACTACGGTAAAAATGAAGTAACAAATATTATCGACCCACCAGCAGAGCTGCAAGGTGCAGGGTTTGATCAAGACAACTTGTTCTCAGGCACTGAACTGCGTCGTTTTGAAGTAAGCACACCGCGTAATAAGTACAACTTAAGCGCAACGTGGACTAACGACGACATACGTACAACGCTTAGAACAACACGTTACGGTGAAACTCAAGACCCTTCAGATATCCCAGAACGTAACGAAGTGCTTAAGCCTAAATGGATAACCGACTTAGATGTCGCCTACTCGCTTAGTGAAAACTTATCGCTGAGCTTAGGGGCTAATAACATTTTTGATGTTTACCCAGATGCAACCCGTGAAAATGTTGACGATGTAACCACCTTCTCTCGTTTATTTGCTTACTCTAGCTTCTCGCCGTATGGATTTAACGGACGCTACGTGTACGGCAAAATAGAAATGAAGTTCTAATAAGCGCAGCTTAAAGTAACCAAACACACAAAAGCCACCGATTAGGTGGCTTTTTAATGCAAGTTGATATTAAATCTATAATTAGATTTTAGTTAACCAGCCGTGTTTGTCTTCACTTTTACCCCATTGAATATCGTTCAATGCTTGGCGAAGGCGCGCAGTAGTTGGGCCTGGCTCGCCAGTACCTACTTTGTATTCTTTATCGTTATGAATAAACGTACCCACAGCCGTTAGTACAGCTGCAGTGCCCGAAAGCGCCGCTTCAGTACCTGGTTTAGCAGCACGCTCTAATAACTCAGTAACGCTAAAGTTACGCTCGCTTACCGTCATACCTAAATCTTTGGCTATGGTTAAAATACTATTACGCGTTACACCATGTAAAAACGTGCTATCGAGCGCTTTAGTAATAATTTCGTTGCCATCAATAAGTATAAAGTTAGCAGCACCGGTTTCTTGTACGTCGCCACCTGGGCAAAATAAAATTTGATCTGCTTGATACTTAGTTCGTGCAGCACTAATAGGTGCTAGAGCACTGGCGTAGTTACCACCACTTTTTACCATTCCCATGTGCGGGGCGCAGCGCATGCCATCTTCTTCAAGCAGTACACGCAGTGCAGTTGCACCACCGGCAAAGTAATCTCCTACTGGCGATAGTAACGTGTACAAAAGCGAGCTCATTGATGGCGCTGCCGCTTTACCAATTGCAGCTTCAGTACCAATGTGCGTTGGACGAATATACATAGAGCCCGGCGGTAATGGCGTTTCATCTGCGTATTCGCGCATAATATCGATAATCATCGTTTTTAGCATATCGCTGTCAAAACTCGGTAAGCTTAATAGCGCTGAGCTTTGTTGCATGCGTGCAATATTTGCATCCATTCTAAAAAGGTAAACAGAACCATCTTCATGGCGAAAGGCTTTTAAGCCTTCAAAACATGTACTTGAATAATGAAGAACGTGCGCACCAGCATGAAGTTCAAGTTTATCGGAAGGGACAATTGAGCTTTCGCTCCATTTATTATCAGAAAAACGAGCTTGAATCATCTGCGGCATAAACACGGTACCAAATGCGGCCATTTTAATCTCTCTTGTGTGGTCTATTTTCCTCCATTGTATGACAATCACACGCTATTTAACCATAGCTAAAGCAAGGCTTTTTTAATTAACTATGAGAAATTTTTGCAAGTGCTGTTTACTAATCAACCGCATTGGGTGCTATAAACAAAAAAATCGGCTAATGCAGTTGCACTAGCCGATTTTTTAGAAGTAAATAATTTACTTGAACGAATATCTAATAATACGTTTTAGCACCGAGGTATACTGTTTAAAAAAGCTACCTGTATGGTAATCAATACCGTGTTTTTTCAAAACTGCTTGTACTTGAGGTGCAACTTCTTGATAGCGCGAAGACGGCATATCAGGAAATAAGTGATGCTCTATTTGGCAGCTCAAATGCCCCGTTAAAACATGAAACCAATGCGACCCTTTAATATTAGACGAGCCCAGTACTTGGCGATAATACCACTGCCCTTGCGTTTCGTTTACGCAGTCTTCTTGTTTAAATGTTTGCGTTTCTTCAGTAAAGTGACCACAAAATATTATGGTCGACGTCCATAAATTACGGATTAAGTTTGCCACTAAATTACCCGCCAATACCCATAAAAATAAAGGCCCTGCAAGTAACGGAAATATCGCATAATCTTTAATTAACTGGCGAGCGCCTTTACTAAAAAAGCGATGCTTTAATGTAGAGTGTGAAACAAGCCCTTCGCGGTTTTCTTTCTTTTTACCAATAAAAACACGCTCTGCAGCCAATTCGTGATACGACACGCCCCACTGAAATAACACACTTAAATTAATATACGTAAAAAACTGCCATACATTTTTAAAACGCCACTTAAAATCATCGCTTAAACGCAACAAGCCATAACCAAAGTCTCTGTCTTTGCCAATAATATTAGTATAAGTATGGTGCTCAAAGTTATGAACGCGGTGCCAACTTTGCCCGTCGCACGCTATGTCCCACTCATAATGTTGTGAGTTAAGTTGCTTGTCGTTCATCCAATCGTATTGACCATGCATTACATTGTGGCCAATTTCCATATTGTCTAAAATTTTAGCAAGCGCTAATAGCAACACACCTGCAACCCACAATAGTGGCTGAATAAAACCAAGCATTAGCAAAATTCGCCCGCTCCATTCACACACTCGCTGTTTGCGCACAACAGAGCGAATATAGTCAGCATCTTGTTGGCCAACTTTGCCAAGGGTGTCCATTTTAATGGCATCTAGCTCGCTTGCGAACATGTCATAGTTAATGTTTTTCATAATTGTAACTCCAAATCACTAACAGGTTGGCTTACGCAAAGTTGTATTAATTGCTCGCCGTTGTCACTCAATTCACCTGTTTTTAAATTACGTACCACGCCTGACTTTTTAATACATTGGCATTGATGGCAAATACCAATACCGCAACCGCGTTTAACGGGGAGCTTTTTTTCTTCAAACTGAGTCAGTAAAACATCGTTGCCCGATACAACATGGGCACTGGCGTTAATTTTTACATTAAATTGGCTGTCGTCGTTTAAGGTAGGCAGCGCCAAACCAAAGGCCTCTTGGTAGTAATTTAGCTTATGCGTTTTAGCAAAATCGCTCACCGTTTGCATAAATGCTGCAGGGCCACAGCAGTAAATGTCTGGGTTTTCCCACGGCTTAATATTGCTGGTTATATCGCTTGATTGCTCACGCGTTAATAATAAAAACGAAAAATGCTCAAATTGCGCTGCCAACTCACTTAGCTCATCAACACATTGATGCTCAGTGGCTTTTGCGTAATACACTAACGACACTTTTTGCGTAGTTTGGCTTAAGTAATCATCAAGCATAGCCAGCATAGGTGTTATACCCGAGCCGCCTGCAATAAAAGTGGCTGGCGTGTGTGTGTTTTTAAAAACAAAGTCGCCGCTTGGCGCAGAAATATTGCACCACAACCCCGCTTTTAATGCACTGCTGAGTAAGCCTGTAAAGCGCCCTTGCGCATTTGTTTTGATTAGTAAGCGCACCAAACCTGTATTTTTAAATTGCTGAGCGCTTGAGGCCACGGTAAAAACGCGTGTTAGTAATCGCCCATTAATTTCAACCGTTAAACTTATATGCTGCCCTGACGTATGTGCCTGCCATTGTTTGCTTGGCTTAAGTTGCACACTTAAAAAACCGCCATCAAGCACAGCGGTACTAACTACTTGCGCTCTAAACTGCCCTGCACGCCACGCAGGTTTAAACACCTGCATTATTGGCTCTATGTAGCCTGCAAAACTTTGATGGTGTAAAAACCATTTTGAAAATTGGTTTAATACTTGAGTCATCATGGTTAAATCTCTATCAAATCTTAATTACTTTGAACTTACACGTGTACGCCCAAACTTCAGCGCACAAGTGTACGCTCAAATTTTAAGTTTTCAACCCCAATAGAGTAATTATTCAATTTTTATTAGCGCAATTTGCTAAAACAATTTCCTGTGATGAGGTAATTTTAAAACATATAAGTGTGCATTTTTCATTCAACTCAACACTTAACAAATTTATTTATGCCATGATAAGGTTATGTAAGATTGGATTAATTTTGGAAGCCATAATGATAAATTTAAGGTCACATAACACTCACCCTAAACTAATAAGTGCAGGCTTAGCCGTTGCTATATTTGCTACTAACGCACCCGCGCATGCAAAAAGCGATTACGTAAAAAACTATAAGCAGCTAGATACTTTATCGCTTAGCGTTAACGCAATAACAGCGGCAGAAGGTGTGGTTATACCTTGGGCTATTGAGCCTTTAGCTAATGGTGATTTACTAATATCTGAGCGCAGTGGAACGTTATTTTTATTACCTAAAAATACCACTAAATTAACTAAGGTTTCAGGGCTTCCCGACATTGATGCTAATGGCCAAGGTGGATTGCTTGATTTATCACTACACACCGATAGTAAGCAAAACCAATGGCTGTACTTTAGTTACTCAAGTAGTAAGGGCAAAGGAAGCGGAAGTAACACCGCCTTAATGCGCGCCAAGCTAAATAGCGATCATACGCAGCTGTCTAATCAGCAATTGCTATACAAAGGCGAGCATAATAGTACCAAAGGCCAGCACTACGGCAGCCGCATTGTGTTTGATGATAAAGGTTATGTTTATTTTTCAATTGGCGATCGCGGCTCGCGCGACATAAACCCGCAAGATCTCACTCGCGATGGCGGTAAAATTTATCGCTTACACGATGATGGCCGTATCCCAAGCGACAATCCGTTTGTTAAACAAAAAGATGCAAAACATGCAGCATGGTCTTATGGGCACCGTAATCCACAGGGCATGTGGTTTGATAATCAAAATAATATTTTATGGTCCCACGAACACGGGCCACGCGGCGGCGATGAGCTTAATATAATAAAAAAAGGCGCTAACTACGGATGGCCTTTAGTAAGCTATGGCGTTAACTACAGCGGTACCAAGTTTACCGACCTTAAAGAAAAAGACGGCATGCAATCGCCCGTATTACATTGGACTCCTTCAATTGCGCCATCCGATATGTTGTATGTAACGAGTGATAAATACCCAAAACTTAAAGGTAAGCTATTACTAGCATCAATGAAATTTGCATTTATTAGTGCACTGGAACTATCAAAAGGTAAGGTTGTTAAGCAATATAAAATACTCGATGGAATTGGCAGAGTACGCAGCCTAGCCCAAGGCAGCGATGGTTTTATTTATTTAGGTATTGATGGTCAAGGTATTAAACGCCTAGAGCCAGAAACGTAAACACTAGAACTAGCACACAGTACGCAAAGTAAACATTTTCACCAAACAAAGAACTATTAAGCCCATTAATGCGTACACTAATTACATATAATTTAATAAATTAAGAGAATACTAATGTTTTCATTTTTAAAGCCTGATCCCGTAAAAAAACTGCGTAAAGAATACGACGTAAAACTAGAGCAAGGCATGCAGGCACAAAGAAAAGGCGACATTAAAAGCTTCGCCATGTTAAGTGCAGAAGCCGAAAAAATCTGGAGTGAAATAGAAACTCTAGAGGCTAAAAAAGCCAAATAATACCAATCGTGTTAAGTTATTAGACATTTATAGCGACGGATAAATAAAGTGATAACAAGACATAAATTTCGTCATGCAGTTGTTCTACATGAGAAATTTATAACGCCGTTAACGCTTTATTTAGCACGCTAGAAAGGCTAAATATTTAAGTCGATTGGTATCAGTATACTTAAACGTGTCTGCCCTGTTTTAAAAGTAGGTAGACACGTTTAGTAAATAATTCATGACCTCGCTTTACAGCTTCCACCAACCCTAAACCACCTTTTATAATACGCCTACACAAACAAGTGTACTTAAGGCGGTTACTTGCATTATCGCCACCGTTTTTTAGTGAATATTAAATGACGCGGATTTAAAATCGGGTTTGTTTTTCATTTTAAATATTCAATTGCTGCATTTACATACAGCGCTGGCGTTTTTCCTCCTAAGTCAAAAAATGAGGACGTTTTCCTCTTTTCTGCATATTATTAAAAGAACAGCCCGACTCAAAGTTTAATACTCGCAATGTGTTACAGGATTTGTTATTAATATTAAAAATAATTAAGAGGACATACTTTGCTCATAAAAAGAGGGAAGTGTCCTCGATAAAGCTGTTAGAAAGCCTATGAAGAATTTGAGTTACCTTTTAACTTTGTTGTTTTTATTTGGTTGTGGAAAGAAAGAGCCTGACATTGTTTGGGATTGGGGGTATTTACCTTCATCAGAAATATCTAACTCTAAACGGAAACAATGTGCTCACGAGTATTACCAGTCTTTTCCAATTTCGACAGATAGTGGAGAAAGCCTTAGGATTGGACATAGTTCTATTTCCGGCCGTTCTCATAAATACTATATTGGTTCTGGTTGTATGGTTGCTACTGTAAGCACAAGAGTCTATTTAGATGCTGACAAACAAGCTAATAATTTTTACTCGGTTTCTGTCTTAATGCCAACTTTAGATGATAGGTGCAGGAGTAACTCTTATATACCAGCATGTAAGGAAAGCTTAGTTAGTCACACTGTCTTATTTTCTAGAGATATTTCAGCTAGTGAGATTGGTGACTATTTTAAAAGTAAGACTATGAATCAAATCGTAAGTTACGACGAACACAGTCGTGTTGTATCTTTTCAACTCAGAAATAAAAGCCTTGAGTATGGGATGCAGGCTTTCTAACAAAACAAATTAAAAGTGCGGACAAAAAACAGTTGGCTTTGTTCGTTCCTCACAAATTTTAGCTAACTATTTTTTGCCGTTTATTTGCGGCGTTGAGGCTGTAGAATTACTCTTTTTTAAGAAAAGCAGCCTCTTTTATGGGTTCCAAGTGCATTACCTAATGCTTTAAAACGCTTAGAGTTAATTACAGGAACTCGTTTTTTATTCAATTTGGCTGTTGGAGTTATTCTACAGTTTCATTAGGTATTACATGAAGTTTGGAATCACGCTACTAGTTTTAATTTTTTCATCACAATCGTATGCGTGTTTTAATGGTGTTGGTTATGAGCAAAATTGGAATGACTCAATTAACTTACTTTCTATTTCTCTAATCATTGGTATTCTTGCAACGTTAACTAGGTATTTGCAAAAAGTTAAGCGGTTATATCTTCCCATAACAATACTGGTGATTGCATGTATTCCTTCTGGATTAGAAATGTTGCGTTATGGTAATGGAGATTGTGGATCTAGTTTAATGCAAGTTGCTATCTTGCCAGTTTATACAATGTCACTTGTTCTGCTATATGAGACCGTTAAGTTAGTAAAAATGAGGTTTGGCGTAAGTAATACCTAACAAGAACACTAGACGGAATTTGTTCTTCGCCCTCGTTTATTAGCTCTTACGATTGTTTTGATTATACATATCCTCAGGATTAATTTGCATTAGTAGTGCAGGGTTATCTATTGGTTTAAACCCGTATTGCGCATAAAGGCCATGCGCATCAGAAGTTGCTAATAAAAAGCGCCTGAGCCCTTGTAGCTCAGGGTGCTCTACTATCGTTTTAATAAGTAACTTACTCAGCCCATTACCTTGCAAGTGCGGGGTAATAAATACATCGGCTAAATAGGCAAAGGTTGCTTTATCGGTCACTACCCTAGCAAAGCCAACTTGTTCGTTATGAGCGCTGTAAACACCAAAGCACATTGAGTCATCAATAGCCGATTGCATCACGCTTTTAGGAATGCCTTTGGCCCAATAGCTATTAGCAATAAAGTTATAAATAACGTTAAAGTTAAGTTTGCTTTTGTCTGTGCTTATTGAGTAGTTACTAATGTTTGCTGTCATACGTTAGTAGTCTTTTTTATCAATGTTTTTATAAGCGTTTCTATAATTTTTTCTATAAATAATCTTTAACGTTTTTTAGCTGTTTGTCGTGTACTCTTGAAAGTACTAATAGCGAGCAAATAGCCCCAAATAACGCCAGTCCCATATCTGATTGGGTATCCCACACGTAACCTTGCGTGCCTAAAAATGCTTCTGCGTTTTCGCCGCTTAACACTGCAACCCACCACTCTATTAATTCGTAAAAGGCGCTAAATGCTAAACATACCGAAATAACAAAGGTGATTAACCAGCCTCGACCATTTACTACTTTTTTGCGCAGTAAAATTTCGCGTGCTAGTAGTGCAGGTACAAACCCTTGAAAAAAGTGCCCTACTTTGTCGTAGTTATTACGCTCGCTACCAAATAGGTTATCGAAAAAAGGGACTTCGGCGTAGGTGTAATGCCCGCCAATCATCAGCACAATGCAATGCGCTAAAATAAATGTATATAAAATAGGGGTAAGTTTAAAGTGGCTATAGGTACTTGCTAGCAGCACTAAACCAATAATTGCGGGGATAACTTCAAGCAGCCATGTAAATTGATCTTTTGGGTTAATACCAGACCAAATTAATACAATAAAAAACAGGCTCAGCCATAAATACTTCATTTAGAATCCTTTTCTAAATTGATCAAATTTACGGCATTTTACGCCTTTGAAATAAACGACGCTACCTATAGTTTGTTTTTGCGGTAATGCGATTAAACAAAGTAGGGAAAAAGCGCTTAATTGTAGGCGCCCAACCACTTAAACCTTTGCCAATAATCACTTCGTCTTTTTTATTACTAATGGCACGAATCATTTTTGAAGCCGCTACGCTTACATCCATCCCATTTTCTATCGACTCTTCTGGTTTATTTTGCGCTATGCCTTGCTCGTTTAGTGAGTTATGCGCAATTGCTGTTTTAATAGAGCCTGGGCAAATTGTTAAACAATGAATATTATGTTGTGCTACTTCTGCACGTAGGCAATCCATAAAACCAACAACCGCATATTTAGAACCCGAATAACCTGTTCTAAATTTTGAACCAACTTTACCCGCCACACTACTAATAGACACAATTGAGCCACTGCGCTTTGCCACCATAGTAGGTAATACAGCTTTAGTAAGTGCAATTAAGCCAAAGTAATTAACCTCCATTAATTGGCGATACACGTTAAAGTCGTTTTCTAAAAATAAGCTACGCTGCGATACGCCGCCGTTATTAATTAAAATATCTATTGCAGGAAGCTCGCTCATTTTTGCTGTTATTGTACTCAGTACATGCTCTGGCTGTGCTAAGTCCAGTGGCACAACTAAGTGCCCTTCGCCTTTAAGCGTTGCTTTTAAATCGTTTAGTTTATCTACATTGCGCGCCGATAAAATAACGCGCGCGCCAAGCTCGGCAAATTGTATAGCAAACTCTTTACCAATACCTGATGATGCGCCGGTGATCCACACGGTTTTATTATTATATTGCATGCGTTATTTGCCCTTTTATTGTTATTTATTAGGTTTTATAAAGGTACTTAGTAAAGTATTTTACGCCTTTGTAGGACCTGCTATTGCGTTTACTTCATCTTCTAATGTTTTGTAAAAACCCATTAAAAATAGTAGTTCAACAGTTACGTACAAAGGGCCAATAATTAAACCAATTAGGTCATCTACAAACGCTGGTTTTTTACCTTCGTAATAGTGCCCAATAAACTGTAATACCCAGCCAAATACAAACACACCTACGCCAATACTCAACCACGGCCAAAACGCCATTGCCGCAATAGGCTGAGCACCAACAAGGAGTAAAGTGAATATCACGGCCATAATAAAGCCAAGCGAAAAGCTCAGCATAAAATAATAAACAACCGACGCTAATACAAAAAGTTGTGCACCATCAATTACTACACTACCAAGGGGTATTTGAATGCGCGCTAGTAAACACAACGCCGCAAATACAATGAGCGGAATACCAATAAAGTGCGTTAGTACATTACGCTTAGAACGATGATACAAACCATATTTACCAAGTTGCTGTTGAAGTGTTTTCATTGTTTTGCCTTTATTTTTATCTATAAAACTTACTTTAACAAAAGTAAGTACAGCAACAATGTCAGGTATCCGACACTTTGTAAATTAAACAAATGCAGAAATTATTTTACCCGGCTCATGCTCACCTTGCATATCCGTTCGCTCGCGCCCTTTTTGATACTCTTGCTCAAGCATTTTTTGAAGTTCCTCTATTTTATCAGCAATTGTGCTAGGGTCTGCGCCCTGACCTTGTAGCTCTTTAGTGAGCTCTTCTATTGTCGCTTTTAGCTCGTCTATCTTGTTTTTGTTTACGCCTAAGCGCTGATAAACCAGTGCTTCTTGGGCACTTTCTAAAAACGTTGGTTCTTTAGGGGCTGAACTAATGCCTTTAGCATCACTTGTTTTTTCATTAGGGAGGGTATTAGTTGCCGCAACATCGCTTGGACCTGCCGCTTTATTTACTGTAGGAGAGTTATAATTACTATATTGATTTTTAAAGGTTATTGTAGTCATTAGCTCAAATCCATTGTTGCGTTACATTATCTGTAGCAATTTTGGTTCCAACTAAATAAAGCGGTCTCTATTTAAGCTTGTGTTGCACGCGCCTGTAACTTTTGTTTATCTAAAACAGTTATGCGTTGATACCCTAAACTAATAGCTTGTAAGCTAACAAGCTGTTGCAGTATTTGATTGATAGTTTGGCGCGTTAGGTAGGTCATATCAGCAAGTTGCTGCTGAGATAAAACAAGCGGTGTTAAATGCTCTGTATGCTCGCTGAGCATTAAAAGTCGATTGCATACTTTTTGCTCAGCACTAAGTAATGCGTGATCTTCCATTGAGGTAAACATTAGGCGTAACTTTTGTGCCAACAATAAACCAAACTCTTGCCAATATTGTGGCTGCTTGTTTAATAGCTGTTCAAGCTCGCGTTGAGGCACGTAAAAAAGCACAACATCAGTTTGTGCATATACATCATGAGTGCGCAGGCCACCATCAAACAAGGTAACTTCGCCAAACCACAGTGATGAATCAATAAAGCTCAATACGGCTTCTTTGCCTTCGTTACTTACGCCACTAATACGCACCACGCCGCTAAGCACTGCATAAATTCCATCGTGCTTATCACCTCGCAAAAATAATGATTGCTGAGCTTTTAGCGAGAGCGTTTTGCCCTGCGTTAATAAAAAGCTTTTTAAATAAGCGCTACGGTTTTTAAACCAATGCCCTTGCTCTATAACGTTTTGCTGCTGTGGAGTCATTATTTACTGCATTTGCTTATTAAATGGCTGTTTTTCGCTAACCAATTTTTTAGGGAAATTTAAATCGGTTGCTATAACAAAATCATCGTAAGGATCATTACCCGAAAACAACTCAGTTATAAGCGTGTCATTTTTATAAACATTAACGGTTACACCACTGCCCATACCGCCTGAGTTAATAATATAATAATGATATTCGCCGTTACTAAAAAATAAAATACTCTCGCCAATACGCCCTACTTGCCTGTAGTAACTACCAAATGGTGCATCTGGTGTTGCTTCTTTTTCAAGCCCTATGTCATTAACTCTACCAAATCGATAACTAAGCGATGAGTCATCTTTTGCAACGCAAATAGAAAGCACTTTATCGGTAGGCTCTAACTTGTAGGCTGTATTTTCATCTGGGTTACGCACAACTTTATGCATTTTTGCGTTAATGTAGGCTGCTTCATTACTTTTACAATGTGTTGCTAGCATACCGACCACTAAAGCGGGTTCGTGTGTTTGAGCTGCTGAAGGCGTGTTTACTTTGAGATTAGAGGGTGAGTTACTTACATTATTATTTAGCTGAGGACTACCTTGAATTGCCATACTTTGATCGTCACAACCAAACAGAGCAAACAAGAAGAAAGAATAAAAGCTCGCTAAAAATTTAATGCGCATAATAAAATCCATCTATGAGAGAGCCTTTAAAATAGCGATAAAACTAGCGACTCGCAACACCTTATGCGCAATACTTTATAAGTTTATTTTTAAACCATCTTCTGCAAAAACTACGTTACTTTTTAGTGATTTAATTAACGATTTTTTAAACAACTACTGGTTTTTAATGACCGATTCATAAACTGAGATAGAACCGCCGCTTGATGCGTTTTCATCAATTGCGTTGTACATAATCACTACATCGGCATTTTCGCTAAGTTAGCAAATGTACCTATTTTTTGTTGAGTGACCAACGGCCGATTTATTAATTTTAGCTAGTATTAAAAGCTGATTTAAACACCTTATAAAAGTGTGTAAATAACTAAATTAATCAATAATTGGTTTTCTTATAATAAAATGTTGTTACCGCACTATTTCAAACGGTTTTTTATAACCAATTGTAATTTATAATTTAAATAAAATTAAATCCAAAAAACATACATTTTAAAAACAATTTAGTCTCATTTTATTAAAACAACAGTTGACCCTATTCAAAATATAAACTAGCATTTCTGGAAGCGCTTCCACAAATTCTAGTTAATCAGATCTTTCTGGAAGCGCTTCCACACATTTGACAATGTTTATAACTACACAATAACAGCCCCATACAAGCTGTTAATAATAATGATAAAAGCGCGAGGGAAACCGAATGTCCAACCATATTGTAAGAAAAACAAAGATAGCGACCAGCCTATCTCTGATTTTAGGCGCATCAATCTCTTTGCCTGTATATGCACAAGAAGCAAATACAGATGTTGAAGTAATCCAAGTTACTGGTTTTAAAAGCAGTATTAAAGAGTCGACTCGTTTAAAACGCGACGCCGCCGGTGTTGTAGATGCTATATCAGCTGAAGATATTGGTAAATTCCCAGATACCAACTTAGCCGAGTCGCTACAGCGTATTACGGGTGTGTCGATTGATCGCTCAAATGGTGAAGGCTCTAAAGTAACGGTTCGTGGTTTTGGCCCCGACTACAATATGGTAACCCTAAACGGGCGTACAATGCCGGCGGCATCTTTGCCTGCAGGCGGTGGTACACCCAGCTCTCGTGCTTTTGACTTTGCAAACTTAGCGTCTGATAGCGTTAAATCGGTTGAAGTATATAAAACTGGTAAAGCAAGCATTGCATCAGGTGGTATTGGCGCAACAATTAATATTAATACCGCTCGCCCACTCGACAACCCAGGCTTTGTTTCAAGCATTGGCGTAAAAGCATTACACGACTCAACAAACCGCGTTGGTGATGACATAACACCTGAGCTTTCGGGTTTAATTAGCTGGACCGACAGTGAAGCTAAATTTGGTGCCTCGTTAACTGCAAGCATGCAACAGCGCGATAGCTCATCAACAGGTGCGTTTGTAAATCAATGGAATACATCTGCTTTTGACGGCACAATCCCACAAGCTGCAGACGATATTGTTTTAACTAATGCACCCGCCGTTGGCCAGCTTTATTCAATGCCATCAGATTTGCGCTACACCATTGCCGACAGAGAACGTACTCGTACAAACGCGCAATTAACGCTGCAATACAGCCCAATTGATGATTTAACAGCCACGCTTGATTACACGTATTCTAAACAAGATTTATTCGAAGCCCGTGCTGAGCAATCAATATGGATGGATAACTACAAAAGCGCGCTAACATTTGACGACAACACGGTAAAAACCCCTATTTATTACCGAGAAGAACGTCGCGATCAGCAAACGCGCGATTTAGGTTTAGCGTTTCAAGAGTTAAACCAAGTTAATCAAAACGATTCTATTGGTTTAAACGTTGAATACTATTTTAATTCAGAATTGAGCTTTATGTTTGATGCGCACAATTCAAAAGCCACTAGCAAACCAGATGCACCTTACGGCAGCTGGGTAAACGCAGGCTTAGGCGCAAACGTAGTTAACGCACAAGAAGTTGATTTTAGCCGCGAACTTCCATCAATGAGTATCGATTTTGATGATTGCCGCCGAGACAACCTAAATTGTAATAACACATTAGATGCCTCTGATGTGGGTACGTCTATTTTAGATTCTAACTTTGCTCGCCAAGAGTCTGAAATAACAGAATTTAGAATCCATGGTAAATACGAAATTGAAAACAGCGCAATTGACTTTGGTATAGAGTCTCGCTCTATGGAAAGCCATTCACTGCAATCACTTACACGTAATACAATGGGTAACTGGGGTATAGAAAACCCAGGCGAACTACCTGATGGCTACTTAAACCCAACAAACTTTTTAGCTGAGTTTGACGACTACGATACATCAGGCTCGTTCAACCAAGGTTACACCGGGAGCGCATCGCAAATTGGTTACTGGGCAGGTGAAGAATACGGCTTTAACTTTGCAGCCGATGGCGCATTTGCAACAAACCGCACCATTGAAGAAGACATAACCGCAGCGTTTGTGCAATTTACTTACAACGGTTACATTGGCGATATGCCATACAACATTGTTATTGGCGCGCGCCAAGAGTCTACCGACATTACCTCAACGGCTAATATCGACTTACCTAACGCAGTAGCATGGGAAGGTAATAACGACTTTAATGTTCGTTTTGGCTCGGCTAAAGAAGATTTCACGCTTAAATCTAGCTACGATCACTTTTTACCAAGCTTTGACTTTGATATAGAAGTAATCGAAAACGTAAAAGCGCGCTTTTCTTACAGCACAACAATTGCTCGCCCAACTTACGATAACTTAAGTTCAGCAGCGACTGTTGGTGTACCAGGTGCCCCTACTCTTTTAGCGGGTTCTTCACCGGCTACAGCGTCAACGGGTAATCCTGGTTTAGTGCCGCTAGAATCTGATAATATTGATGTATCGGCTGAGTGGTACTTTGCAGAAACAAGTTATGTGTCGGTAGGTTATTACACTAAAGACATTGAAAACTTTATTGGTTTAACACCAATGACGCAAAACTACTACGGATTACGCGATGCAACAGCGGGTCCTCGCGCACAAGCTGCCATTGCTGAGCTAGAATCTCGCGGACTTGCTCTAACCGATTCAAACTTATTTCAAATGGTTGCCGCAACAGAAAATGGCGTTGATTTTGACTCTATGACCTACGAAGAGTTTGAAGCCGCTTACGATGTAATTGCTAACAGCGATGACCCATTACTAGAATTTACAGCGCAAGTACCTACCAATAATAAAAATGCCACCATTGATGGTTTTGAAATTGCCTTTCAGCACTTTTTTGGTGAAAGCGGTTTTGGTGTGCAAGCAAACTACACCACAGTTAATGGCGACATAGACTTTGATGTAAACGCTGACCCTACTACAACACAATTTGCACTAGTGGGTTTAAGCGATACAGCTAACTTTATTGCAATGTACGAAAACGATGATTTTCAAGCACGTATTGCTTACAACTGGCGTGATAAGTTTTTAAATAGCGCAGCTCGATACGTAAACGAGCCAGGCTTTACTGAAGAATATTATCAAATCGACTTTAATGTTGCGTACAACTACAGCGAACAACTATCGTTTTTTGTTGAAGGCCTTAACATTACTGAACAAAACAGCCGCGAACATGGCCGTACGTCAGCACAATTGTGGAACCTACAACAGCTAGGTGCACGTTACAATATTGGTATGCGTTACAACTTCTAAAGGTAATACAAAGTAAAGCCGTTAGTTTTTACTAGCGGCTTTTTTGTATTTAAAACAGTATTAATGCTAGTTTAATTGTTATCAACTTTAGGGTGTTAACTCATGACCAAACCAATAACAAAAATAGTCGTTTTAGGTGGTGGTACTGCCGGCTGGCTAAGCGCAGGCTTATTAGCCGCCGAACACCCGCACCTTAATGTAACGTTAGTGGAGTCGGCAAACGTGCCTATATTGGGTGTGGGCGAAGGCACATGGCCGTCAATGCGCAACACCCTACAGCGCATTGGCATTAAAGAAATTGATTTTATAACCCAGTGCGACGCGTCATTTAAACAAGGTTCTAAATTTATAAATTGGCGCAACCTCAGCGAGGGAGAAAACTATTACCACCCTTTTATGAATCCACACGGCTACGAGCACACTAATTTACACGCCAGCTGGCAACGTATTGCACCTGATCAAAAATTTGCCGACGTTGTTAATATGCAAAGCTTTGTATGCCAAGCAGCACTTGCACCAAAGCAATTACAAACACCCGAATATGCAGCGGTCACCAACTATGGCTATCATTTAGATGCGGGTAAATTTGCTGAGTTTTTAAAAAATCACTGTGTTAAAAATCTAAACGTTACACATATTATTGACGATGTAACCGAGGTTATTAACGACGAACATGGCTATATTGCTTCATTAAAAACAAATAATAATGGCGATATAACAGGTGATTTATTTATAGATTGCTCAGGCTCTCGTGCTCGTTTAATTGGTGAGCATTTTAATAGTGAGTTTATAGCGCAAGATCATATTTTATTTAATAACAGCGCTGTTGCGGCGCAAATACCTAATGCACACATCGATCAGCCAATTGCCTCTGCTACGCTATCTACAGCGCAGAGCTACGGCTGGATTTGGGATATAGCCCTACCAACGCGCCGTGGTACAGGTTATGTATTTAGTAGTAAATATCAAAGTGATGAAAGCGCAACAAATACACTAAAAAGCTACATAGCCAAAAGTACTAGCGAGCAACAAGCTGAGCAACTTACCTACCGTGTATTAAAATTCAGCCCTGGTTACAGGCAAAAATTTTGGATTAAAAACTGTGTTGCCGTGGGTATGTCAGCTGGCTTTTTAGAGCCGCTTGAAGCGTCAGCTCTTGCTATGGTTGAGCTTTCAATTAGCATGATAAGCGAGCAACTACCGCAAAACCGCACCCACATGAGCCAGCTTAAAACGCGTTTTAATGACCGTTTTAGTACTCGTTGGCAGCGCGTTATTGAGTTTTTAAAACTTCATTATGTGCTAAGCGAGCGCGACGACACTCCTTATTGGCAAGATATTAGTAATTTAAATACCGCGCCCGAGCGCCTGCAAAACTTACTTAAACTTTGGCAATTTCAGCCCCCTAGCCGCTTTGATTTTATTGAAAACGAAGAAGTGTTTTCATCAAGCAGTTACCAATACGTTTTATATGGCATGGGCTTTAATACACAAACAGTATCTGCTCAAAATACATTTAACGACCCACGTGCTGGGGATTACTATTATCAGCAAAATCGCGAAAAAATAGCGCAGTGTTTAAATGGACTGCCAAGTAATCGCGCGCTTTTAAATCATCTTTTATTAAATAATGGGCAGCCACATAATGACTAAAACAAACGCTGTTAAAAACGTAGTAATTGCTGGAGGCGGCACTGCAGGTTGGATGGCCGCAGCGGCACTTGCTAAACTAATTGGTAACAATATAAACATAACCCTTGTTGAATCTGACGATATTGGCACTGTAGGTGTTGGTGAGGCAACAATTCCGCCTATTCGTACATTTCATAAATTGCTGGGTATAAACGAGCAAGCATTTATGAAAGCCACTCAAGCCAGTTTTAAATTAGGTATTAGCTTTGAAAACTGGGGCGATGAAAACACGCATTATATTCACTCATTTGGCGCAACGGGCAAAGAATGTTGGGCGGGTGAATTTCATCACTTTTGGCTACAAGGCAAAGCTTTAGGAATAAACAACCCATTTGGCGATTACTGCTACGAGCTGCAAGCGGCTAAAGCCGGTAAGTTTGCGTTTAATCAGCAAAACCCTATTAACTATGCCTACCATATGGATGCCACGCGTTACGCGCAGTTTTTACGTGAATTTTCAGAGCCATTAGGTGTAAAACGCATTGAAGGTAAAATACAAAAAGTAGTAAAAAACACTAAAACGGGCCATATAGAATCATTGATTTTAAATAATGGCGAGCACATTAACGGCGACTTTTTTATTGATTGCACCGGCTTTAGAGGCTTATTAATAGAGCAAGCATTGCATACTGGCTACGAAGACTGGTCGCATTTACTACCGTGTAATAGCGCCATTGCGGTGCAAACAAAATCAACCAGCGAGACCGTATTGCCACTTACCCGATCTATTGCCCACAAAAGCGGCTGGCAATGGCGTATACCGCTGCAAAACCGTGTAGGCAACGGATTAGTTTATTGCAGCCAATATATGGATGACGAACAAGCCAAAGCGCTATTATTAAGTAACATTGAGGGCGAGCCGCTTACAGAGCCACGTATTATTAAATTTAAAACAGGGCGCCGCTTAAAAGGCTGGAACAAAAACTGCTTAGCGCTTGGCCTTGCTAGCGGTTTTGTAGAGCCACTTGAGTCCACCAGCATTCACTTAATTATGTCGGGTATTATCCGCTTTATGCGTTTATTTCCGTTTAATGGCATTACCAATCACGCCATTGACGAATACAACAAACAACTTAAAAGCGAAATTGAAAATATTCGCGACTTTATTGTGCTGCACTACAAAGTAACTAATCGCGATGACAGTGAGTTTTGGCAACATTGTAGCGCCATGGAAGTGCCAAAAACACTTCAGCATAAAATTGATTTGTTTAAACAAACCGGCCGTGTATTTTTAGATGATGGCGACATTTTTAGAGTCGATTCGTGGGTACAAGTTATGCTTGGCCAAGGTATCGAGCCTAATCAACATCACTTAATAGCCAGCATGATGAGCGATGAAGAACTCACCCGTTTTTTACACGGTATTAAACAACAAATAGAGCAACGCGTCAGCCAATTACCACCCCACCATGAGTTTTTAAAGCAGTATTGCCCAGCATAAAAAAAGCCCTTATTAGGGCGTGTTGTTCTTTGGTGGTTGAATTTGCAGCAGTATGTTTGGTTTTTAGGCAAGGCAGAGCCTATGTAGTGTGGTTATTCCCCATAAATAGGCGATAACGTAGCATAAATGCCAAACATGCGCTGCCCGTAGGGTTCTGCCTAGGGGCAATTTACTCTTTGTTGCTCGGTTTTTACTTAGCCCACTAGGTTACAAACCTCGCGCCGCGATTAAATTGCCCCTAGATTGAACAAATTTCAATCCACAAAGATCAACACGCCCTTAGGGCTTTGAGACAACACACAATAAACTTAACTTATAAGCACTCTACTACTCACACTTTATTTTTGCTGTTTCAGCGCCTTGTGGTTCAAAACTAATATCTGCAACTGAAACGTTAAGCTCTCCTGCTGTTTTAATAATAAAAGGGCTGGTTACTCTGGCAAAATCAACGCCCTTTTTAGTAAAGCACGTTAAATCTATACTCATGGTTTGCCATGTATTTAAATCAGCATTTTCAAGATCACGGGTAATATCAAGCTCGCCACCACAGCCTTGTTCGCATTTCATTGCAAGGTATGTCTGTGAGCTAGGTATTTGGTTTACTTTATAGCTAAATCTAAGGGCTGAATTTGCTTCAATGTAGGCCACTTTGTCTTCGGTAAAGTTACTATTAATTTCGATATAGCTGGCTGCAGTGCCATCAAAATTAAATTGCATCGCATCTTCTTGAATCGCTTTGTCTTCAGTGCGATAAGTAATGCCGCCGAGCTTTACACTGTTACTTGCTACTTGGTGCTGCTCGCTGTTTGAATTTAAAAACAAACGCCACGGTGTTTTAAAACTGCCATTAAATATAGATAACGGCGCAAGGTTACTAATATCAACACCTGAGTCTTCATTTAGATTATTGCCAAGCGTACTTTCATCTTTATACGTTAAGCCAAAGCCATAGGGTAATAATGGCGAGTAATCAGCATCGCCCTTATTTACTGCGGTTTGTAGTGGCGATTTAGGCCACGAGAACGACAATTTACCTTTAAAGTCATACTGCACCTTCCCATTTTTATCCGCTAATAAAACATCAGCAATACCCTGCCCTTCAGTGCCAGGAAGCCATGCTGCTACAAATGCATCTGACGCGTTTAGCTCGCTGTTAACCCACATTGGTCTGCCCGATATAAACACCGATACCACCGCAATACCTTGCTGCTTTAATGCTTTTAATATTTTAAGAGAACGTTTATTGTTACGTTCAAACTCAAGGTTGTCTTTATCACCATGCCCCTCTGCGTATGGTTCTTCACCAAATACAACAATGGCTACATCGGGTTTGGTATTAAATTCACCCGTTGGGCTTAAAATAGCGTTACCGCCAGCAGCCTCAATTTGCGTTTTTAGCCCCGCATAAATAGACGTTGCCCCAGGAAAATCTGCATTTTGATTATTAGTTCCCTGCCACGTAATACTCCAACCACCCGATTGCTTGCCTATGTTATCGGCCGCATCGCCCGCTATAAGTATGTTGCTTGATGGGTTAAGCGGTAATAAATGGTTGTTGTTTTTAAGCAGTACTAGCGACTCTTGTACCGCTTGGCGGGCAATATCGCGATGTGCTGGCGCACCTATTAGTTTTAATTTACCTGAATATTTTCGATTTGCGGGGCTCGGTTTATCAAATAAACCCGCACGTAATTTAACGCGTAAAATACGTGCTACGGCGTCATCTATTCGCGCCATTGTTATTGTGCCCGCTTTTACTTGTTTAATTGTATTTTCATAAAGTGGCTTCCAAGCACCCGTTGGCACCATAAAAATATCAAGCCCCGCATTAACAGCCTGTGGGCAACTTTCATTTGTACAGCCTGCAACTTGTCCGTGTCCGTTCCAATCTCCTACAACAAAGCCATCAAAACCCATTTTTGTTTTTAATACATCGGTAAGTAAGTATTTGTTGCCGTGATTTTTTTTACCATTCCAGCTATTAAACGATGCCATAACCGACTGACTACCTGCGGTTAAGCCACCTATATAACCTTGCGCATGAATGTTATATAACACCTCTTCGCTATCAATGTTATCGCCTTGATCGTCACCATCTAATGTGCCGCCATCGCCTAAAAAGTGCTTAACGGTACTAATTACGCGTTTATCACTTAAAAAGTCTTCATCGGCTCTGCCTTGCAATCCGTTTACAATTGCGGCTGAATACTCACGTACAATTGCAGGGTCTTCTGAGTAGCCTTCGTACGTTCTGCCCCATCGGTCGTCGCGCACAACCGCAACAGTTGGTGCAAACACCCAATCTATGCCTGTTGCCATTACTTCTATTGCCGTAGCTGCTGCAATTTGCTCAATTAATGCAGGATTATTTGCTGCACCTAAACCAATATTGTGCGGAAATAACGTCGCCCCAATCACATTATTATGGCCATGTACGGCATCGGTGCCCCACATGGTCGGAATTTTACTGCCATCAATTGAGTCATCAACCGAGGCTTGGTACATGCTCTCAGCAAGTGTTATCCAATCTGCAGGCGTTGCATGCTTATTAGCATTCGGGAACGAGCCACCGCCATTTAAATACGAACCAAAACCGTATTTGCGCATATCTTCAACACTAATATCGCGAATTTCAGGTTGGATCATCTGCGCTACTTTTTGCTCAAGCGTCATTGTTTTTAAATACTGTGCAATTGTATTTTCAATTTCAGGGGTTTTAACTACCTTACTTTTAAGGGTTGGCCAAAGTGATAAATCACCTTGCTCATGCTCAGTCTTTTTGACTACGGCGCTTTGGCTATTATTTGCGTTAATCTCTTGTTTATTACACCCACTTAAAACGCACAATCCTCCTATTAAAATGGGAAGCATGTGTAACCTGTTAGTGTTTAAGCTTTTTTTCATTTTTATAGCCCTGTGTTGTGTCAGTGTGATTTTGTGAGCGCCTATTTGTTATTTAAATTTAACTATTGACCTGTTTAACAATAGCCACTAACCTAAATATGGAAGCGCTTCCTTAAAGTTATTAAATACCATACTTAGTGATTAATCAAATTAAATATGGAAGCGCTTCCAATAATGAATTTAATATACGCTCTATACAAAGCAAACTTTACCAAAAAGAAGCAGAGGTTTTCTCTTAATGAAACAATTATCTTTACCTAGTGGCTCACCACTTTTAGCCAAAAATTTTACTTATGGTGTAGCTACGGCCTCATTTCAAATTGAAGGCGGCGCAGCTGATCGCTTGCCATGTATTTGGGATACCTTTTGCAGTAAAGAAGGCAAAATAGTCGATAATTCAAATGGCGACGTAGCCTGCGAGCACTACACTCGCTGGAAAGACGATATAAACTTAATTGAATCATTAGGTGTAGACGCTTACAGACTTTCGATTTCGTGGCCGCGCATAATGACTAAAAGTGGTCACTTAAACCCGACAGGCGTTAAGTTTTACACCGATATTTTAGATGAATTAAAACGCCGTAACATTAAAGCTTTTGTAACGCTATACCACTGGGATTTACCACAACATATTGAAGATGAAGGCGGTTGGCTAAACCGTAACACCGCTTACGAATTTGCACATTACACAGATTTAATTACCAAAGCATTTGGGGAACGTGTGCACTCTTACGCTACCTTAAACGAGCCGTTTTGCAGCTCTTACTTAGGTTACGAAATTGGCGTACATGCGCCTGGCATTGTAGGCCGCGAATTTGGTCGTAAAGCCGCGCACCACTTATTATTAGGTCACGGTTTAGCTATGCAAGTACTTGCTAAAAATAGCCCAAATACGCTAAACGGTATTGTACTTAACTTTACGCCTTGTTACTCCGTTACCCAAAGTGAAGAAGATTTAAAAGCCACTGCATTTGCTGATGACTATATAAACCAATGGTACATGCAGCCTGTAATGCAAGGTAAATACCCTGATATTATTAAGCAATTACCTAAAGCCCATCGCCCTGATATTTTAGATGGCGACATGGAAATAATTGCTCAACCGCTGGATTATTTAGGGGTTAACTTTTATACCCGCATGCATTATCAAGCAAGCGAAACCGACTTTTACCATGAGCTGCCACATAAAGCGCCAATGACCGATATTGGCTGGGAAATTTACCCTAAAGCGCTTACAGAATTACTTGTATCGTTAAACGAAAAATACACCCTACCGCCTATTTATATTACCGAAAACGGCGCAGCCATGGCTGACGAATTTAAAGACGGTGAAATCAAAGACAACGACCGTATTGAATATTACCACGAGCATTTAAATGCCCTACATAACGCAACTGAGCAAGGCGTAAAAGTACATGGTTACTTTGCGTGGAGCCTAATGGATAACTTTGAATGGGCAGAGGGATATTTAAAGCGCTTTGGAATAGTACACATAGACTACAACACACAAAAACGAACTGTTAAAGCCAGCGGTAAAGCGTACAGTAACCTAATAACTAGCCGATAATTTATCGGCTTATAACAATAAGAACACACACTGTGAACAAACTCCCTTTATACGAAAAAGTCGGTTACGCCATGGGCGATGCCGGCGCTAACTTAGTATGGCGCGGCGCGCTTGCTTATTTAGCGGTGTTTTACACCGATACATTTGGCATATCGGCAGCCGCCGCTGCCATGTTGTTTTTGGTGGTAAGGCTATCTGATGGCGTAACCGATATTATTATGGGTATGATTGCCGACAGAACGCAGTCGCGCTTTGGTAAATTTCGCCCGTGGATACTTTATTCGGCACCGTTTTTGGGCTTGTTTATGGTGTTGTGTTTTACTACACCCGACTTTAGCACCACCAATAAACTTATTTATGCTTACGTAACTTACATAGGTTTAACGCTTGCTTACACCGTAAGTAACGTGCCCTACTCGGCACTTATGGGCGTAATGACACCAGACGATACAGAGCGCACAAAGCTCTCTGGTTTTAGGTTTGCAGGTGCGTTTACTGGTGGCTTATTGGTTATGGGTTTTTTACCTGAGCTAGTGGCATTTTTTGGTGGCGGCGACAACGCCAAAGGCTATCAGCTTACTATGTACTTATTTGCCAGCTTACTTATTATTTTAATGATTATAACGTTTGCGACCACTAAAGAGCGTGTAACACCGCACACCTCAAATGAAGGGAATTTAAAATCAGAGTTGTTTGATTTAACCAAAAGCCTGCCATTTATAATCCTACCTTTGCTTGCTACTACCTTGTTTTTTTATTACCGCGATTTATACAGCGGCGTATTTTTTGCCCTTGTTATGGCCGCAATGACATTCGTTATTAAAAAATTGCTCAATAAAGATAAGCAAAGCTTAACGGGCTCACAGCGCGATATGGTTGATCTTCTGACCAACAAACCTTGGTTGGTGTTACTCGGCATTGGTTTTTTAACCATGATGTTTAATGGCATAAAATACGGTGTAATTGCGTACTACTTTAAGTACCACGTAGCTAATGAACTTATGGCTGGGCAATACTTTATTGCTTTGTTGGTTGTATCTATATTTGGCGCACTTGCCACAGGTAAACTGGCCGAAATTATGGGTAAACGAAACCTATTTATTGCATCATTAATGCTAAGCGGCATACTCACTACTGCATTTTACTGGGTACCTAGTGATAACCTGGTTGCTGTATTTACCTTTGGTTGCGCTGCTGAATTTTTTGCCGCGATGATGCCAACATTATTTTTTAGTATGCTTGGTGATTCAGCCGATTATTCAGAGTGGAAAAACAAACGCCGCGCTACAGGCCTTATTTATTCTGCGGGTACATTTGTACAAAAAACCGGTGGTGGATTTGCCGGTGCATTAGTATTGGTGGTACTTGCAGGCTACGGCTATAACGGTATGGATGAGCTAACAATTACACAAGCCTTACCTGGTATGCAGCTACTTATGAGCTGGATACCTGCCGCATTTGCTTTTTTAGGCGCCGCATTGATGCTTATTTATCCGCTTACCTCAGCGATGACGCAAAAAATAACAGAAGACTTAGCAATTAGACGCAGTAATGTGTAAATTAACTTTTAATGACCCTTCGCACTTTATATTTTTTATAAAGTGCGAGTAAAAATACATATAAGCTAGGACATCAATGGCGACAATTTATCAAGTATCAGAAATGGCAGGTGTGTCTTTATCAACTGTTTCAAGGGTACTTAACGACAACGACTACGTAAGCAAAAAAACTAAAAAAAAGGTATTAGAAGCAATGAAAGAGCTAGGCTATCAGCCAAGTTCTATTGCTCGCTCTTTGGCGTCAAGCACTACAAACAGCGTCGGTATTTTAGTTTCTGAGTTGGATGGTCCGTTTTTTGGTCAAATGATGTCAGCCATTGAAGAGCACCTTCGTATTGCGGGTAAACACGTTATTATTACCCCTGGGCACAGTGACGAGAAAAAAGAAAAAAGCGGCTTTGAATTTTTAATAGGCCGTAATTGCGACGCTATTATTGCCCACGTAGAAGCGGTATCAAACGAGTACCTAATTGAGTTAAGTAAAGGCAAAACCCCTATTTACTTAATGAGCCGCTACGTTAAAGAAATTGAAGAAAACTGCATTAGCCTCGATAACGTAATGGGCGGCTACTTAGCCACTAAAGCCATGATCAACAAAGGTCATAAAAACATTGCTTACATAGCAGGCCCGCAGTTTAAAGAAGACGCGTCAAATCGTTTAAAAGGTCACAAACAAGCCCTAGCAGAGTACAACCTAACCTTTGACGAAAACTTATTTTACATAGGCGACTTTAAAGAAACTGGCGGCAGCGACGGCTTAAGGCATTTTATTCAAAATAAAGCGCAAATAACCGCCCTTGTATGTGCCAATGACGAAATGGCATCGGGTGCTATGAAATACGCCCGCGAACACGGTTTTAACCTACCAAAAGATTTAGCCATTATTGGGTTCGATAACGTAATTTTTACCAATTACCTCTACCCAACACTGACTACTATAGATAACCCAGTTCCCGAAATGGGCCGAGCTGCGGCTAACTTAGTACTTAAAGACATTTATAAAAAAAGCGGCATAACAGTAAAGCACGTGTTTCAGCCAAAGCTTATTTTAAGAGACTCAACACCGGATATTAATTAACTTTGAACCGAATTTAAATCTAGTTTAAATCTAAATTATGTAACTCGTTACGCACCCACTGCGTATCCAAATATTGCTCTACGTGCTGCTGCGAAAACTTTAAAAAGTGACGTGCAGCATGCGAGATGCGCCTATCTGCTTGCATTACAAAAAACTCTATTCAGACATAAATGCTCACAAATATAAAACAATATCTACATGAAAAAACTACAATAAAAAGCATAATAGATCCGATAATTTACCAAAGTGATCGTTTTAAAGTTTATTTATATTGTTTAATAAAAAATCACTTTACTTATTTTTAATTTGGCTCTAAATTCGCGCAAATTTTATTATTAAAGTAACCTCTAAAACTCTAAAACAGTGGTTATTTACCTTGATGAGTCGATAAACACACATGGCCGAATCAGCCGCCACAAGCACCTCTAACAACCCTTTAGCACCCGTTATCGGGCTGTCATTTTTTGCTATTGCATCAGGCTTTTTAATGAGCCTTATTCCGCTGTCGTTACCTGCATTTAAACTTGATGAAAACCTAGCGCCTTGGCTTGCGAGCATTTTTTACTTTGGCTTACTTATTGGCGCCACCACAATAGAGCGCATTGTGGTAAAAATGGGTCATCGCTTGGCCTTTATATTATTTTTAAGCTTATTAATAGTAAGTGTGCTTGCACAACTTGCACTACCAAATACCGTTAACTGGTTAATTGCACGATTTGTAGCAGGTGTTGCTGTTGCCGGTGTGTTTGTCGTTGTTGAGTCTTGGTTATTAATGACCAACACAGCAAAGTCGCGTGCTAAACGTTTGGGTTTATACATGACCTCACTTTATGGGGGCAGCGCGGTTGGTCAACTTGCTATAGGGCCGCTTGGCACCGAAGGTTCAACGCCTTATTTATTTGTAGCCTCGTTATTATTTTTAGCTATTTTGGCGCCTTTATTAATAACTAAAGGTCAGCCCGAAAAACAGCACCTTGAAAAACTACCACTAAAAGAAATAAAAACATTAAGCCACCCAGCTATGCTCGGATGCTTAGCATCGGGCTTATTACTGGGCCCTATTTACGGCTTAATGCCGGTGTATATTTCAGCACAAGCTGATCAAGCTCAGTACACAGGGACACTTATGGCGGTTATTATTTTAGGCGGCATGGTCGTGCAGCCGCTTGTGAGTTACTTATCTACTCGGCTTGAAAAAAGCTTATTGATGGGTATGTTTTGTTTAGTAGGCGCAGCCGGTGCTGTGGGTATACTACAAGCAAACACTTTAGCAGGATTAATAGTAAGCTACTTAATACTAGGCGCATGCAGCTTTGCACTTTACCCGATTGCTATAACACTTGCGTGCGACTCATTACCAATGGCAAAAATAGTATCTGCAACTGAGGTAATGCTTTTGAGTTACAGTATTGGTTCGGTATTTGGCCCTATGCTTGCTGCAAATTTATCTGATGCACCCAATGGTATTGTGTTTTATTTAGCAGGCTGTTTAATCACTACCTGTATTTATATGTTTATTAAAAGCATTAAAAATATTCGCGCGGGTAAAACCCCAGTTGCAGGCTAATTTTTAACTTAAATACACGCTTGCTTATTAACGGATTTTAGCTGTTAAACACCTTGTTTTAACAGCTAAAACTATTATTTAGCAGTGAGTTTTTTATGTGGGCTCAAAAAAAACATCTTTTTCCACCCTTGGTTTTGCGTTGTAAAAAGCCACGGCATAGGCACTAACGATAAAATAGAATAATGCACATGAGGCTGTTTTCCTGCGGCATTTCCGGTATCGCCCAGTAAGCCAATTTGACTGTTTATGCTTACTACATCACCTGTACTTACCGAGTAGTCATTTAAATGTGCAAAATAATGCACGCGCCATTTAGGCCCAAGCACCGCAACCACTTTACCACCTCGGCTTAACTCACCTGCAAATATAACAACACCATTTGTTGAGGCAACTACAGGAGTGTTCTTTATGCCAAAAATATCAATTCCTTTGTGCACACCCGACCTACCCCAAGGCTCGTACCAAAACGTGTTATGGTTCCAATCTTTACTTGTGGCACCTTGTACCGGAATCATTATTTTTTCGGGAATTAGTAAGCCTATAATTAGTAAAGTAGCTATTCCAATTGAAATCCACTTAAGTACTTTCACTTTTCTATCCTTGATATTTAAATAACTTATACTGGTAAATTATTAGCCATAATAACTGAACTCATCATGAGTCGTATTTATGGTTTTATTTATGAAGTTTTATTTGAATGAAATACCCGACTAACATGTACTAAGCTGATCAATTTCAAAACAGGTTTTATAAGTAATTGAGCACTGCCCGCTATAAACAACCATGTGCCACTTTCTATTAGTGAGTCATTTAAAAAGAAAAAACTGCCAATTAAAAACCACACAGCAATCAAAAAATCGTTAAACGCTCCCAGCGCTTCATATCGCCGCTGAATGGTAATATGCTCTTGTCCTAAATCTAAAATAAACTGATTACTGGGGTCCATAAGTACTGCTCACTCTTTTATTTAATAATTTAAAAAGCTTGTTTTCACAAGCTAAGCCGCACCATACAATAACAAAATTTACGCAATAAAAAACGCTGGCCAATGCGAATCAGCCAACGTTTTTATTGTTTGTGCAATACTTAACTAATCGTTTATTTTTTCTCTTTTTCTAAACGCTTTTTAAGACTCAATGCTGCATCAGCGGCTAATAAACGCATAAATTCAGAGCCATTACTTTGCTCGCCTTGGCCTGCGCCTATTACAATTTCAGGCACTAAACGGCTATTACCTAAGCTTGTAAATAAAGCGGTTTGAATTTTAACTTCTGCTTTTAGTGTTTCATCAAATACATACTTTGGATCAAGTGCAGCAGACTTAGCTCTTAAACGAGCCTCAGCTAAAACGTCCATACCTAATGCTTCTAAACGTTGTTGCTTTAGAATCTCTTCTTGCTCTTTCGCAAGCTCCGCTTTTACAGCCACTCGTTGCTGCGCAGAAATAATGGCATTTGCCTTAATTCGTTCAGCATCAATTTGCTCTTTTATTTTTAGCTTTTCAGATTCAGCACGTTGCTTAGCAATTGCTTGCTCACCTAAAGCCACTTCAGTACGCGCTTGTTGCTCTGCTTTTTTAAGGTTTTGACGCGCTAGCGCTTCATCAGCAGCAGCCTGCTTTTGGGCTTCAAGGCGAGCATTTACTTTGCTTTCGTAGTCAATATCAATAATGCTGGCATCAACTACTGTAATACCGTAAGCGCCTAAAATGGGTGCGTTACGCAGTGTATTACCCTCATCATCCATTTTAATATTAATAGTGACACGTTGCTGTTTACTTAAATTACCTAAGTCGTCAGATTTATCGCGCTCACCTGTACTAATAATTTGCTCAGTAACAAAAATACCGTTGGTTAATTGATCTGCAAAATCTTGGCTTAATTGACCATTACCACCAGAGTAATGTTGCTCTACCGACATCATTCGCGCCGACGCTTTTACATTTTCGGTGGTTGCACGCATTAATAAATTAGATATTAATGTTTCTTGTGAACCAAACTCTTCGTGTATTTTAAGTAAACCACGTAGAGCACCCGACTCTGCTGCTGGTACATTGCCTGGTAATCTAAAACGAGAGACACCTCGTGCGCCACCTGTTGTGGTATCTAAAAATCGAATTGGTATTAGCGGTACAATTGCGCTTGCTGTTGCACCGGCATCGCCCGTAAAGTTAATCGAAATTACTTTTTTATAAGCAGATGTACTACCAAACGCTTTTAAGTAAGGGCCGGCTTGATTTATTACGGTTAAGTTACCTGTAAAAGCCGATTGATGTACTAAACGCTCATCTGCTTCATTCCACGAAACAACTTGCGATGTAAGGGTTGCTATCACTACCAATACAACAACAATTGATGACACTATAATTACATTACGACGACCAAATCGACTCATAAATGAGTCACTTTTTACTGCTGGGACTGCTTTTTCGCTATCCATTTTTATTACTCTCCATGTTTAATTTCTTTTTAACAAAGTAAATAATTTCCTGTTCACTCAAATGTGCGCAAAAGCTACCAGAGCGATGTAACTCAACAAATGTTGCAAGGATTTCTTCTTTACCTTTAGCTGTTTTATCTTGGTTTTCTTGTGTTTGATTTTTTTCTGTTAGTTGAGTGATTAGTTCATCAACTATCGTGTCTTTATCAAACAGTACGTTGTATTCCTTGGATTTTCTTACCCGACTTTTATGTACGTTGCTGTAAATTACATAAAGTGCAACGCATAAAATAATAACAAGTAAACTTAACCCTATAATATAAAAAATCATAAGCTCTACTTAAATTAGTTTAAATACTTAACGAGCAATAACAATTGTAAGCATCACTTAATAAATGTTAACCCGGTAATTTTACAGTAAACCCGAGTAAAAAACAGATTAAAAATAAAGTTCATCAGGTATACAGTTATAACCGCACATAAAAGTAAGCTTTTTCAAACAAAAAAATGCCAGTCAGTTATTAACTGACTGGCACTAAGTCAATATTAATTAAGGTGTTTTTACATTATTCGCATGGCCCCCAATCAACACCGTTTTCACCGCATTCATACAGCGTTGTTCCATCTTCTCGGCGAGTCTCTCTAAACCATTGCCCTTCAATTGTTTTTATAATACGTACGTTGTCTGTGGTTTTGTATTTACGCCAAAAGCTAGCATCAATAGATGTTTCGTCATCAAACTTATAAGGCATAGCAGCGAGTACGGTAACTAAATCTTGAGTTTCTAAGTCAGTAGCTTTGTCTTTAACATTTACCCAATCAGATAATGTTTGAAAGTCGGCATTTTCTTCTCTAAAGGCAAAGTCAGTTTGGTAAAACGATCCTGATTCAGTATAGCTAATGCTAAAACCTCGCTCGAACGGTGTATCTAAATTAGCACTAACGCATTCATCTGCTGTTGGGAAGTTAACCGATGGGCTAGTATTAGTAACGCCATAAAGCACATTGCTTTGCTCAAAACTAACGTTCTCAATGCTAGAGCATCGGTAAGTACGATCGGTGTTAATGTAAACATCGTCTCTAACTGTTAATTTTCCATTTAATGATTCTTCGCCCCAAGGCGTATCTATTGAATCCAATCGAGACAAAATAACGTCAATTTTGTCGAGTTCGTCTGTATTTTGAAGCTTTACTTGCTCATAAATAAGTTCAGCGCCTGCAAAAATAACTTTGTCGCGGTACCATGCATTTTCAAACCCATACTCTGCATCTTTTGCTGTGTCTTGATAAATCACTGCTCTTACTTCTTCTGCATCAGGATACTGAGCATCTAGCTCTTGCTTGAATTTATAGGCCGCTTTTAGTCCCTTAACAATTGCTTGTGCTCTGTCGTAAGCGTCGCTGTCGTTAGTAGCGATAAAATCTGAGTAAATTTGCTCTGTCGACAAATTATAATGCGCAACCAAGTTTTGCATAACATTTGTTATTTCGCTTTGAAGGTTTGCAAGTAACTCAGTATTTTCTTTAAGTGCATCACAACTTAAATTATTGTTACCACTTTTTTGTAATTGAAGGCTCAACTGCTCCCAAATAACGGTTGTTAAAGGTGATATATTTCGAATATCTTCATCAGTCAAAGCCTCAATTGAGGGTGGAAATGACATTTGATACGCTTGTGTTACCTCGCCTAAGTCCTCGTCAATTGCGCCAACCGGTACATCAACGTACATAGTTGAATACGGCACACACAGCGCCTGCTCTTCTGTAAAATTAAAACTATAATTACCCGATTCTTCAGAGACTACAGAAGGTTCTGATTGCTCGTCAAAAGTACCATCGCCATCAATATCCAGCCATACTATTGCACCAGATACATAACCATCAATAACCTTTCCTGTAAGAGAGATAGTGTTAACTTCTACGGGATCTACTTTTATAGGGTCAGGCTTAGCTACAACTGGCTCTACAACGACTACTTTATTATCATCGCCACCACATCCAACAAGGCCTAGCGTAAACGCTAATGAAATAGCTAACTGACTTTTTTTAAAAAACATACAAAGACTTCCTTTTTTGCACTTTAATTATTATTAAAAATCATATTGTTATAAGTTACTTTAATACAAAATAAGTAATGCCAATCTGCTTATATATGGGATCTAGTTAACGTTAAGAAAATTATGCTAGAACGAGGCAAAAATTTTTGTATCTAGTTGTTCTAAATAAAATTTTAACGACGTTATAGTGCAATTTAATTTGTTAAATTACTCAAAGATTTATGCAGGTTGGTATAAATTTAAACAACAGAAATTTATTGAATTTTTATGGGGGGATGGCAACAAGTTAACATGCCCTGTACCTATATAGTGACACAGCATGTTAAATTTAGCTCTTACATTTGTTAATTAAATATAACTAACACCAGTTATTATTGACTAATATGGACTGCAAGTGCCTAGAGTAAAGGGCTCAAGTGATGACCGAGTTTTGTAAACGAATGTATATTACACATAGGTTGGTTTAGAGCCCTTCGAAAACTCTAAACCAATTATATAAGCAAACCATCAGCATTTTTGATTCGCTCTTAAAATTAAAAAGCCACCTAATTAAGGTGGCTTATGTTTATTGCATTGTGTTTCTAAAGTGCCTGAGTATCGTTTTCTTCGCGTTTATAAATATAGGTTTGTTGGGTTTTAAAGCCAAAACCAATTGGTTCAGCGCCATTTACTAGCTTAATTTTTCCACCTTCAACATTTAAATTTGGTCCAAGTATTTCAATAGCTTTTATCGGCTTATCAGAACCTTTAACCCCAGGGCCTATTAAATAAAACTGACTAACTTGCGTTACATCCGTTGCATCATCCCAATCGCACTTACCATCCGCATCATTATCTGCACACGACGGGCCTTCCCCAAAAAATAGTTTCGGTGTATCTGGTACATCATTACTTGTTGCAAATTTCACATCGTCATAAACCTTCGTTCCATAATGCAAATGAAAGGCATAAAGCGAACCACCGCCACCCGTTAACGAACATTGGTTTTGTGTTGATGATGAAGATGCAGGCGTAAAGGAAGTAAAGTAAGCAACCCCACCAACGACCGTTGCTGCAGCAAGGGACTTTTCGCCTGTCCCTAATTCGTATCGCCACCCTTTAAATTCGGCTAACTTAACTTCAAGGTTAACAAATTTATCAACTTCATCAAGTGCATTACCAAATGGGTCTTCATTCATTTTCATTAAATCATCTGGCATTATTGGGGCTGGAAATTCAGTAAATATTTTTGTTAGGGTGTTTTCATCACGGATCATATACAACTGATCTTGCTCATTAGTAGCAAGTGGGTTTGAACGATTTCCGCTACCTATAACTATTGCGTCGTACGGGGTATCTAAACGGGTGGTGATCATTTCACCACCATAATTGGTTTTAGTAACTTTACTAAACAGCGTTCTAGCAACTAATGGTTTGTAAAAAAAACGTCTGTCTTGCGACGCTAATGTACTGCCAAGCTCTGCAAGTTTAAAATGGGTAATATCACCTTCATCTTCACTAGGAATATCTACTCGCCAAATATTACCGCCAGTATCTGTTGCATAAATTCGGTCGATATACCCGTCGTAATCTGAGTCAAGCGTAGTTACATCCGCTGCAATACTGTGCTCTCCGGTAAAACCATGTTCATCTGGAGTCAGCGCCCATACCTTTTCGCCAGTTTTAGCATTAACAATGTAGATACCTAGTCCGGTTTCATCTGTTGTTCTAATCGCATTATCTTTGTTTGTATCGTAGCCTGCGCCAAATATTAGCAATGGATCCTCACCAAAGGCTTTAATGTATGCAATTTGAGGCTTAGACCATGTTTGCGCTAAATATTTAAATTCTTCTGAGCCACCAACAATAGGCTTATTCCATAATTTTTTAGGTTCGTTAGGATCACTTATATCAAGCGCGTAGTAATTTTTACCGCCTCTGCGCATACCTGCAAATGCCCACACTTCATCACCATCACTTGCTCTAATAACACCATCGTTTAACCCTTCGCTATTTGAGCCTTTATTATTAAAGAACACACTTATAGGCCCATCCATGCCATACACTTTTGTATTTGCAAGATTACTACGCAAAGCAGGAATGTTTTTTAATAAGGCTGCAGGTGTAAAAGCCCACTTTTCTTCAACAGTATCGCCTTTGTCTTCAAACATATGTAAAAAGCCGGCATTAGTACCAACTAGTATGTGAATACTTCCATCGCCGTAATCTATAGATACCGGCTTTGAATGCAAAGGGTCGCCAAAAATATTGATTCGCTGATCTACTGATGAGTTATCACCATCTTCATTGTCAACATCAACCCCTCGTGCCCAGCTAATATCACTCTCCTGTAAAGTTAGCCCGATATTAGGAATCAAATCAGGGGCAAGATCGGTAACTGTACCTGTCGCTAAATTTAAAATGGTTTGTACTTTATCAAAAGTAAAATCAATAATACTGCCCGTTTTATCTATGTAGATTTTACGGCTATCAGGGTCTAAAGTTGATAAAAGTAAATTTACGCCACCCTGGGCTACTAAATTCCCATCTGCAGGCTTATTAGTTGGCAGCCAAAATGTTCGCGCTTTCTCATCAATTAACCCATTTTCATCAAGGGCTATTTGATCAGTTGAATCGACTATATTTGCGCCTGACACTTTTAGCTTTTTTAAATTCCCGCTCCAACGTGCGCCTGTTTCTGGGTAAAACATCGCAAAGTAAATTGACTCTCGGCTACGTGTTTGGTCAACATTATTACTTGCTACCGTAGGTGATGAAAAACTATCGTTAACTTCGCGTATTTTCGATATTGTATTATTAAGCGCTTCAGAAAGTTCAGTTGATGTGTCTGCATGTAAGTACTCGCCGCCGCCCAATAAAGCGGTTTTTTCTAATAACTTTTTACCATTTGTACTCATGCCACTACCAAAACCGATAGTAAAAACGCGTCCGGTATCAGCAACCTCTGGCGTAGTATCGTACAAGTCAACTTCAACATCTCTTGTACCATGTATTATCTGAGCTAAAGCGGCTAGATAACTATTACTTGTTTTAGAAGGATTTGAGCCAAAAGTAGATTTGTATAATGATTTGATATCATCGTTTCGGTTAGTATCACTTTGAGGATCACCGTCAGTCATCAAAATTAAATTGATTGAATTATCACAACGTACATCGGCACCAACTGCTTGGGTAAATGGTGATATGTATCGAGAGTTATTGTCGTAATATAGCGAACCAGTTTCAGCAGAAAAATCCCGCTCATTTGAGTTTTGTCCGTAGTACACTTTCTGACCTGTTAGATACAAGTAGGCTTCCCATAGGGTTTCTGTAACTGGGGTACTACCAGCCGCTGGTAAACTGTGAATTTGGCTTAAAATTGTAGAATGGGGAGATCCAAGACCTGCCATAATATAGCCGCCATTATCATTTTTAAAACGCATCAAACCAAAATCGATAGAGCTATTATCAGTAACCAACTGACTCATTGCACTGATGCCGGCATCTACTTTTCTAATACCGTTGGGTAAAAAGTTTTTCATACTTCCAGATGTATCAAAAACAATGATTACACGTGGTTTTTCGTCGGTTTCAACATTATGGTTTACGTATAGCTCTATATCTTCGGCAAATACAGAAAGGCTAATACCCACCCCGAATAACAAGGCAGCTATTTTTTTTAGTTTAAATTGCATTTTTAAATCCCTTTATTTGCGCTTTTTATTTTTATTGCGCAAGTTAATAACTACTCTATTCCCTGTTTAATTTTTAGTAAGATTGAGGTGGGACTAAAAATAAAACAAAAGTCATATCTAGCTATTCATCACAAAACAGTGATTAACATTCACATCTCGTTAATACTATAAAATATATATCATTTCGATTTTTAAATAAAAACAGACTAAAGTCAAAGACATTAGGTTTTATTATCAATTAAAAACAACAGCTTAAATAAAACAATCCCGTTTTACTGCACAGTTAAATCGTGCTAAAAAACTATATTTTTACCTATGTTTCTATATTTATAGATCTATGTTTTAGGTAACAAGTACTTACCAATATAAATTAGTAACGTAAGACTCTAAAAATCACCTTTAAAAACACTATTATTCAGTAAAACTGTTTTATTAAAAGAAGTGTGTTTATAGGTAACTACGGTTATTCAAACATACAAAAAAGCCCATATTAGGTGCTACCTAATATGGGCTTTTATACTCTCGCTAAATTATAAGCGCTTTATGCAAGCATTCTTATAAAGATAACTCTTTTTTAGCGCGAGTTAAGTTATGTGTTACAAGTGAGTTTTTAGAAATTTGAACTGCTTCATATAAATCAGAAATACCAGCAGTGTCTTTTTGAGCCTTAATACGTGCTACACCACGGTTACTTAATGCAAACGATGTAAGTTCACGTACTTTTAAACGCGGACCATGGCTTTGCTTAAGCAATGCAATTGCTTGTGTACAAATAGCTTCTGCTTCTTCGTAGTTTCTTGCTTCAACATTTAAAGCACAGCTATTAAATGACTTTTCAAATGCGGGTGCTGCAGTTACAGAGTCTTCAATAACCATTAATTTATAATCACCTTGATTAGCCATTGCAGCAGCTGAGCAAGTTAATAATGAGCCAAGAGCGATGGTTTTTAAAAGTGTAAATTTCATGATTATATTCCTAATTAATTAAGTCGTACTTGTTGCCGACAACTAAACTTTAGAGTGTTAGCTCAATTACCACAAACGATAAAAACAAACCTAATAAGTGAATAAATCTAACCTATAGACTTTAGTCTAACACTTGTAAAAATACTTAGTAATTACAATTAGTTAAAAACCATGAAAATCACTAAACAATAAATAGCAAAATACATTTTTTTATTTTTTAATAATACCAATTCGCTTAATTAAGTGATCTATTTTGAGGATGGAAAAACGTGTTGATAGCTAGGCAAAAAATTCGCTATTTGGTTGTTCTAAATGAGAATTTTTTAACGCAGGTAGCGACACGTTTAGCCCCGCAAAATGATTATGTATTATTGCGAATTGGTATAACACAATACAAAGTTAATAAGCACGAAAAAGCCGATGTTGGGGTTTAACCCAACATCGGCTTTTTTACTCTCGCTATTTTATATTATGCTTTAGTAAGCACTTTATAAAACACGTTATAAAGGTTTTTTATAACGATAATTCTTCTTTAGCGCGAGATAAGTTGTGCGATACCATTGAGCTGTTAGACAATTTTGATGCCTCGTATAAATCAGCAAGTGCAGCTGTATCGTTATGCGCTTTTAAACGTGCAACACCACGGTTGCTTAATGCGAATGACGTAAGTTGGCGTACTTTAAATTTAGGGCCATCTGCGTCTTTTAAAAGTGCGATTGCTTTAGTACAAATTGCTTCCGCCTCAGCGTAATTTTTTGACTTAACATTTAGTGCGCAGCTATTAAATGATTGCTCAAGTGGCTGTGGCGCTGTTGCAGTTTCAATAACCATTAATTTGTAATCACTTTGATCAGCCATTGCAGCAGCTGAACATGTTAATAGTGAGCTAAGAGCGATAGTTTTGATAAGTGTAAATTTCATGATTAATTTCCTGTAAGTTAAGTCGTACTTGTTGCCGACAACTGAACTTTAGAGAATTAACACAACCCCGACAAACGATTAAAACAAACCTAATAAGTGAAGAAAATTAACCTATAGACCTTAGTCTAATACGTTAAACTTTTTCTATATATTTAAACAACTTACGCACCATCAATCGTGCCTAAAATCGCTACTTTACGTTTTAAAATGTATATAATTATTTATGCTTTTTTTTAGTTGGTTTTATTTTAAACACCTTACTTTGGCATAGCTGAGTAACTATCAAACAAATTTATACATTTAATTACATGCAATACTAAGTCATGTATTTATAATTACAGCTCTGGTAACTTTTCATCATTAATGGGTTAACTTTTTTGAAACACATACTTCCTCTTTTTGTTTTATTAAGCACGCTTTTATTATTTAGCCAAAATGCTAACGCAAGGCTTTTGCTCGGTAATGACATGCCTAACACCGGTATGTTTATAAAATCAGAATTTAATGGCGATAGCAGCATTACATCTGCAGGTGTAGAAATGATGGTTAAGCAAAATTACAGTAACTTTGGTGTTGTTTTTACAAGCGCAATTGGCGCGGCAGTAATCGATAATAAACAAGGCGAGCAAGAAGAATTTATAACGTGGGACAATGGCATGAAGCTTGGTTATTTTAATGACTTTTTTATATACGCCGAGCTTGGCTTAGATCTGTTCGAACTCGCCTTTAAAAACGATAGAGGCGATAACACCTACCAAATAGAAAAATCGAACAACGACATAGATGGCTACGCAGGTATAGGTGCGGGTTATCACTTTAAGCCATTTAAAATAGAAGTATTTACCCGTGCGCGCCAAATAGATGGCGACTACTGGGAAGCACAAGAACATATTTACAGCGGTGTGCAGCTCAGCTTTACGTTTTAATTGCCCTTTTTTTTATAAGAAAAATAAAAAGCGTGTGAAATACAGCTATTTCACACGCTTTTTAAAAAATTATATTTAACGGATAGTTTTGGCTACTTTACCAATACTCAAACCCTGAATTAAAATAGAAAACACCACAACCGCATAAGTGAGAGCCAATAAAATATCGCGCTCGTTCCCATCAGGTAGTTGCAATACCAGTGCAACCGAAATACCACCACGCAAGCCACCCCAGGTTAAAACTTTCCACGCACCAGTTGGCAACTCTAATTGCTTATTAAATGTAGTGGTTGTTATACCCACAACAATTAAACGTGCCATTAACGCTATTAAAATTGTTAAGCCACCAGCAATAAACAAATTACTCGAAAATGCAATCATGACGACTTCAAGCCCTATGAGTACAAATAAAATGGCATTTAAAATTTCGTCAATCAGCTCCCAAAATAAATCAACGTAATGGCGTGTTTTGTCGCTCATAGCCATACTGCGACCATGATTACCCACCATTAACCCCATCATTACCATTGCAAGTGGGCCCGACAAATGCCAATGGCTAGCCAATGCATAACCACCAATAACGCCTGCTAAAGTAAGTAGTACTTCTTCTTGGTAACTATCAATACTTTTAAGTAAGTAATATAAAATACCACCTAGTACCAAACCAAAAACAATACCGCCACCGGCTTCAACCGCCAGCGTGTGTGCCACATAATAGGTTGTAGGAATATCACCACTTGATAAAACACCCAATAAAAGCACAAAAATAACCACGCCTATACCATCGTTAAACAACGATTCACCCGCAATCACGGTTTCAATACTTTTAGGCGCACCCGCAGATTGTAAAATTCCCATTACCGCAATCGGATCGGTTGGCGAAATTAATGCGCCAAACAGTAAACACCAAATAAACGCTAAATCAAAACCGAGCAAAGGAAGCACTAAATAAAGCGCACCAGCAATAATAACCGTAGATAGCAACGTACCAACACAGGCCAAAATACCTATTGGCAATTTATAGCGCCTTAAATCGCTAACATTTACATGTAGCGCCCCAGCAAAAAGTAGCATAGAGAGCATGCCATCGAGCAAAACTTCAGTAAAATCTAACTGATCTAGCAAGCTCACTTCGTAATCTATAAGATCATCAAACCCTAAAAAGCCCAAAAATATAGCGCCGATAGATAAAAGCATCGAAATAACCATAACGCCAATGGTTGTTGGCAAGCCAATAAAGCGATGGTTTACATAGGTGAGTAACGCGGTAATTGATAAAAATATCGCACTTATTTCAAGTACGCTTAGGCTGGTTCCTGGTGCCATGGTTTAAATCTCAATATTTATTTAATGATACCTTGCTCAAAACAAGCAAAGCAGAAGGGTTATTATTTTTTATACGGTTATCTCGCATTATATTCGCGTAGCCTAAACAAGCATACCCAAAATATTAATTATAAATACACACCCTACTCTATTAACGTATTTAAAGTATTAACTCACGCGTTAAATAAAACAAAAAAGCCCATGTTAGGAATTAACCTAACATGGGCTTTTTTACTCTCGCTATTTTATAACATGCTTTTGGTAAGCACTTTATAAAGTGTTTATAAAGAAAGCTCTTCTTTAGCGCGAGTTAAGTTGTGCGATACCATTGTACTTGTAGACATTTGGTTTGCTTCGTATAAATCAGCAAGGCCAGCAGTGTCGTTATTCGCTTTTAAACGTGCAACACCACGGTTGCTTAATGCAAACGATGTAAGTTGGCGTACTTTAAATTTAGGGCCATCTGCGTCTTTTAAAAGCGCAATTGCTTTAGTACAAATTGCTTCGGCTTGAGCATAATTTTTTGACTTAACATTCAGTGCACAGCTATTAAATGATTGCTCAAGTGGCTGTGGCGCTGTTGCAGTTTCAATAACCATTAATTTGTAATCACTTTGCTCAGCCATTGCAGCAGCTGAACATGTAAGTAGTGAGCTAAGAGCGATAGTTTTGATAAGAGTAAGTTTCATGGTCGTAGTCCTGTTGGTTAAGCCGTGCTTGTTGCCGACAACTGAACTTTAGAGAATTAACACAAAACCTACAAACGATTAAAACAAACCTAATAAGTGAAGAAAATTAACTTATAGACTTTAGTCTAATGCCCGCTTATTAATTAACTTGGAATGGATCTAAGTCAAGATTACATTTGTTCTTTAAATTACTACTCCAAAGTTTTTGTTCAAGTATGCTTTTTTCTGTCAGCAATGATTTTACGTTGTTATTCAGGGATGGCTTTGCTATGTCGGATTTATAAGAAAATTCAGGTTTCGATGCTAATCGTTTTTTCACCGTCATCACATTATTTATATTTACGGCTAAAAATTTATCGTCTGTATGCTCCCATAGAAGCATAAATTTATCTGTAGATGATAATATTGACACGCACTTTAAGTCAGTTGACCACTTATTTTTTATATCATATCTAGCGAAGTTCTTTCTTTGCTCATGCAAGTCAATAACTTTAATGATCGGTAACATATAAATGATAAAAAGCATCATAGAGATAGCTATACCAAAATAATTAATTTTCTTATTGTGAAACATTAAAAATGCAAAGTAGCATTGTATAAGCAAAAAAAATGTAGCAATTAAAACAGTAGTAATATCTCCATTTGCACTTAACCTATAAATCTCCGTTATATCGGAGAATTCAAATATATTAATACCAAAGCCTCTATAAAATATAACCGTATATGAATAGCATATAAGCGTAAAAATTAATCCTCCGATACTAGTTACTAGCAAGTAATGATTTTTGATGATTTTCTTCAAGTTTAAAAAATCTCTATTCAACTGCTCTGAGATGAAGGAACTCACCTCTTTTAATTTCCTAAATATTAGATCCATTTTAAACCTCTATGTCCTTAAATAATATCAAAGTAATTTAATTACGAAGAATAAAGCAATATATATTTAATAAAATTCATTCTGGTTGTTAAATTAGTCTTGTAATAAATACTAATGCCGTTAAACACAATATTTCTCTTTCTTTTAAATCCTCACCCAAACCTATAAACTCCCTCGCCCATATGCCATAATCTAAATAATTCATAATTTTAGTAACTTGGCGCGTATTTAGGCGCTTTAAAGTTAACTACTCAGGGTTTTCAGCATGGCATATCAAGAGCAAAATCAAGCAACAATCTATTGGCACGATTATGAGACCCCCAATAAAAATAAGCACTTCAAGGGTCACAATTGATTTCTGCACACATTTCTGTACGCAGAATTATTTTTAACAATTTTAGAGCTACTTAGAGCTGTAAACTTTATAAAATAAGAGTTATAAGAAAATTTTATAACTCTTTTTGTGGGGCTGGCGATTTAGTCCTGATGTATGCAGGGATGTCAAAAATATCAGATGGCTTTGGCCTAGCCTTGTTAGCTTTTTCCTCAGGCTTTTTGTCTTTACTAAGGTCATCAGTAACCATTTTAGTACTGGCTCCCGTAGCAATTACCAGTAACTCATAGTTAGTCGCTAAGCTTTCTATTCTTGAAACACCACAAATAACTAACGCATTAGGGCTTACCTGCTGGCGCACTGTATCGGTAATGAGGTTATAACTACCTAGTGAAATTTCATCTTTGCAATTTACTTGTATGATTACACCGGTACTTGATGACATATCAACTTGATTAACCAATGGATTATTAAGTGCCCCATCAAGTGCTGTAGTAAGCTCGCTTTCTTCATCGCATTTACCAACACCTAGTACAGCATCACCCTGGCAATCCATAATTTTAGCAAAATCGTTTAAATCAACGTTTATTAGGCCTTGAAAGCACAGCATATCGATGAGTGATTTTATCAGTGAGTGGAGTATTTGGTTACTATGTTTAAACGCATCAAATAACCCTATATCGTTGCCTAGCACTTCAATAAGTTGATCGTTTGGGAGTGTAATAACCGCGTTAGCATGTTCTTTTAGATCATTTAGGCCGGTTTTCGCTATATTACTTCTGAACTGCCCTTCACTACTAAATGGCAATGTAGCAACAAATATTATGGGCTTACCTAGCTCACTAGCAAGCTCTGCTATGTAAGGGCTAGCGCCAGTCCCAGTACCACCACCCAACCCTGTTGCACACAGAATTATATCGCAGCCATTAATAAGCGTTAAAAGCTGCTCTTTACTTTCTTCCGCTGCTTGCAGTCCAACTTTGGGATCGGCCCCTGCACCATACCCATGAGTGAGCTCTGCACCTATCAGTACTGCTTCATCACTCTGTGTATGTTCAAGTACCACTTTGTCGGTATTAACGCTATACAAGTGCGCCTGCTCAGACTCGCGCTGTTCAAAAATACTGTTAAGCGTATTACAGCCACACCCACCAATGCCAAATACACCGATTGATAAACCATCATTTTGTTGAATTAATTGAAACATAATCACTCCTTAACTTTTAAAGGAGCATAACAAATAGGTGCGTCAATTTTTGACGCACCTAAACTTTAAATTAATCAAAGGTAGTTTGCAGTAGCCGCTTTAAGCTTATGAACAATTCTTTGCCGCAGCTTTTCAGGTTTAATAACCTCAAGCCAATGAGCACATTTAAATAGCTCATCGGTTAGTTGTTCTGTATCAATAGTTTGGTAGGTAAGTAATACATTTTTTTCATCAATATGTTGCTTTTCAATCAGCTCGCCAAGTTCAATAAAGCCTTGATTAACCGTTGAATGAATAGGTACTTTTACAACTAACTCGATCGTTTCTTGCTTCATACCTTTATTGATCGCACTGCGCAGCGACTTTAACTGCTCAGAGCTTGGCTCTCGTCGTGTTTTTTGCAAAATGTGTACATTGCGAATGCGGTAAACCGGCATTTGATAACACTTGTCGTGAAGCTCACCCACCATAAACTGCGCCATTAACACACCGCCTTGCTCAACTAAGTTGTAGAAACTTAACTCCGCAAATTTTAGCCAATGCGCCTCATCGTAAAGCACTCTATAAAGCTCAGCGCTCACAGCTCGATTGTGCTTAATTGCATGCTCAATTTGCGCAACCAGATGAGTATCAATATTCACTTTTAAGGAGGGCTTTGCCAGGGTTGCAAGCCAATCAGGCACATGCCCATTAAAACGTTTAAGCGCCTGCTCGGCTTTAATATAAACTGAGCGTTTAACATCACTAGGAACTGATTTCGGTAGTAACTGCTCCAGCAGCAAGTAATGTTCAGCCACTTCACTGCTCATTACTTTTGAGTTACCACCTCTCCACTGCGCATTGATAAACCAGCCATAGGGTTTACTGCGCATGTCTTTTTCAAGACCGAAGCACCCTTGCTCGTATAGTGATTGAAGGTCACGCTGCAACATACGGCTGGAAAGATCCAACCCACTCTTCGATAAAGCAATTTGTAGTTCACTCACTGAAGTACTTTTAGGACTTGAAGGTATAAAATCTAAAATTGAATTATGTCGGGCAGTCTTCATAGTTTACATTTCATGTAGCTTTGATAAAAAGTATAAAGCCTTGGATTAACTTTGATTATTTAAACAACAAGACTGTTTGCAGCAATATGAAACCAACTAAGAACAATTACAAGCTCCATAGTTGAAAGCTAAGCCTTTTGAAGTATATTTGTCACAGTTTCCTTTTTCGACTCGAGTTTATAGCTTTAACCAAGTTTTTACCTGGTACCACGCGCGCTTTATATTCCTTTTCCTTAGGCAATGCTAGACCATATTTAGTTGCTAAATTAATAGCTAACTCATAACCACAATCTGCAGACTTAATAACCCACCCCTCTCCATCACGCTTTAAAGTAGGAGAGTTTTTAGGGTTATTAATAATATTCATCCCTAAGAGATACATTGCTTCTGGATTTCCTTTATTAGCGGATTTATGTAAATAAGTTTCATATACGTGCTTATTTCCGTCCAATAAAGCATTTTTAGCTATAGCTAAATCACGATAGCTCTTTTTAACTAAAGGTGATACCCCTGAGTATTTTTCAGTTTTCTCCTCTTCATTCCAGAACCTTTCATTCCACTCAATTAAGCGACTTTGTCGCTTCATCAAGCTTTCTTCAGATGGTTTTGCCATACCGTATTGATGATCGTATTTACCAATACTCTTTGGTAATCCTAAGAAGTGAGTAATATTTGAATTAGGAGTTATATTTAGTTTGGTCCTGAGAAGCTTTTCAAATGCGTATTGCCATAAGTACTCATGATCATGTACAAATCCATAAGTCATGTTTCGAATATCTTTTAAAGATAAGTTTTTATTTTCTAATAACCTTGTAATATTTCGCTGAGAGCGCTCAAAAACTCTAATTTCACTCGCTTGTCCTCTCAAAATTTCTACAATAATGTGCTCACCAATTTCAAATATGCATGCTTCCGAATTTTCATTCGGCTCATCAGGTAGTATTATCAAATTTCGAGAATTAACAACCAACCCCACACTAATTACTTGATATGTATGCTTCGGCAGAAGTATTTTTATTTGATTAAATTTTTGACTGTAATTTTTCCAAAATACAGAGCGAGCTCTTAATTGATTGCTTTGGGTATCATCAATATTAAGAGCTGAGCTATTAATATCCTTGCTCAGTAACTTAACCAGTAATTCAAACAAGAAATAATTACTTATTTCATATTTTTCCTCTAACGCTTTTCGCGAAGCAGGTTCTAATTCATACCAGAGGCTTTGATCTTCACTTGGTAAGCAATTTTCTTTTAACCATGTATCTAATATATGAGAAAAATGAATGTCGCTTTGGACCAGCTCATTAGTTACAGATAACAGTTCAAATCGGGTCAGTGGCGAAAATGAAGAAATTAACCATTCAGAACTAATAGTATCGAGCGTTTTAGGTAAACTATGAATAAGATTATTAATTAAACCTTTTCTTGTTGCGTTCGGTTTTGCAAGTTTAAGTTTATTAATAAAACTCAACGTTTGACTATTATTAGCCAACGCAAGTTTATTGCACGAAATATAGTCTGCTTTATAAATATTTGTAAGCCACTCAACTCTCCGGTGATGCCTTTCATGTAGAAATGGCTTCACGATCGATAAAGTATCTAGTAATAATACAGGGTAAGATTTACGTTCTTTTTCAATAAACTGACTGGCTAAAAAGAAAGCCATATTTGCTACTGCATCATAGTTATTTATACACTTCCAAAGTAGTATGCTTATTTCTTGCTTTTCCAGTTCATCATCAATATAAATATCATTACAAAAAAGCATTAACCATTCGCTTAATGTAATAGCATCTGCCATATCATTTTTGATAACGTTTATTATTTGAGTATACGTTAAAGGTGGAAAGTTAGGCTCTATATTTGATACATCACTGTTTTCAAGGTTTGAACTAGTAGGTACATTTTTTAAGCTATTTTTATTAGGTATGATAGGTGCCCTAAATTTAATACCGCTACTCAACATTTTTTAGACCACCCTGTTCAAATGACCCTAATAACTCCTGACCTTTAAATTGGAACCTAAACATTACTTTTCTATCAGCAGCATTATCAGAGTTTTTATCTGCATCAAGCGGCCCTCTGCCAGCTAGTAATGTTTTGTCAAAAAACTCCTGTTTCTTATCAAAATCCATATTATAAATATAATATGAAACACTATTTGCCCTCTTTACACTCAACTCCATGTTGTAGCTAAAGCCACCTTCACGGCTTGAGTGGCCCTCCACAATAATGCGTGAAACTTCATCAGCTATATCTTCACTTTGAAAAATAACATTACTGTATATAGGAATAAATTTATCTAAAAACGTTTTGCCACTCCCCTTTAACGTAAAGTCGCCTTGCTCAAAAAGTACGGAGTCTAATATTGAAATATCACCGGTTACAGGGTCTGCTTCTACCTCGATGTTTGCTTCACTAAGTGCTTTATTAATCCCTTGAATAATTAGGATTCGTTTATTCTTGCTACTTTCTTGAGACTCTGATATTTGCACAAGTGCGCTTATTAATAATAGTGCAAATATCATCAACAAAGCAGACATTAAATCACCTATAGATAGCCATGCACCACTGTCATCAACTTCATCAACTTGTTGGGTACGCATAGTAGAAAGCATATTAAGCCTCACTCTCTACAACTGACTTTTCTAGTGCTTTAGCCTCAATTAAAAAGTCTGCAGCCTGAGCTAATCTGTTGTGTATTTTACTAGCAGCTTCATCAAACCCTTTAAAGTAAAGCTCTGTACTTTGGTTAGCTTGCTCATAATATTGATGCATAGCTTTTGGCAAACCTTCAGTTATTTCTTTAAACACAGCACTTGCTTCTGTGTATTGCTTTTTAAGCTCACCCACTTGAATACCCGTGTTTCTAGCTATATCTTCAAGCTGAGAGAATGTAGATGATTCGGTCAGTCCAATAGCCTTAACCAGCCTTTCAATCGTTACAACGCTACTTTGTAGATGTTGATATTGTGCAGTAAGTTCTTGTAGTAAATCGTGACGGGTTTGATACTCTTGCTCAAACACACCTTTAAACCTATCTACCACCTCTATTAAGTTGTTACGTTGCTTACCGAGTGTATCCTCTAACAAGTTATTTTGTTGATTAAAGAAATCATTTAAGTTTTCTTGATACTGAGATCTAAATGTCTCAAGTTCACTTTGAACTGTTCTAGACATATTGGTAACTTTTGTATCTATATCACCCAAACCGATTTCTAATTGCTCTCGAGCGTTATTCATTAGTAGGCTAGCACTTTCACCTGTTTGACTAATAACCTTTGTTTGTTCTTCAAACGAAGCATTTGTTTTATCTAATAATGCCCCTAATCTATTTTCAACTTCTAAATATAGTTTAGCTTCCTGCTCTGCTCTAGAATCTAATGTTGCTTCTAAATTTTCACCCATTTTTTCAAACGCATCTGCTGCTTTTTCAGTGCTACTATCAAATGCAGCCCTTTGCTCTTGCATACCAGTAACCGCAATTTGGAGAACTGAATCTATTTGCTGAGTAACTTCAGACACTGCTTTTGACTGAGCTGCAAAAGAATCACTTGTTTTATCTAATAAACTTTCTAATCTAAGCTCAAAATTTTGGTATAAGCTACTTTCCTTTTCAGCTCTTGTATCCAATGCATTTTCCAAGTCAACGCTCATTTTCTCAAAAGCCATAGCCGCTTTTTCACTGCTACTATTGAAAGCAGATCTTTGTTCCTCCATACCTTTAACCGCAACAGATAATATTGAATCAACTTGGGTCGTTATTTCTGTCATAGCAACTTGAGTTTCAGATTTAAATGATGACAAAACATCTTTTAGAGACAGTGCAAATTGTTGAAGCTTCTCCATTGTATTCTGATTAAAAGTATCAATTGTGGAAACAGTATTTGCTACTTCTGCTAAGGTTTTTTCAACATTTGTATTTAGTTGCTGATTAATTTCATTGCTCTGTTTAACAGTATTAGCCGTATCGCTAAGTTGCTCTGTAACTGGCTTAATAAGCTTCGTTTCCATTTCATTCATCAAAGACTCGACTAACTGCTTATGATTTAATTCATTGTCAGTTTTCAAAGTTTTCAATTCTGTAGTTAAATCGTTAAATACCGGAGCTATATTTTCGGTCAATGAGTTATTAACTGCAGAAGATATTTTTTCAGAAATGACATTTCCATTAAACGAGTCAGCTAATTGATTAAACTGCGCTAATTGCATGGACATATTTTCATTTAACTTATTAAAAGCACTACTTAAATCAACTTGTCCGCCAGTATTAGTATTGCTTGCAATCTCATGTAAAACATCTAAAGGAGTAACTTCTAAGCAACTTTTAGAAAGGAAGTGAGCTACATTTTTACGAGCTTTATTAGTACTTGAAATACGCCATTTAAGTATTACGATCATGAAAGCTGATGTAACAAGGCCAGCTAACGAAGTCGCAAAAGCAGTTTTCATACCTGTAAGTAAAACAGCAGCAGAATGGAGTAAGGCTGTAGAGTCATTGCCTACATTTCCTAAATCAAAGTCTGAAAGACCTAAGGTAATACCTAAAAAAGTACCTGCAACACCTATGCTTGTTAGGAGTGCTGGTATTGTTTTATTAGACGAGTCATATAAGTCACCTGCAATATGGTTTAGTGGTACATTTGTAACCAATAAATTATTGCGTTCTAACAATTTCCCATTGTCATGTACAAAGCAGTTCTTTAACCATGACTCATTATCAAAGCTTTTTGAGTTTACTAATCCTCTCAACTCTTCAAGCTTACTATTTTGGTTCTTAATGTAGTTATTACTTTTAAGTACTTCGGATACGGCTACATAAAGAAAAAGAAAAACTATGCATGCACTAAAAATAGCTGTTAGAGGGTCTTGAATAAAGAGCGACAAAAAGCTCATATTTTATACATCCTTATTAAAATATTTGTTTAACTCTTGGTTTGTAAATAATGATTCAGCCAATCTTTTAGGGATATGCTCTGCATCATTTTTAAGGCCAATACTTGTTTTAACTGGCTTACTAAGCCTGACACTATATAGGTCCTCATCGTGTGAATCAGAATCTGTTGCAAGAGCTAAATAGCTAACCTCGGGATAAAACCTGAGTAAGTTAGCTTGCCAAGATGATTTTTGCTCTCTTAGCGATATAGTAATCGGGCTATTTTTACCAAAATCATCTCGAGCCAGTTTCCATGCGTGATTAATAGAAATAATACGCTCAATAATTTGTTCGAACTTCATAACTCACCCCCCTTTTTTATCCAAAGGGGCTCCAATTTAAAATACCAGATAATAATTTTAAAATTGCTATTCAAATAATTATTAGCTCAATAAAATAGATATATTTAGCAATTTTATTATCATGATTGTTACTCAATAGATTTAAAAACTTTACTCATACTTAACTGCAATATACGAATCATGACTTGCAGCTTCTAAGTTAAATGACCACTGTGTGGAGGCTTCTACTTGCTCGAATTCATCTTTTGTAAAATCAAATGAATTATATCGATAAGGGTATCGACTGCTCCAATAGCCCATCCCTTGATCAAAAATTATTTTCACCTCGCTTTTATCTTTCAGTTTTAAAAGTAAAAAGCGGCCATGTGGTAACTCTTTTGGCTCAGTTAATTCAGGATATACATTTAATCCATATTTTTTACTTAGTTGGCTGTAATAATAAAGCTGATCATCATGGTTCTCCCAATTGTCTGCCACGCAGACTGGAGGGCGATTATGCAGAGCCTTTTTCGGATATGCCGAATAAAGTTCAAGATCAAACTCATTCATATTTTCTTTTATCGCAGCAACAAAGTTAATTATTAAAAAGGAACTGAGGGGGGACACTAAGTATTTGTCATAATAGGCAGCACTTGATATTCCGCATGAAATTTTCTGTAAGAATTGCTCATCACTCTCTGATATAAATTCAAATAAGTTTTCTCCGAAAGACTGAACATTACAATTCAAATTATTGCTAACATTGTCTATAACTACTGCTGAAGTTAAGTTAGATTTACTAGATATTTTGTCTAAATTTATTAGCTCAGAAATGACAATGCTATCAACTGTAGGTTTTGATTTTACAATAAGTGTATCTAGAGGCTCACCCCATGCTATACTAGGCAAACTTGCGCTTTTATCTAGTGTTCCCCAAGACTGAGAATTGTTACCTTTAATAACATCAAACAACATATATCCACTTTTATTAGGAAGTGCATTATAGTCACAAGTATGCCAGCTAATACCCGGAACAAGGTCCTCTTGAATACTCCATGCGATATCTGGCTGGAGGCTTTTGATATACTTGCTGTCTATATAGATAGAAACGTCTATATTAGATGTAGCAAGTTGATTAACCCAATTTCTGTACTTCCACTCAGACCAATTCCATTCTGTTATATCCTCTCCTAAATAGAGGCGAATACCCGTTACATCTGTATCAATGACTTTCGTCATTAACAAAGACATACTGTCCATCTCTGCAAGGGAATCATTACCGAAAATCCTTAATTCTTTAGGTAGCCTTAACTTTTCAACGAATTGTGAAGCTGCCAAAAAATTACTTGCATGAATCCTATCTAAGTTATCAACTTCATGCTGTGTATCATAGTCCAAAAGACAGGCATGACATGCACCTTCACATTCTCTATTAGTACATGTATCAAGATATGTTCTTGCCTCGGTTACAATGTCAGTAAAGTTATTTAATATCGATGTTGAAAAACCTGCGCCTTGTGAAGCAATATCGTACACAAATAAGCTTGTAACTTTTAAGCCTCCTTTTTGTGTTACATCACGAACTGCAACACCTAACTCATCAGTTGTAATACCAGCTTTCTGAGCCAACATTATCCTTATGGCGACCCCAAGGGTATACATTAATTTGGAATCAAAAATGGCGCTACCTGTAATCGGGTTATTTATTTGTATTTCGAAAATACTAGTTTGAACGTCGTGCCCCAGCAAAAAGGGATGTGTCACTTTGTTATCAATACCAAATTTACTTTGTTTTATGGCCCACGAGTTTTCTGAACCTTGGCAATAAATACTGTTATCGATACTAGTACCTTGCAGCCTTTTGTGCTGTTTGGTTAATTTAGAAACACCACCATTGTTATCCAAAGCTTCAGCTCTGCCACAACACAAACACAGTGCGTAACCTGCGCCACTTCCCTCATTAAAATGGAATAACTTTCCGTTATCATTGGTTCTATAGCGACCAAGTTCAGGGTTAGGTAATGGTTGCCACATAGCATCTTCTAAAGATATTTTAGGCTCTTTGAATGGTAGGTATTTAGGTTGTGTATAATCATTATGTAGTGGCGTACTATAATCAACGGTGAAACCCGATGGAACTATATATTCTTGCCACCTAATATTACTTGAACAACATTCCATATTAGTACAGTGTTCAGGCTTGATTACAGAAGTACTAGTAGTGTGGCATTCATTACATTCCCATGAAACTCTAAATAGTTGCTGTTCGCTAATCTCATTTTCACTAAACGGCATTTTCCAATTTAATTGTAAGCCTTGTGATTGGTAAACCACACTGTCTAATACAATTTCTGCACCTGGTGCATATTCCCTTAAGGCTACATCCAAACTTCTACTAGGGTAACCTCTGCGCTGAAATTTATTTTGCTTGCTATCAACAGGCTTTCTGTTTTCTTTACTATCCTTACTGTTTGTTATAAGAGCTACAACACCAGTTGGAAAACCATAACCTGGTAAAAAACCACTTCCAGATAGCTCTGCTAATAAATAATTTTCCTTTAAACGCTTTAGTTGCCCTGATAACTTTCTTAGCGCTGGTCCAGCGGCACCAGTAGTATCACAACGACTTAGTTGAAAGTTTAATGAATCGTATTCCTTCATCCACTTTTTGCAAGAACCGCTCATTTCGTCTTGTACCATTGAAACTAATAGTTTCCAGTCATAAAGTGAGAATACGGTTTCAAATTGCAGTTGGGTGATGCCAGCTTCTAAACGCGCATTAGTGAGTGCTTCAGTTGAACACCAATCTTGAAATTGTTGTACTACTGATTTACCGCCTGATTCTGGTTCGAGAAAAAATGTCCCAGCATGCATTTTTAAAATGCTCTCATCTCTTTGATAAATTGACATTAAAAAAGTCGAAAGTATTAGTGAGTTTATATGTCTCAACACTAGAGGTTTACTATTTAGTGAAACCAGAGGCACGTTAATTGGGGTCTCAAAAGGCCATTTGGGGTGTGAGAATACACGCTCACCATGAGGAGTAGATTTACAAAATGTTAATGCCATAGCTGTAGACTCTTGCCTTCGACCAGCACGACCCGCTCGTTGTAAGTAGTTAGCTGGACCTGGAGGAACATTATTCATGACAACCATTGAAAGAGAGCCTATATCAACGCCCATTTCCATTGTTGTTGAACAACTTAAAATCTGTAAATTCCCTGACTTAAATGCATTTTCTAATCCAGCTAAACGCTGACTTTCTTGTTGTGCTGAGTGCTCTGCCGCACGTATTAAATTAACGCCCTCAATAATGCGGTCATTTAAATCACTCCAGTAGCCTTGCTCCCTGCCTTCTTGAATAAACTCTTCTGATTTTAAATCCTCTATTTTTGTACAGTATTCAAATCGCTCATCTTCATTTGGTAAATAAGGGGATATCCCTTTCAAAGTGGTATCTAAAATACGAGTAGTATAAGGACACAACCAACCACTAGTCATCAACTGCGGTGCAGCTACCTTTTCAAAATTTAAACGATAGCCTCTATCGTTATTATCTTTAATTAAAATATGTTGCTCGAGTAACTTTTTCCAAGCGTCGCCTAGCACATCATTAAATAATAAACAGTTTTCTTTCGGATTTAACCCTGTTGCTTTTGCCAACATTCGAACAAGTCGATGCATACTTCCTGTAGGCTTTGCCGTTGGCCATTTACGTAGCGCTTTCTTTTCTATTTCATCTCTTGGTGCGTCGTCAGAACGAATTAAACTACGAGGCATAATTCGTGCCCCCATCCAGTTCAAATAGTACTTAGGGATATCAACAAAAGTATTCTCACGAACCCAAAAATCGATGCATATTTTTAAAAAGTCTTTCCAATCATCTACGTTATTTAACCCTATGCTTCGCCATGATTGAGGTTCTTCCTTAATAGCATCAATTGCAGGATAAGTTAATGCAACAAGGCCCATTGTTTCCAAACTGTTTTGTGTCTTTGGTCTACGGGCAAACTCTCGATACAAAAATAGACTTGCCAATTTTTTGGGATCTAAAAGCTGAGGTTCTTTATCAGCATATTCACCTATTTGTAATTGTTCTTTTTGCTCTTCACTTAGCCCTTTTATAGAACCCGAAAGTAACTGAATTTGATCCGTGCTTGAAAGTTGTTCAACTAAATCAAACCAAGAAATGGAAGCTGATGCTGAGATAAAGTTCCTATATGCTGGCACCTGAGCAGCAATAACCTCATCACTGAAGCCATTACTCTTTAATAAATCAACCGTTTGTTTAGCTACTGGTTCAAGTGAACTTTGAGACTTAATTGAAGACAAACGATGATAAACATAACTACGAACAAAATTACGCTCTGAATCAAGTTGCATCTTTGCAGAAAAACGAGCAGTACCTTGTCGGCTATCAGTAAAAGTTATCATTCGTTTACCACGGAGATCTTTTACATCGTCACTTTTCCCTGGCGCATGTTCTAACATAGTAGGTACAACAGTCCCCATTAAAAATGGCGCACCAAGTATTGCTCGTTTAAAGTTAGTACCGGTTTGTTTTTCAACTTTCTCACAGCAAGCACAGCGTAAACCATCATGGTCATCATTAGTAATAACACTGATTGCATGGCTTTCTTCTTCATAAGAGTGTGACAGTGCCATAGTTTTGAAGTTTAAGTATCTAATTCCTTTCTCTGATTTTAAAGGTGAAAAAATTTGAGCATGTTTGGTCAACTCTACTTCATCTTCTACCCATTCTTGCTCTGAATCATCTGGCTGCTGCTCTACTTCATCAGCATAATCGTCAAGTAACTCACCAATCCTTACACTTAATTGCCTCTTACCCCCAGATACAACTAACTCTTCAGCATTTAAAGAACTTGTTCCACATCCTGAACAATGAGCTAACTCAAATACTGGTGCACCACAATCACAATGCCGCTTCTCTTCGAGGTAAACTTTGCCAAATTCCCAGCCACTTTCTAACAAAGTACCTTCTTTTTTAGAGCAGTTAATATCAATACAACTCCAAATTCCTTTTTGTGCTCTATGAAAAAAGTGCGCTCTGACGGGCAAAAATGCTTGGGGATCACTAGATTGATTTGAATATGCTTTCGCCATTAAATCAATTAGTAGAAGTGACTTCTTCTTTTGATTAGTCGTTATCTTATTATTCAATGGCCAAAGAACCTTAGCTATATCAGCCAAACTCATAGGCATTTTAGTTAATTTTTCTCTTAAACTTTTAGCAACAGCTGATCTAGATAAATAAGCGAATAACTCATTACTTGATAATGTAGCTGCATAATCAATATCGATCTTCTCATTGGAATCATTCTCTTTTATCGATGGTATTAAGCGTTCGCCATTTACTACATGGACTTGTGATGTCTCAATACCTGCTAACTTCGCTAAATAAGCCTTCAGCTGTTTATTTGTTTTTTCTTGATTATTTTTATCACCTATTGTGGCTGAAGTTGCAACAAAGCGAACGTTTTTTGGACTGACTTTAAAGGCGTGCATCACACGAGTTAATAATAAAGAAATTTCTGCGGCTTGAGACCCTACATAAGTATGAGCTTCATCTAACACAATCCATTTGAGCTGACCTTCAGATTGCTGAATTATTGGTTGGTCTTCCTGCCTGACCAGCATGTATTCAAGCATTGTTGCGTTAGTTAATAGTATTGGTGGGGGCGTATCTCTAATAATTTTTCTATATCTTACCCTTTCAGGCGTGTCTGCTTGTTCTTTTCTTAATATATCTTGTTTGGGAGGGTTATTTTCAGTGTCGCCATTATAAAGGCTATATTTTATCTTACCTTCAAAGCCTCTCGTCCAGGCACTTAATCGCTCACGTTGAGAGTTAATCAATGCGTTTAATGGATATAGAAAAAGTGCTTGCACCCCTACTAAATCGCCTTTAGATGCTTCAGCTTGCTTTGCTAAATCATTTAACAATGGGACGAGAAAACATTCTGTTTTACCTGAGCCCGTGCCACTAGTCACAACAACTGACTTAACATCATCATCCATTAAATGCTTCCATGCGTCTAATTGGTGCCGGTAAGGGGCCCTAGCTTCTGGCCATGAATAATCTTCTTTAATGTCATTACAATATCGATGTGAAACACTATCATTATAGTCTTCTTCGTCAATTGGTTTTGGCAAAGGGGGAGTTGTTAAGTTATTAAATAAAGAGGTGGATAATTCTTTAGCCTGTACCAAGCTCAGCAGAGATGATTTAGAAGGATTCCAACCAAACATTGCCTCAAAGATAGGATCAGCTAAAAGACTATTCTCTTCACCAAATCTTGCAGATAACTCTTGGTGAATGTAGTTACGGAGCGATGGGTTACGTAACCTCATTCTGCTTAATATTGCTTGAGAACTTCGCTCACAAATGTCTTCATATAATTTTGTAAATGAAATATTTTTAGTCATGAGCATTGTCCTTGGAAATTAAAAAACTAGCTTGAAGAGCTAAACTGTAAGAGCTGTGAATCCACTCTCTATCTTCAGAAAGTAATCTTGATATAGCGACTTGTAAAAAGCGAGAAAATGGTTTGTAATTAACAGGAAAATCATCTACCGAGTCTAAATGTCCTGCAGCCCAATAAGCCGTAAGTACAGGTAATTCAAGCATAAAGAATTGGCTTTTATAAACATGATCGGAAAGGTTCGGCTTTATAAGTAAACAATGAAGCTTTTGAGGTAATACAGCCCTCATCAAGTTAGGTTTTAATTCGTGTCTAAACTCTTCATCTTTTCTAGCTGATTGAAGTCTGCAGATAAATTTACCACCTTGCCGCTCAAACAACTCTTTTTTTCTTTTATGGAATAAATCGAATTGGTTTAACTTCCAATCGTCATTATGGCTATTTATCCACTCACAAGTTTTACCTATTTTCTTGTATCTGAGAATATCTGCAATTGTCGCGAAACCCTCCCCCCTAGAAGATAGCCTTTCAAGAAAGTCTTCAACCTGCATCATCTTTAGTTGCATTGTCATTTCTTCATTTAAGCTTAAATTAGAGACTTCACGATCGATTCTAGCGATAAGGCTATCCATAGCAAAAAGCCAATGTTCTAAAGTTAAACATAACCAGCTAAAAGGAAGTTGGTTTTGTAGCTTCCAAACAGATTCAAACCACGCTTGATCTGATTTTCTAAACAAGAGTAATGCTAAGGATTGAGGGTAATCTAGCATATGTGTAAATATGTTAAATGTATTTGCTCGAACCAAATCCAAAGCATTTACAAATAGCTCTACCTCACTCCAAGCTTTGTAATTTGGATCTTTTACCATTAACTGTAATACATCATGAAACCATCGAACGTTATTACTTTTTACTGCACAAGTTAAGGTTCCATCAAAACTTACATTTTCACCAAAAATTGACACCACTGTTGGTTGAACTTTATGTTCAGGGTCTGCAAAAACAAGCCAGGGGCCCGTCTTTAAGTCATTTGGAACAACAAAAGCCTTTCTGTTCAGCTCGTCATAGTCAACATCCATGACAACTTCACTTTCTGTAAGTTTCCACATAGGCCGTAACTTTAATTTGACCAATTCTGGATGTTTATGAGCATCAATATTACTAATGAAGAACTTTTCTTTAACTCTTCTTTCATTATTAATAGGTATAGCTAAATGCCTGTCAGGGTAAACTTTGCCTAAATCAGAACGATAATCCAAAAATTTATTTTCTACTCTAAAACTAATGTAATCCCATGTATTGTCTGATTGAGCATATAAGATGTTGGCTAATTTAATTAAAACCTGACAATCGATTAGCATTTCAGAAGATATTTCTTCATTTCCAAAGCGTAAATGCTCGTTTAAAGAAACCTTGACTTCATCACGCTGCTCTCTTTTATTTTCTTTAATCAGAACAGCATTAATTTTAAATCCCCATATTGCTTTTTCGTTATCACAAACTACTTTTAATGAGCACCGATATAGATCATCAATACAAATTCGTTGATACTTTGTTATTGGCCGCCCTGTATGTGAAATTAAGCAGAGTCCATTTTGCCCCGTGGGGATTTCGAATGATAATGAGCCAGCATATGGCCAACGAAGATCAGCGCTGACAGAAGCTGAAATACTACTAGGTAATTGAATGTTTAGTCTTTGCCCAAAAATAGCCGGTTCAACACTCTTAAGCCAACGCTCCTGGGAGTGACATAAAGCAACGCCATCATTTTTAAAATTTATAACATTAACTTCGAGCCTTCCTGCGTCATTTAAATTATGGGTAAAGTTAGAGCTTTGAGGAATTACATTAAGATTTGACTGCCAAGCAACATCACCATCCTTAACCCATAAAATATTACCTCGACCAAATACATTATCAGCATGCCAAGCACATACTTTGTCACTTTCTTTACTTTTCCAGAAGATCTCCTCTACTGAAATCTCGCTCGTACTACCATCTATATTTGAAACAAGTGTTGGTAATCCTTTATACACTTTCTCATCAACAGCTAATGGCTCTAAGGCCCCCACTATCTGACAAGTAACAGTATTAGTGCTAACGCAATCGGTAATAACCTTAAATGAACCGTATATGGTGGATATTTTGGCAACTCCATATACCTCATAAACAGCCCGCGCCTCGCCAGGTATTTTAGCAATATACTCAACCGTCGATAACAAATTCGCAGGAAGGGGCTCTACTGAAGAAACTATGTATACTTTCTCGCAATGGCTTTTTACAGAGCCCTCACCGATGAACATCAAGCCTTTGGATGCTGGAGCAAAAACCCAAGGCATTACATCTGATAATGCTTCGCCGCGGAAATATATGTTTGAAGTTAGCTTTTTATCTTCACTCCATAATTCAAAACTAAGTTCATTCCGTGCCGTTCCCCCAAAGTAACTAATCGCCTTACGAGATACTTGCCAACGTTCTGCCCCATCTGCTTTTAAATTAAATGACGCAGATAGTTTTCTTCCAAGCGCAGAACTTATAGAATACATATCGAAAAAATTAGGGAGATTTACATTTCCTAATTGATCATTGAGATCATCAGGGTTAATTGTTGCGTTCAAATGTACGAGCGCTTCTAAGTACCACCCTTCATGACCTTCTCTTAAAAATCGCGTTATTCTTACAGGATGTTTTTCTCTTTTTACAATACTCGCTGCCCGTCTGAGCAATACTCGCATTAATTCAGTAGCTTCATTGTCATTTAAAAGAAACTTTAAACCTTTCTTCCATTTTGGATTTTTAGCTTCTAGTTCCAAAACGGGGTCTTTAACTGCATAGAGGTGATATTCATCTCGTAACAAAATAAGATCTTCGACTAATGTTGAAGCTAATTCTGCAAGAGAATCTTGTTGCAAGCTTTTAGGTAATTTTGGTAGAAATTCTTTTGCTAGTTCATATGATGATTTACTGAGATGAAAACGACTATACTCCTCAATTATGTAAATGAGGTACTGTCTTAAGTAAGTTTCGTTTTCTCCAGTTAAGATAGCTCGTGGAAAACCGCCTTGACAAAACAAAGTCGCAAAATACTCATCTCTTGTCGTATCAAAAATAATTTGCTGCCAAGATTCTAAACCTCTCTCCACAGTACCTCGTATTGAAGATTGATAATAAGGCTTATAATCTTTAATACCCAAGCTATCAAAGAGTGGTTGCCACTTATCTCTTCCCCCAGAATAATTTCTTTGTAACCATGTAGCTGAATATAGAACAAACAGTTTGTCAAATATAACTGAAGCGTTAAAAACGACGCTAGGTGACTTTCCTCCTAGCATATTCTTTAATTTGAATCTAAGAGAAATAAGCTCTTCGTCTGTTACTTTATACGCCCAAATAGGCTTACCTGATAATCTTCTACGCGGAGGGATACCAAGAAACTCACTCTCCCATTGTTTTAATGCACTAATACCAGTTAACTTTTTAGATGATACAATCGAAGTACTCATAAAAGATTGCCTATTTTTATGCTACAGAAGTGTTGAAATGCTTTTTCATGATATAGACTGACGTCAAAATTATTTTGCACAGGGGATTCCCTCATCAATTGATGCATTAGCTTTATATAAAGCTACGGATAGAAGGGTGATTGGCTCGTTTGATATTTTTATTATCCGAGCAGAGCTACAAATAGAGGGGTAACGCTGGGGTATTATCACTGCAATTCCTTTTACTGCTTCCCGACCTTGGGGGTTATACTCTCACGTTAATCTACCATTCATTTTACTCAAATCAAGTTGTTAAGTGATTATTTAGATAAATCACTTATATTAGCGACCAGTCAAGAGCAAAATTTGCCCTTAACTGGTTTTTGTTTATTACTCTAAAGTAGCTATTTCATCCAACATTGGCATACCACCATGCGAGAGGCCCTGCAGCTCACCACAAATCGACATCATTTGCGATGTAATACCTGTAATTTGCCCTTCACGCTTTTTCCAAATCCTTTGCATTGCGTTTCTTTCTTTATCAAGTTCAATTTTCATTTGCTCTTGATGATCTACAACCGCTTTTAAACGATGAACAAATTGCGTGCTACAAATATAATCATATATAGCCTCTACTTGTTCACTTTTGCCCGAACTCACCGTTTTTTGGCGCTGTGATTCTAATAGAACTATTCTAAGCGCCTCACTAAGCCCTTTTGCTAAAGCAGGTTTAACTAACCAAACTCCATCAACCATTAACATAGGTTCATTTGTATTTGCAGGAAATACGGTTGTTACTAGCACTCCAATATCACCAGCAGCATTTTGTAAATCTGTTTTAAGTTTGCTGACCCAGGCATTTGACCAATTTTCAGCTCGCTTTGTCTCCCACACTATTTTGCCGCATACAGTACCTGAACGCATGCAAACTGTTTGTATGACATCTGCGCCTTTAGCACCTTTTTTTACGGGTTCAATAAAATCAAGCGGATATAACTGTGCTAGTGTAGTCTCAAGCTCAAGCTCTAAAACTTCCCCCTGTAGCTGTTGTGAGCCTTGCTCTAGCTTGCGCTTAAGGTCGTTATTAGCTTTGGAAGCATCATCAATTTTTTTACGGTACTCAGCTTCTTTCAATTTGAACTCATTTGCAGCATCATCACGAAGTAACTGCTTTTGCTCTTCAACTTTACGTGCTAATTCAAGCTCAAAGTTTTTTTGTTTATCTTCAAGCTCTGTTTTGGCCTTTCTGAGTTTAAGTTCTTCATTTCTAAATTGATCTAATTGCTCATCTTTAGATTTTATTGATGCCTCAAGGCTTTGCTTTTCTAGCTTCACCTTTTCAAGCACGCGTTGCTCTGCTTTAACTTTTTCAGACTCAATCTTTATTTTGAGTGCTTCTTCGCTTTGCTTGCTGTCTTCTAGCTGTTCATTTAATTGAGCTAGTTGCTGCTGAAATACTTTTGCCGCTGATTTCTCTGCATCTTTAGTGGCTTGGGCTTTAAGGGTAGTTAATTGCTTATTTAGGAGTTGCTCATACTCATTTTCATGTTGCTCAATTAAATGCTTTGCTATCGCATCTTGTACATCAAAATCAGTATCACAATGAGGACAGGTTATTGAATCGTTTGCATTAAGAATTATTTTAGAAGTCATGGCTAAGCCTTGTAATAGTTAAACACATAGCTACTATTACAAGGTTGGTGCCAAATTATAACCAATTGTTAAATAACAAATTATTGTTATTGCCAAACTAACAGATAGAAATTAAATTACTTTTATGCAAATAAAATTACTTTAATTTTTATTTGATCAAATATCATCTCGCTTTGGTACGTAAATATAATTACTTGCTCGATTAGCGAGCATTGCAGCTTGTTCTAAGTAGCCAATGTAGTCACACCAGCCCAAGCCGTCTAGCCAATTTTCGATATAACTAATTGATTGCGTTCTTACTTTTTTTGTTATGCCAAACCTTGCACATAAAAATGCAGATCCAATTTCTGCCACTAATTCTTCAATCGCTTGTTGCTTTGGCGAAAGAGCCGTTTCGAGCCCTCTATTGCATCGACTTTTATGACCGGTCCAGTGAACCATTTCATGCAATAAGGTAGCGTAATAATCTTTTGTACTGTCTTTAGCTTTAAATGCTTCAATTGGAGGCATATTTATATAATCCTCAGCGCAATTATAAAATGCCTCATTGATAACTTGTCTAACATCAACACCTAGTTCTTTAATTCTTTGTTCAAGTATTGGTACCGACTTAACTTTAGTTTCTTTATAGCTCTTACCTTCAAACCCTAAGACTTCATCAGCATTATAAACTAACGACACTTTGCGACCAAAGCTAGCATTAGATTCCTCAATCTCTTCAAATTCATTTTTATTATTTACTTTAAAATAATGAAAGACAGCTGCCGGGCTTGCATCGTTCTTAATCTTATACCCTAAGCTTTTCCATTGCCTTTTAGTTGCCCATAAGTTGTTTTTATAATTACGTACCTGCGCAATTAACGATAAAATTAGCCAAGAGTATAGTGATGTATATGCTCGCTTGGTTTTAACATTGTAATGCTCGTATAACCTGTCAGAGCTCAACCACTCTTGCACGAAAAGTTTATTACTGCTGTAAATTTGACTCATTATATTATTAAAAACATCTTCGTCTTGTTGCCAGTTTGCGCTACTTACCTCAACTACTTGCCCTAATGTTTTTAATTGTTTAAATAATGGTTGATCAATAATGCTTAAAAGGGTCTTAGCTGATTCGATCTCTTGATTAAAAACATCTAGTGTATCTATTTCAGAACACCACCAAAAAAATTCTTTTAATAGCCCTTCTATTTGACCTCTTGTAACACTTTCCCACCTATCATTATTAGTGGCTTTAAATATACTTTTAAGTGTTGATGAGTTGTGCTTGCGAGTCAACCCGCTAAGTACTTCAAATGATGATAGCTCTAACCAATCTTCTAAATCAGTAAGAAATTTAGCTGCTGCTTTTAAGTTATTTACACTCGCATCAAGTATCTCGTCTTGCTCAAGCCAATCGATTGGACTTACAGTAGAGAAGGTAGAATTTAAAAATGAGTTAAAGCCCGTGTTTCCATGCAAACCACTACTTTTTTTGAGCAATTTACTAACAGTGCACCCTGTTGCCAGTGCATATTCGTATTGCAAAAATTCGTCTTTTCTAAATTGCGATAAGTTAACCATTAATTACTCCCTTATTAATTTAGATTTTATTCCTAGGTAAGTGAATAATATTCAGCTACTCACTTAACTAAAAAGCTTTTAACTTTCGATACAAAATAAATTTTATAAATGTTTATGGCTTAGCATTTTTTAAAATAAGCAGCTCAAATCTATTCTATTTTCACATTCAGCTTTTATATCAAATGGAACAACCCAGAGCTTTAATGCTCCACCTTCATAGTTAAAGCTCTGCGGGAATGCACTGCTAAACACGTTTGTTTTAGGGTAAATAAGGACTAAATCACCTTCTCCATTTAAGTAAGTATGACCATATCCAAGCATTTGATAAAAATCGGCTTGAGAAAGCCCAAACTTGTCTTTTCGTCTAGAGTTTTGCTCGTTTATTAATTTCCATTTTGTATCAAGCACAATGTCATTGCTTTTATCTGTTCCACCTTTGCGTGAAATATATAAATCCGGTTTAAGTAAAAAATAAGGTGTGTTGTCATAATCAACTAAAGAATTAGTGCTCACCTGAGCAGACACCTCCCCCAAACCTGTAATATGCTTTTTTAAATATTGAGCAACATAGCTTTCAAACACCGCCTCCATAGGAAACAACAATGAAAATGCATTGCTCTTGCCTTGCAACGTTAACGGAGAAAACCCGTCAATAATTAGCTTTGCCCACGCCAGTGGGGCTTCGTAATACTTCATTCCTCTATCTAGCTTAACGCTGGCAAAGTCATTTTTTACATTATTACTTAGTGGTATGTCTGCAAAAGCAAATAATAGCTCTTGCAGTAATTTTTGGTTATTAGCACTACGGCTATAACCTTTAACCTTTACAAGCGCAGTGTGTATTAATCGATTAACCGGCCGATCTTGTAAATACTCTTCGTACTCAACATAAAACTTATGTTTATTAATAAAGTTATGCTTAACTTGCTTACCTACCAAAAGCTTACCTTTTAAAAAGGCAACGTTATCTTCTTTTAGTACATAATCACTTTTAAGCCCGCGCTTTATTAAAGCATTTACAGAGGCTAAAAACTGGCTAATAAAAACCTCTAGTAAAGGTATTTTATTTTCAGCTAAATTAGCTTTATTAGTTTGTAAGTGCCTAAACTGTTTAAGTGATTTTAGCATCATGAGTAATGACGCGCGCGAGGCACTGTCATCACTATTTTTAGCTACTTTAGGTAATACTTCTATTTGGGTACCATCGGGAGTGAAAATCACACCAGCATAGTTTTTAACTTGTAATACCTCACAACTATCAACTTGCTTTAAGCGCATAAATCGACTTTCTGAGTCATCACATAAACATAACTTTCTTAAATAATTGTATGCGTCTCCAGAAATAGGTTTTATCTGGGGCGATGCTGGTACTTTGCCACTTCTATCATCACCATTAACCAAATACCCAAACTCAAAAACAGTAGTTTGCTTTTTTACTGCTAGCATTATGAATTACTCGTTTCAGACTCTATACCTGTAACGGTCTGCTCAGCCAAATTAGGTTCTTTACCTGAATTAGCCGATTTGTCTTGTTTTTTTAATACCGACGCATCATAAATGGCTTGATAAGCCAATGCCTGGTGCCATGCTCCACTTTCGTCATTAAAGTCAGTTAGTTTGTAGGTAGTCTTTTTATCGTCGTAGGTTTCTAAACCATGTTCTTCACCAAAAATATCATTGTATGAAGCAGTATGCTGTTGAATAAATACAAACTGGCTCTGCGCATCGGTCTTTTTGCGGTTATCTCCCAGAACTAAACGTATTCTGTTCCAATCTTCAAAAAAGTATTCTTCTAATAATGGGATAATTTTATTTTTAAATATACGCTGAAGCTCAATAAAAGCTTTAACGTCACTATTTTCCTCACCGCTATTCAATGCATCTAGTACAGGCATAAAGAACGCATGTCCCAAGGTATGCTCACGATCATAAAGTACTTCAATTCGTTTATTCATTGTTAAGAGCAGCTTAGATAGATTCAACTTAACACCGTCAATATCTATGCAATATGGCATACCGCTTTCATCATTTAAGGCACTGCAGTCAGGCATCATTTCTATAAAATCAAAACGACGTCGCAATGCAGTATCCATCATTGCCAACGACCTATCAGCCGTATTCATAGTGCCAATAATATAAAGGTTATCAGGGACTGAAAATGGATTTCCAGAATGAGGTAAAGTTACTTTTAATGTTTCTAGATTGTCTTTTCCGGCTCGCTTATTTGGCTCAATAAGCGTAATAAGTTCACCAAATATTTTTGAAATATTACCCCGATTAATCTCATCAATAACTAAAACATAATTATCTTTAGTCTCTGGAAGTGATTTCTGGCCAAGTGATATTTCATTTTTTTCCATAAGCTGAAAAAAGTCAGCTTCTGTAAACCTATCAAGCTCGTAAACTGTTTTTTGAACTAGGTTGGTATTATCATTTAAAGAATGAATATCAAGGTCAAGGTCCGTTTTCAACCATTCAACAGGTAAAGTATGGCGAAAGTCATTTCTATCTAATATCCCTTGATCTTTATATTCGTAATCCCCCTTAACAACACCAACAGCCTGAATAGTCTTTGCGCTACTTATACATAATAATAAGTCACCTTCATTAATCTCAGAGCAAAACTGAGTAATAGTATTTTTATTTTGGCTAGTTAGCCCTTCAAAGTAAGCATTTTCTTCAGGAGAGCGCTCATCTTGTGCCATGTCACCGGTATGCCCCCAACCAATTGCAGCCACTTTATTTTCAAAACAATAGTTTTTTATCGAACTAGGTTTTACACCATCAATAGATATCTTCCAAATTCTCGGATTAGCATTCAGTTCGAGATTTTTCTTAATATTTGTGTTAGCAGCATCATCACTGATTTTTTTAAATACACCTGGTAGAACTTTATATTCTATTTGCTTTTCTTCATTTGTAAGAGCACGCAACCCCTCTACAAACTCTTCGTAACCATAACTTTGGTGGAATGTTACAAAACGAATACGATCATCATCTACCAGAGATTTGTAGAGTTTTACAAGCTCTTCTCTTTGTGATTTTGCTGTACTCAATGCGGGGTTTCTTTTTAGCGCTTTATATTTTTCAGGCTCTGCAGCTTTTACTGCTGCTTCAATTGTATGGTAAGTCTTACCTGTTCCTGGAGGGCCATATAGGATTTGATTTAAAGGAGATGGAGGGCTATCAAACTCACTGCCGTCATTTATAATCAGCTTTTCATTAGTATCTTCCTCTGTGGTTTCTTCATCCCCAAAATAATCTATAGGGTTTCTCTGGTTCCCACCCATTTCACCATTTAATTGATCTTGTATATTTTCTAAAAATGGCGATAGCTGCTCTATTGAAGTCAGATCTATTCTTTTTTTTCCTTTAAAAAACCTACTATTAAGAGACACTCTTACAGTAAGGGAAAGAAAAGTTACTGTAATACGAGGTATACCTTGTTTTGAGCTTAAATCTTTTACACCAAACCTAAAATGACGTTTTTTTTCTTTAGTATTATGTGTCGTATAACAATCACACTGCGGAAAGTACTGGCGAATTAAACTATAAATCTCAACAAACAGTCTCTGTTGATTATTGGTTCGGGATTCTAAATACACCGTATTTTTTTCATCCATATAGGTATATAAAAACTCTTCAAATTCCATTTTCTATCCTTTAATATTTTTGTACTACACAATCATGCTAGCTTTGAAAGTTATAGCAATGCATCTAATACATCGCTATTTATATGGCTTTGCATTGCGTAAATGCATTTAGACAATTAATAATAGCGTTTCAAATTCTGAAATTTAGTTGACTATTAAGCTCATTTAAATATTCTAAAAAGCACTCTTCTATTTTTATTAATTTTGCTATATCAAACTCTTTAGTGTTGCCAGTGCCATATAGTGCGTCATCTTCGTCATCAGGTTCTATCCCTTGCACTACTTCACTGTGCAATTGGTCAAGCAAACCTCTATTGAGGTAAGGTTCTACATTGCAAAAAGCTTCAAAGGTATCAATTAAATCAGCATGAAACTCGTCAAACGTACCACGCTTCAAATTCTCTGGAAATTCAACTAAAGAGCCATAATAATCTTCTAATTCACAAGCTAACCTATCTAACTCATTTGCATCAAAAACAAAATCTTTAGACCCATTATCATAAGCGATATGTAACTCGTTATGATTTTCTAGCTCAGCTAATAAGCTTTGCTAACACGAAACCATAACAGCTTGATCGACTAATGCTTGTGAATAATCAATTCCTATCTTTTCATAACCCGCTTTAATTTCTTGCTCAATTTCTTTTTTATTTATATTTAATTCATTTTCAATGAACGACATATTTAGTACCTATAAAACTTTAATTTCATAAAAAATAATCTACTAAAAAGCTAACAAGCAACTTGTACTAGTTAGCCGAGGTACTGACCGGCGCGTACTCTAAGTTTTTCTTCACATTTCCGATTAATATCGCTTGGTTAATTTCAGAATCAAAAAGTTGTTTTAACAAGTCTTTTTGATTGTTTATTAATTGGACATGCTGAGGAGTTTGACCGCTAATGACTTCACGTGCTTTTGTATTACACCAAGTTTTATAATTAGATAAAATTAGGTTGTAATTTTTTGATGAAGTCTCAAGTATATGATCAGCCATTTTATATTTACCAAAGCGTTCATAAAGTTGGCTTTCTAAACAAATAGTCTTAGGTAGCAAGTCCATCATCATATTTACAAAATCAAACATTAACTTTGCATGTTGTGCACTTGCAGAGTCTACATATCCAACTAGGTTATCAATAAGCGATAAAAGTTCATTTCTTTTAACTGCAAGTTGAGCCATGTATTGCACTGCAATCTCATGTGACTCCTCTACAAGTGCCTTGTCTAATAACAACACTCTTGCCGACTCAATCAACCCAAAGTATTCAGATAGTTGACTCATAAAATATATAACATTTTGTGAGTGTACATCTTGGGAAACCAAATCAATCTGATCCTGCAACTTGTCAATTTTATTAGCTAGGTATTTTGTTTGTGCAACAATAGCACCTAATAAAAGCCCAGTAGATAGCCCCGTTGCAGCAAGTTGAATCGTTTGAGCAGCTTGCATTTGTTTTAAAATAGAACCAAGCCCTTCAGAAGACTCTATTGTTTTTTCTACTAAAGGAAGCCACTGCTCTACTCCTTTATTGCTTACAGCAACACCATCTCTTAGGCGAATAGTCCCTCTCTGCAAACCCTCAATTACTTCAGGCTTTACTTTAGACCAATCGATGATTAAAACTTTTTCATACATTTAAAAAACATCCTTATTTTCCAATTTTTGGCGCATTGCAGCTACTTGAATAACAGCAGGAAGAGTAACCCTAAAAGCAGGGCCTGTAATCGCAGGAACAGTTATTAAACCATTTATAGCCCAACCTATTGGGCCAGCAAAAATGCTAAGGGTTCGTACAAGTGTTGCATTAGCTGCTAACTGTAAACCTTTACCCATAATCATTCTGGCAATAGAGTTAGCAACAATTAACGCTACCTGATAACTAGCAAAGCCACCAAGCTTTATTGCCGAAATTATTGCCGTCATTGCTGCAGGGCCAGCTAACTTAGGGTCAACTTTTAGTGCTTTTGTTAACTCACTTTTTTGCTCTTCGCTCATATCGTCCCATGAAGTCTCTATTAATTTGGCAAACATTGCTTTTTCTATTTCAATAGTCGCTGCGTCAAAATTGGTTTTTACTTTAATACGCTTACATACATCCACTAAAATTTCACGATATGTAACTCCTGTTCGACGAACAAGGTTAACCAACGTATCACCACCATAATGCTGAAGCTCTGCAGCTATACTTTGCCACGCTTTTCGATAGTCACCTTTTGCATCTATAAATGCTTTATCTCCAGATAAAGATTCTGTATTTCGTTTTTTTCCGTCTTTATCAAACATCAAATGCTTAACAAATACTTCTAGCATTTCTGCATCTGCATACTGTAAAAATGCTAAATCTTTATCATCTCTATATTTATTTGACATCTGTATTCCCTGTTTTAATTTACGATTAATTATATTGATTTATTATGTGCTTATTTATAATAGACATTATATTAGTAATGCCTATTTAAATTAGCTGCTTTTGGTATTTATAGGTCGTTCTTTTGCCCAACAATGGTTGTTTATTGCCAACCATGTCGGCATAAATACCGACCAACAAAATAGCGTGTTATTTCTTACTGGCTTTTGCTGCTTTTTTGGCGGCTTTTTCTAGCTTTTCGGCTTCAAGTCGCGCGGCTTTTATGCGCGCTAGTAACTTGTCGGCGGGTTCGTCGTTTGGATCTTGTGGTACAAGTTCACCGCGAAAGGCCTTAGCTAATATCGATTGCGTTAAATCATCAACACGCTGTTTGGCATTCGCGAGGTTCTTTTCTAGGGTGTCGGCTAAAGCGAAATAGTGTTCGACGATGCGAACGATTTCGGTTTGTTCTTCTATTTGAGGAATATTAAATTGAAATCCTCTTAAACTTTTCAATGAAACTGTTTTTTGTGCTGTGCCAGTTGCTTTTTCTTCGGCTTGTCTTAAGGCAAAGTCAGAGTTTAACAAGTAGTACAGAAATTCAGAGCTAGTATAATCTTTGTTAGGTTTGATTATGGCGATGTGTCGTTGAAAACAAAATTTTTCATCGGTTTTAACCAGAACAGGAATACCAAAAGAGCCAGTAACTGTATAGAGAATATCATCTACTTTAGGCACTCGAATCTCTTTTAGAGAATCATAATATGATTCAGGAACCCATCTAGATACGTTATCAAAATTAACATTACCAGTACGGACATTTGAAATAACTAAAAAAGGAATTCCATTCTCAGCTTTTGGAGGTGCTTGATGATCACCATCGGATATACTTCTAGTAATATTTGAAAGAGTCACATTTTCCCATTGGCTTAGCTCTTTATTATCCCCACGCCATTGTTCGGTGAGTTTGCCGGAGACGGCGGCGGCGAGGACGGATTGGCGAAAGCGTTTGATGATATCCGGTAAGTTGTTTAGGCGTTGTTGTATGGTATCAACCTGCGCCAATAAGCTATCAAGCTTTTCAACAATGCGCTTTTGTTCTGGGAGTGGTGGTACTAGAAAATCAAATTTAGATAAGTCTTGTTTATTGAACCCGTTTTGTGCTGATCTAGAAAGTAAGTTTAAAGGCGCTTGAAACTTTTGAGAATTTAAAAAGTATTTTAAATAACTAGGATCTATCAAATCAGGCTTTACAACTTTGGCTAAAGCAACATTATACGCACCATTCATGCCCGAACATATCCTGCCAATAGAAGCGCCGTAACGCCCAATAAGAACATCACTTTCAGTGCATGTACGCAATTTTGTTGTTATTGGGACAAAAGTTGGGACAGGTCTTTTTCCAAAATCTCTAATTTGAAGTAATCTGATATATCCTTCTTTTGGTTCACTCAAAAACTCTTTTTTGGGGGGCTGCGTTCCACCTTGTACATCTAACAAATCGGTAAATTTTACAACTTCCCAACCAATAGGTGATTCAATAACTACTTGCTCAGCCATTATTCCGCACCCTCAATAACTTTCTTCTCTAACCCAAATTCTTCTGCTAATAGCGCCACTTGTCCTTCAGCTTGATCAATTGCGCCAAGATCTATCATCAGCTGGTTCATCTCTCGAAGCGCTTCGGTGAGTTCTGTCATCGCTTCTGTCGCGAGTACATCGGGCTCAGGCAAGTTTGCTGCATCGGTTACTGAGTTATCTTTAAGCCATGTTATATCTAAGCTGTCGTTTTTAGCTTTAATAAACTCACGTGAGAATTTGCGCCAGCGCGCGTTTTCTATTAGCTCTGAGCTGTCAGTGTTTCTAATATCTTCATCGTTTATAGGTGTGGTGCAACCTAAAATGTTGTAAACGCCTTCTTCTCGCTCTGCTTGGCCGTTAGCATCACTTCCGTAAACCGTCTCAAAATTTTCAAGGTATTTATGAGTAAATGGGCTGCGTTTACCAAAGGTTTGCATGTTGGTACGTAAGTCGTACACCCATGTGTTGGTTGTGCAGTCTTTATCTTGATGTGGGTTTTCCGGCGTGCCTTTTTGGAAAAACAACACGTTAGTTTTAACACCTGCGGCGTAAAATATGCCGGTAGGCAAGCGTAAAATTGTGTGCAGGTTACATTTGTGCATTAAGTCGGTACGTATTTCAGCCCCTCTGCCACCTTCAAATAATACGTTATCGGGTATTACCACTGCTGCACGACCACCTGGCTCAAGGCTATTGTATATATGCTGCATAAAACATAGTTGCTTGTTTGATGTTGGGTATACAAAGGTACGGGTAATATTAGTGCTGCTTGCCGATCCAAACGGTGGGTTTGTGAGTATTACATTGGCTTTTGGCAAGTTTTCGCCATCGTTACCTAAGCTGTTACCAAGGCGTATTGCACCGCCTAGTTCGTCATTGCCTTCAATGTCGTGTAATAAACAGTTCATTAATGCAAGGCGGCGGGTTTCGGGTACTAGCTCAAGCCCAACAAAGGCACGCTTCATTTGGAATTCTTGAGTGTCGTCGTCTAGGTCGTCTAAATCGTTGGTTTGGCTTTTTATATATTTGTCGGCCTCAATTAAAAAGCCTGCGGTACCCGCTGCGGGATCTTGAATAATTTCGCGCGGTTGTGGCTGTAGTAAACGTACCATAGTTTCTATTAGTGGCCTTGGCGTAAAGTATTGGCCCGCGCCCGATTTAGTTTCATTAGCATTTTTTTGTAATAAGCCTTCGTACATGTCGCCAAAGTCGTCACGGGTTTTAACTATGTTTTCACTGTCGCCGCTTTCGTACCAATCTAGGCTGTCCATTGTGGTTACAAGCTCTGTAAGCTGCCCTGCATTGGTAATAGTGGTATTTACGTTTTGAAATATGGCACGCACAATGGCGTGGTCATCGTTACCCAATTGTACCAGCATGTTGCGATAAAATTGTAATTGGTCTAGCCCTATTTTGCCTTTTAGGTCGTTCCAACGCATACCTTGTGGCAGTAGGTCGGTTTCGGTGCCTGTTTGCTCGGTCATTTTTAAAAACAGCAATGTAGCCAGCTCGTTTACGTAGTTTTGATACGACACACCGCCATCACGCAGGGTGTCACACATTTTCCAAAGTTTGGCTACTAAATCATTGTTGTTCATAGTGTCTCTTCATTTTTAGATTGGCATTAAGGCCAACGCTTTACAGTGTTTGGTATTGTAATATAAGGGTTAAGGTAAACCTGCATTAATTAAGCAGGTTGCTCCCACATATAGTTATTAAATTGTTCTAGCACTTGGTTAAGCTCGTTATTAAAAATAGCATCGAGCTTGCGCTTACCCCCTCGGCGGCGGTAATTGCCGGTTTTAAAGGTGTCGTCGTCAATGGCTACTTGCTCTTTTAAGCTATTGGCTAAGCGCTCTAACCATTGTAATTGCTCGTTGCTCCACGGTTTTTGCTGCTTTATTTTAGCCAGGGCGTTATTTACACGCTCATCAAACGGGAGTAATGCATCACCCAGTGCTGCGCGGCGAATATGCCCTATTAACCGTGCAGCAATATCTTGGTTGGTGGTTTTTTTCCATGCAACCCTAAGAGTTGACTCGTCAAACGATTGCGCATCAAACCACTCTTGCAGCTCTATTAATGCTTTACGGGTTAAGTCTTTCGGTTTGGTTATAACGGTTTGCAGCGCAGCTTGGCTGTTCTCGCTTTGCTCTACGAGTTTGTCGAACGCGTCTAAAAAGTCTTCGGCGTTGTCGTAATCGCCATAGCCTTCTTTAAATTCTATTAGCTCGTCTTCTATGTCGGTAAAAATAGGCTCGTGTCGTAGCTCGTTTATTTGCTTTTTAAGGTGCTCTAGGTTTTCGACCAGTTTTGGAAGTTGAGTAAAAATTTCAGCGCTTTGCTCTGGCCCTTTAGTTTTTAGGGTTTGTGCAAGGCTTGCAAAATCGCAACCGGCAGCACCTGCTAATACGGTATCTAAGCGTTTTATTGATTGGTCAATTTGAGCTGACTTATCTTGATTAAATACACCATGACCGACAATACGCTGTACTTTAGCCACTAATTGCTCGTGGCTGTGGTGTGCGAACGAGCGACCATCGGCTTCTAATGTTTTATAAGTTTGTGAGTCGGTTATTTCGTTTACTAAGGTATTTAACTCTACTTTTGGACGAACAACGACTGGGCGCATCGTATCTACCGATTCGAGCGAGTCGTATAAATCGACGGCATCGTAAATGGTAAAGTTAACTTTGCCAACTTCTGGGCACAAACGTGTGGCGCGCCCTTTCATTTGCTCGTACAAAATACGACTTTTTACTTTACGTAAAAACACTAAATTACAAATGCTCGGTACGTCTATCCCTGTAGTGAGTAGGTCTACCGTTACTACAATATTAGGTAATCGCTCTTTGTTGTAGCGGGTGATCATACTTTGTATTTTTTTGGGATCTTTATCGCTTTCGCCGGTTATTTTAATAATGGCGTCGTGCTCAAGGTTTGGGTAATGCTTTTTAAAAGCCTCACGCAGCTCAATGACCATGTTATCGGCATGGGTGTTGTTTACACAAAATATGAGTGTTTTTTGCTTACCTGTTGGGTCGAGCTTTGTAGCGAGTGACTCTGCAACTATTTTATTAAAGTTTGATGCAATAATATCGCGATTAAAACTGGCTACTTCAAAGTCGCGTTCGTCTTCAAGGGTGTCTTGAATTAGCTCCCCTTGAGAGGTTAAGCGTGTTACCTCTGAGCCTTTATCGATATAAATACCGTTTTGATTAAGCTTGGTAATAATTTTTATAGGGGGCGCTTGGTCTATTAAATAGCCGTCTATCACCGCTTTGCGGTAGCTGTAACGATACACAGGTAAACCAAAAATGTCGGTTGTGTGTAATGCAGGTGTTGCAGTAAGCCCTATTTTTACTGCATCAAAATGGTCAAGTATTCTGCGGTATGTTGATACGTAGTCGAGCTGGTTCCTAAATTCCATTTCACCATCGGTTTGTTCTTTATCAAGAATATAACCACGGTGTGCTTCGTCTACTATTATGCAATCGTAGCGCTCAACTGGCATAAATTCATCGCTTTGTAGCGTACGCTTAACTAACGATTGAATAGTTGATACATGTATTTTAGTTGCGTCTGACGGGAACTTATCGGTCAGGCCTTTTATATTAAATATGGTGTTAAAAGGCACATCGTTTATGCGTGTGTCATCAAACGAGTTTAATGCTTGCTCACCCAATGAGCGCCTATCGACCAAAAACAAAATACGATTAAATCGGCGTGATTGTATTAGTCTGTACATTAGCGCAATGGCGGTACGGGTTTTACCTGTACCGGTTGCCATAGCAAGTAGTATATTTTGCTGACCTTTTTTAATGGCTTGCTCGGTGGCTGTTATTGCTTCTTTTTGAAAATAACGAAGGCCTAGGCCTGTTGGTTCGTTAGCTTCAAGCCATTGCTGCGCAGCATCTATGTTGCCATCGAGCTTAGATTTTAGTTCGCCTGGTGTATGCCATGCCGGTAATGCTTTAGCTTGGTTACTCACTTTACGTACATCGCGATACCATATACCGCTTTTGCTTAATAACTGGCGGCGATATTCTCGCCCATTTGTTGAAAATACAAACGGTATTTTATAGCTGCGTGCGTTTGGCTCTTTGGATTCTTTCCAGGTAATTTGGTAGCTGTTTTGAGTTTGTAGTTGCTCTGCTACCTTTTGATGCTCTGGATCGTTTGCAGCTCGCGCTTGAATTTCGGCGCTTAAATGCTCAAGGTTAAAGTAAACACTGTAACGCTCAGCCTCTACTAATTTGCCGCATACGTCGGTATTTATTTTTTTAGCCTCAACAACCCCTACCGGTTGTAAACCCACAAACAATACATAGTCGGCAAAGCCTGTTTTACCTGTTTCGTCAGCATCGGTTGGCCACTCTGCTATAGCTAGGTTTTTACCTATTTGTGGGCGCGTACCGTTTGCATAATTTAGCACGGGCGTGTCGGCAGACCAGCCTGCATCACGCAATTGCTGATCAATAAGAAAGCGCGTTTCTTTTTCTGATAGGTCTAATCGGCGGGCGGCTGCACGCTGAGTGATCTCTTGTTTATATGCTTTGCGCTCTGCTTGTGTTTTTTGTGCAAGCTCTGCTTCTTTGGCTTGTAGCTGTGCTTCAAGCGCATTTACTCGGTCTTGTGTTTGTTGCTCGGTTTCTTGATGCTTGCCTTCTAAAATAGCAATATATCCACTTAATGCAGTAAGTTGGTTTTTGTTTTGGGCAAGTTCGCTATCTGTTTGCGCATTACTATTTAATGCTTGTTGTAGTGCTTTTTTTAGTTCTGTTACTTGGTGTTGGTATTCGTTTTCTTGTTGGCCGTCTGGTAGTACAAAAATAGGCGCTGCAAAATCAACGTCTTTATTAATTAGTCGGTAATACCAAATACTTAAACGAAACGCTAAACGCAATGCCATTTCGGCATCGTCTAAATCATTATGGTAGTCGTGAACGGCTTGATTACCTACTTTACGCAGCACATGGAAAATATTGATTATGGAGTCATCAACCCATGAGATTTTTGCAAGCTCTCTGATTAGGTCTACTTGCGTAGGGGGGAGTTCTAAATCAAGAAGTTTAGCAATGTGCTTGGCTGACGCTTCTCCAAACATACGCAGTTTTACTAATGTGGTATTAGGATCGTCAGGAAAATTCTTTTCTGCAGCAAACGCTATGCGATAAAGAATATCGTTCACACCTTTTAAGAATTCAAAGTTTGATTTTTTCACTGGCTACTTCTCCTTTTACTCAATATGTATTGGCAACTTGTGTACCAATACTATTGTCCTTTTTATTTTTCGTGTTTGATGTTTAGGCGCTTCATCCAATTACTAAGCGTTTGGTGATCTTTTAAATTAAGCATTTGAGCCGCATGGCTTTTAACATTTCCACTTGCCTTTAAAGCAGCTAAAACATAATCTTTTTTATAATTATCAACTAATTGCGTAATATCTATTTTATCGTCGTATGACAGTGTAATATCTGTAAAACTTTTATTTTTAGCACGGTTTATCATGGCACTTGCTAAGTCATTTTCAGTTATTGTTTGTGAGTCAGACCATAAAAAAGCACGGTTTAATGTACTCCACAGCTCTCTAATATTCCCTTGCCACGGCTGAGATAAAATAAACTTTATTCCCTTTTCGGAAATATTTTTACTTATGTAGTCGGGATGTTTGCTACCTGCTTTATTTATTTGCTCTACAAGTTGATTAACAATAACAGTGATGTCTTCAATGCGCTCTCGTAGCGCTGGCATTTGTATAATGCCCACTGCTAAGCGGTAAAATAAGTCTTCGCGGAACTTACCTTCTTCTACTAGCTTTGATAAATCTTTATGTGTGGCTGCAATAACTCGAACATCGACATTAGTGGTTTGGGTGTCACCTAAACGGTTGATTTCGCCTTGTTGTAATGCCCTTAAAAGCTTTACTTGAATTTCGGGGGTTAATTCACCTACTTCATCTAAAAATAAAGTACCGCCGTCGGCTTGTTCAAAAAGCCCAGGGTGATCTTTTTCAGCTCCGGTGAATGCCCCTTTTTTATGACCGAACAAGGTTGAGTCAACAAGGTTTTCTGCAAATGCCCCGCAGTTAATTACTTTTAATGGCTTATTTGCTCGCAAGCTTCCTTTATGAATGGCTGTGGCCATTAGCTCTTTACCGGTTCCGGTTTCACCAAGAATAAGTGCGGGTACTTCTGAGGCTGCAATTTTTTTAGCTTTATTGACTACATTTTGCATTTGCACTGATTTTGCAGTGAGTTTTGAAAAAGCTTGCTCAATTTTAGGCTCTGAGATTGCCGTATTCGCTATGTTTTTAGATGCTGACTTTACATACTCTTGGCCAAAATCAATGGGGATATCAACGTGTAGCAACTCATTTTGTGGGGTTGCTTGAAGAAAGTGAACGTTCGATTTACCTTTACCGATAAGCACAGATAAAGTGGTCATTGCTGGCGTGCCAGAGGTCAGGTTTATTGATAACGAATCTGCCTCTTCACTTAATTTATTGATCCAAAGCGCTGTTACCTGATGAATAGACTCATAATCAATTGGGCTGACTATATTGGCTTTGTATACCTGAATATCATGATATGGTTTTCCAATTGTAGCCATTCGCTTTTTTACAAAGCCTTCAAACTTTTCCCAATACTTATGCTGATGATTAGAGAGTATTACAATTTTATCAAAAGGAGTTTGAGAGTTAATAGCGATAGTTGATATTGAGGCATTTTTTTCACCATCGAGCATATTATCAATGTCTTTGGTGCCCAGCCAAGAAAGAAGTATATTCACAGTCCGCTTGCTCATATTGTTACTTTGTAAACTATATTACATTAAATAATATAATTTACCCATAAAAAATAGCTACTTAACCTTCTTTTTTATATGAAGATTAATACAAATGGATTGGTAAATTGCTTAAAAGCTTAGCTGACTTGTTTTATGCTAATACAGCCTTTTTATGCGTTTTAATAAAAGAGGTTGCGATCCTATTTAATTTATTTAATAATCTTTTCAGAGCTTTACTGATGAGCTCGTTTCGCCCACTTTAAGCGCAGTCCTGTCGGATAATCATACTCTCAAATAAAAATAGTTAAACATTTAACATGCGTAATGTTAGTGGGCGGACGTAAGCATATTTAAGGTTTACACTATGAATCAGTTAGAACAATACTTTCCTTCTGGCCTGTCTATTTCTCGCGCCAAAAAAGATGCAAAAAAACTAAAAAAAGCAAAGGCAATCCCTTTAAACCAAGCACTAGATGAAATTGCTCAAAGTGAAATGAATTTAACTTGGGAGCAAGCATTAAAGGCTTTGTCGTCCAACGATTATGGACAAAATGAGCCCCTGAACGAGGAAATGTTAACGTTGCCAGAAGCAGTATTAAGTGCAGAACAAACATCGTCTGAAACAATGTCCGAAGAAAGTTGTGAACATTCAGATGAACAAGATGAGTTATTAGATGAAGATGAAGATGAAGATGAATATGATGAAGAGAAGGGGGAAGTAAATTTCACCCATACAATATATAACTCACAGCTAATAGCATTTGAAGAGATGGTAGACAAGAATAGTGGACAGGCAGATACATTTATATATCCTGCAAACGAAGTTTTCATTCAGGGTAATGGAAATGGTACTAAGCTGTGGCCGTCACCATTGGCTGCAACCGAAAGCAATGCAGACCTCTTCTGCGATATGCTTAATAAGTTCAGCCTACGTATTTTTGAGTATGACCTAATAGATACAATCTATGAAGACGAAATTGGTGAAACTTCTTATGAAATGTGGTATGAATCAAACTGTCCAATCTATGAATCTAGTGACTGTGAGCGCGAAATTACCGCAGACCCAGACTACATACATGTTAAATCACAGCGTTCACTATATTTCGTAATAAGTATGGTTCGCTCCACCCTGATAAGCTGGGAATTAGAAATGTAGCTAGCGTAAATTTGCTGGCTTTACTTACTCTATATTTTAATAAAGTAAAGCCATATTAATCGTATTGCTGATATCTGGGAGCGAAATGCTCCCTTTATATAAAAACACTTAAAAAAACAAAAACACAGTGTAATTTTGCTTTTAATGTCAACAAAACGATTGGGCTAAATTTAAACCTTGCCATTAAAAACACCTATCTACTTCGAAAAAACCATTAAAAACCTACAAATATTGCCGTTCGTGTTATTTTTAAATTAAAAACAACTAGAGGCTTGCATTATAAAACAGGAGCATTTAAAGTTCGAAACATAAGAGGTTAGCAATGTTATTCCTCTGCAGTCTCCGTGGTAAATGGAGAATAATAAAAATATACAATTAGTTCATAAAAAATTAGTTAGCCTGTTGTGCTACTAAGTTGGGTTCCCCGCTTTGGCGGGGGTGAACGGCAAAACGCTGTAGCAAAAAAAATTTAGTTAGACAGTCGTGCTGCTAAATTGGTTTCCCCGCTTTGGCGGGGGTGAGCGACAAAACACTGTAGTAAAGAAAGTTTAGTTAGACAGTCGTGCTGCTAAATTGGTTTCCCCGCTTTGGCGGGGGTGAGCGACAAAACACTGTAGTAAAGAAAATTTAGCTAGACGGTCGTGCTGCTAAATTGGTTTCCCCGCTTTGGCGGGGGAGAGCGACAAAACACTGTAGTAAAGAAAATTTAGTTAGCAATTGTAACTACTAATTTTTACCCTTTGCGTAAGTAGAGGTATATGAAAACTAATTTGTATATTCCTTGTGGTTGGTAGGTATTTTTACATACCTATCGACTCATTGCCCCCCTCTCGCTAAGTTACCCTCTCCTATTCAGTCGTATTTAATAGTTTTAAAAACTCATTTTTATATAAACCTTTATCTTTTTTATATGGTGACAGTCTAATTAATGCTTTCAACAAAAAAGCGCCCTAATAAAATCAGGACGCTTTGCGTTTAGGACAAATGAACAAGGATTATACAAATTTAAATAACAAATATCTGAGCATGCTTTTCATGGCGCGTTTATTACTCTGGCAATATTTCTCATAGTTAATAATGCCGAGAATCATTTTAGTGCAAAAAAAACTCAGAGCTATAAACCACGCAAAATCTTGAGTTGATTGATATTGAAAAAGCAGTATAGCTGAGCCACTAAAAGCAATCGTCGAATAGGCAATTTCAATTCGATAACCACGGATAGCTTTTAAAAATTTGGGCATTAAAAATTATCATCAAACGAGTCAAAAGCATCAAAACAGTCATCATTGTTTGAATCCGCTATCGACTCTTCAATCTCATAAACAGTCATCACTCTTGAGCTCTGTCCCACCACATTACCGCCAACATCTAAAATGTTGGAACTCGCATTTGTGATAGGTAATCCTGTTGTTGGGTTAATAGCGATATCAGTAACGTCATTGTTTTTCATTTTTCAAACCTTATTAATCATTAATTTCTGCTATCAAATTTAATGATTTCGTGATAAAAAACAAACTTGTTTGACTGCGCAGCTCAGCAACAAACAGTTTGCATAAGTAGTTCCCCCCCTTACTTCACCTAATTTTTTATTAAGTAAAAATCCTTTCCTCTTTATCTAAAAAACTCACTAATAAGTTTAATTTGAAGGCGGTTTTGTCTGAAAGACGTTATAAAAAACGCATTTTTCGGCACGAAAAACTGCAAAAAAGCGCCTCAGAATGAGGCCAACAAGCGCGTAATGTGTTGTAGGCGAAGCCGTAAACACATGGAGAAAGCGCGAATGTACAGCTGGTCTGTACTAACCGCGATAATGTTTCGCATCAGCGAAATTCGATTAAAATTTGGCACAAATTTAGATCGAACCATCTATTTTCGTAGAAAATAAAAGCGAAGAAAAATGCGGATAATGGGGCACCCATCGCATTGTCTGTAGCGGCAGTATGGCGGTTAGTACAGGGCGGAGCACGGTACATTCGCGCGGGGTCTAAAACGCTAGCGCGATAGCGCGTCGAGTCAGCTCGTTGCGGAGCAACACCAGAGCTTACGGGCGTTTTAGACCCTATGGTTGAACAACGAAGTTGAGAGACCATCAGCTGAAAGCTGCTTTTGTTTCGATAATTATCGCGACAATGATTCCGTGCATGCTGTTAAAGCATCTCGGAATGAAAAACGGGGTTTAAGTCATCAAATAACGGTAATTTGTGTACTGTGATACTAGTTAATTTTAGCAATTAACTAACCTGAGAGCCTTTAGAAAATGACGCAAGAACCATCAATAAATTTGGAAACGAACAACACTCTTCATACTCATCACTACCCTCGCTATTTTGATATTGATATGCGATATCGTGCAGGCGCAAATAACCATCAAAAAGGAGTTAACAGAACCAAGCTCTCGGTGCTTATTGCAATTCGGTTTTCTATTGTTACACCAGGGATTATTCGCTGGCTCTACGGCATTAATCATCGGTTAGCATTAGAGCATCTGAACCGGCTAGAAAAGGACAGTTTGCTGCGTGTGGTAAAAACACACCGAAGCCCTGACGGTCGAGTCTATGTACCCACGTATACTGCTGCCAAATTTGCAGAAGAGTTAATGGGCATCGACGTATATTTTAGGAGCAATAAAAACACAGCGCTGCAGTTCAATAATAACCATGTTATGCATAATCTGATTAACGCATTTGTCATGCTGCGCGGTATACATAATTATCACAGTGATGAAACGTACGCCCCAATGTGGAAGGGATTTATTACCGAGCCAGAATTTCAACGAATTAACGGCCTATCCGCTACACGAACAGTGGATGGCGCTGTGCTACTTCCTAATGGCTCAATAGCCGCTATTGAGGTGGAACACTCTTTTAAAAACAAAACTGCACGACAGGTCATTCTACTAAAGTATTTGTCGTCACTAAAAAATGGCGATTACAGTAAGATTTTTTTATTTTCACAGTCACAGCAAATCTTCAATGATATAAAACGACTTCATACACAATTATTTGAGGAAATGCCGCAACGTTTTGATAAGAAGACACGAGCACAACTTCTCAGTGAAAGCGATGCTGAATTGCTTCATTCGTCTATTATTTTCCGTACTAAATTATGTGAAGAAATTAATGAAATGTTTTATCAATAAGCGATAGATAAGCAAAGGGGGAATGGATAGTAATCCATTCCCCCTTTGCTTTTGGCCTATTTAAAGCCTTGCCAACATTATTATTAAAAACACGCTTTTGTGAAGTAATAACAAGGCGCTATATTTGCATCACGCCTTCCCCTAGAGGTGTAATCTCTATTAATGAGATTGAGCTGCTTAAACTAGGTTTCAGCTTAAGCAGTGAGCCTGCAAATAATGACTCATGGCATATTTTAGGGGTAATGATTAGGCAGTTATTTTATTATCAAAATAACTTATATTTGTCCTTTATTATTTATTTAGAAGACTGTTTATTGAATCTTGGATATTACGATCAATACGATCTTGTTCAAACTCTCCAACAAATTCATTTTCAATATCATTTTTATAGTCGTCTTCAAATTCATCCTCGAACTTGCTATCAAAAACTGAATCAAAGCGCTCTTCTGGCGCATCACTAAAAGCTTGCTCTGGCTCTTCATAAAACTCGTCATCATAATCAGGATATGCTGGTACGGGTTGGTGTACATCGTTTATTAAACAAATCATTAGTTTATATATCAGAACTTTTACGCCACGATAATTAAGGTGTTTTTTATTAAAGACTTGAGGCTCTACAATTGCCCAAAAGCCTTTAAAGTTAGGGTTATCTGCACTCAGCATGAGTTTGTTTATTTTATGATCGTTATCCCGAACAACCGTTTTTACATCTTCTAACAGGGTGATAATGTCTAGAGTAGAGGTATATCTGCAAGTCATAGAATTTCCTTATCGTAAATTAATTTTGATAATTATTATCCGTTAATAATTACTTACTCCTCTTATTATGAGGCTATTGATAAATAGGCACTCCCTGGGAGAAATAGTGGCCTTTTTATTGGATTTAAATTATTTATTTAAAACACAATTGGATCAGAATCTTTAAAAGTAAAAAGCGAGCCTAAAGGCTCGCCAGAGTTTATGAGCTTTCTATTAACCGTAACCAACTGTCTTCTGCAGCTGCAAAATATACATTGGGTTTTAGCATAAATAGTTGCTCAAATTCTGCAGAAAATAAATTGCAGAAGTTTGTTATGTCTTCAATATGTATGAGTAAAAAGGCATACATTTCAATACCCTCCAAATACCGCTCTGAGAACTCAGGATTAGCAGCTAATAACTGTTGAGAAATACTAATACCCAGCACACTCCCCACGCTATCTCGGTGTAAATAAATGTAGTTTGTGAAGCCCAACTCTTTCGTTTGCTTATCAATTACATCAGCTAACAGCAAAATGGTTGAAGCATCTTCCCACGGTGATTTACTAGCGCGTACATATTGGCGTATAAACGGTGACTTTTGATCTCTCATTATTTTTCCTAGTTATTTGTCCTAAAGCTAACTAGGTATAAGTCAGGAGAAAAATTGAAAGTTAATTGATAAACGACTTAAATTTGCAAAACACCTCAAAAACATTAAGGTTAGAGTACTACTTCAAACATTGAGAATTTAAGATGAGTGATTTTATATGGTTATTACCGGCAGCTGTGTTGACGATAATTCTAATTAAGCTTGTTAAACACGCTAAGAAAGTAGATTAAGTAAAAACAAAGCTTAACTTTTTGATATAACCGCCGTAAGTTAAAGTGACCAATAAGTCACTTTAAGACCTTAAATGCGGCTTAATGATTCCTAAAAGGCATTTATTCTGATGAACGAAATACTAACAAGCTAGCTCAGTACTTTCATCAGACTTTAAATAGTTAATTCTATTATAAATAAATGTGCTGAAAGACTGATTAACAACTCCTAAGTCAATGGATGTAAGCGCTAAGTAAGTTTTCTCATTTTCTGCAATCATGGATTTAACCAAGCTACTTACATCCAATTCAATATAATTATTATTTTTTAACCATAAATCTAGTAACTCCATCATTTTTGATGATTCCATTAGTAAAAATTTTGTATGTTCAATTCGTTGAGATACGTTTGTCGCAAATTTTTTCGCGCAAAAATTAGCTCCTTCTTTAGATTCAACAAGTGCATACCCAAGGATATCGCCTATTAACTTTTTACTATCATGAGTATCAAATGCTTCATCTCTAAGGTGTTTTAACATAGGCGGAGTATTAAATAGTTTAAAGTTATAATTCGCAGCATCCGTTGCCATAATCATATCACTGCGGCGACTATATAAATTCAAATAGCGCATTGCATCATTTTTACAAAGTAATACATCAACATTTAGTATAAGTGTTGCACCACCCCGCTCTCTTCCTTTTGCTGGCGTTATTGTAATTGGTGTTGGTGTGGTTCGGGTTGTAGATTTACCCTTTACTAATCGATTAATGAAATCATGCCAATTGATAGTTGCTATATCCACATCATATTTATGAAATTTCTTATGGGTAAAAGTATAAAAGTCATGATGAGTATTAATATTACTTTCGATTTTTTCAGATATATCTACCTTTGTAACATACTCTTTTATTTTCATAGCTTTAGAGTCATTATATTGGACTGCAATAGCTATCAAAACATCGAGTAAGGGGCTTGTTCGAGTATATTCCTTTGGGATAGGTGAATCACCTGATAGCGCACTAAAAGCCATATCACAGCCCGCTTTTTTCAATTTTTCAAGCACAGTAATAAATTCATTTTCAGGTAGTGTCCAAGATAAATCATCATCAAGTATAAATCCGATTCCCCCAAATTCGTTCATTTTACGACGAAGGTGTGCTTGGCAGATATTTCGACTATCCACAATAGGTGGGTAGTACGTAACTATATCTATTATTTCAACTGGACGACAAAACTGATAAATTTTTCTTGGTTCTGTTATACCAAATAATAAGATGGACGCTTTAATCTCAAAACTTGGTAACGCTTGATGCATGCTTTTCAACAAACTGTTTGCCACATCTATATCAGCACTGGCCAATACCACGTTAATGATGTTGTTAGACTGCATGGCTATACGACGCATAATTTGCTAAAAAATTTTCAAATTGTTTTTGGTGCTTTAAAAGATTACTCTCATCTAATGATTCATTATCTTGATGGATATTATGCAAGCGATCATTAGGACCAAACCCAATATAAACAGAGTCTTTGGGCAAATTGGCTAGAAGAGGACAAGCTTTGATGCCATTTAGCTTATTTAGATGACGATATTCGATATTCGGATTATCCAAGCTGTGATTTAGTAAATCATGCCACGAAGATAACTGTAAATCAGTCAGAGATGGCGACCATAGAAATGCAATTTGAGATCCTGTATCTAAATTATTAAATCCTGTTTCCTCAATGTAAGTATTTGCACCAAATGAGCTTATCTCATGCTTAAAAATATCATAGGCAACTCTATTCCCATGCATAATTTCTTCCTCACCTTGAATTAACCACATAATTTCAGGGATTGCTTTTTTCGATAATATTAATGATTTCATAGCAAGCATCCGAGCTAACAGAGGCCCCTTGTTATCGGCTATTCCTCGTCCATAAATACGACCATTGATACGTTTTAATAAGAATGGGTTTTCACTGAGCCAATTATTCTCACTTTTCACAGGAGCAACATCATAATGACCATAAATGACTATTTTTTTATCACATAGCCGTCCTGAATAGTGCGCTATTATTGAAGGTTGAGCTGTATGTGTAGTATTTGAAATCCGAATATTGAAGCCTAAACCTTCAAGGAAGCTAGTAACAAAATCAATAGCATTTTTATTACCTAGGGAATCCCCAACAATTGAGGCCATAGAGATGAATTTATTATATTCTGTTAATTCTATAGTCATTTCAGTAAATCTGCATATTGTGAGTCTAAAGAGAAGAAGATGGTGTTTTCATGTATCATAGAGGTTCCCTTGAGTAGTAAGTCGCGAACAATTTCATCATGAGGTACTAGCAACAATATCGCATCAAAAGGGCCTGTAGGCATTTGTTCTTCAACAATGTAGTTTTGGGTATCTTCCCACTTAACAACTGGGTCGTAAATAAGTGGCTTTGCTCCAAAATCTATCAATTCTCTTATAACTTCAAAATGTTTAGAGTTTCTAACGTCAGGACAGTTGGGTTTAAAACTCACACCCAAGATTAAGATTCTTGTGGAAGGTAGTGAAAGGCCAGCCCGAATTAACTTTTTCAAAAATGTATTTGCTACGTAACTAACCATATCCCCGTTAACTTGCCGTGCTGTATTTGTTATACGAGGTGCAACTCCATTCATAACCTGAGAATGAATTAAGTAATACGGATCAACAGCAACGCAGTGTCCACCAACTAACCCAGGTTTAAAATCTAGAAAATTCCACTTACTACTGGCGCATTCTAATACCTTGTTAAAATCTAATTTCAACTTGTCCGATAATTGATACATTTCGTTTATAAATGCAATATTAACATCACGCTGGGTGTTTTCTATTAACTTAGATAACTCAGCTGTTCTTATTGACTCAGCTTTTAATACTCCAGCAGGAACTATAAGTTCATATAATTGAGATAATATTTCTAAAGTAGATGTATTTGTGGCAGAAACAACCTTTACTATATGTTGTAAGCGATGAAGCTCATCTCCTGGATTAATCCGCTCAGGACTGTACCCTAGCTGAAAGTCAATATTTGCAAGCAATCCACTTGTTTTTTCAATTTCAGAAGCAAACACTCCCTCTGTAACACCAGGATATACTGTAGATTCTAGGACAACAATATCGTTAGTTGAAATCACAGAACCAACCATCTTTGCAGCATTCAATACCGCACTTAACTCCGGTTGGTATGCCTTATCAACTGGAGTAGGTGTAGTGACAATATATATATTCGCTCTTCGAATACACTCTAGATCATTAGACAAAGTTAAATGCTCAGCACTTTCAACTAACTTAATATCGCTTTCATTGGTGCGATCATTACTTTCATGTAATTCAGAGATTCTAGTTTCGTTTATGTCAAAACCTACTGTTTGGATATGCTGACCAAATGCTATTGCAAGCGGATACCCGACATACCCTAGCCCAACGACTGCAACCACTTGATTATCGATCATATATCCCTCTGCTTGTATTTAAGCTCACGTCGTTCAATCATCGTGTCAAAAGTTGGGTAATGGGAGAAGTAATGATGATTAGCTATAGAAGTGTTATCCATAATTTGTTCAAAAATGGATCTTAATGCTGTTCTTTCTGTCGTAGATATTTTCTTTAATTCATCTATAACCATTTTTTGCAAACCTGAGGTAATATCGAAAGGCTCTTTAGGAGCATGAATTATTGAGTTGGGTAATACATGTTTAAATGTATCTCTTAGTATTGTTTTTCCCACGTTCAAAGAAATGTCGCAAAGATCTTGAACGTCATGTGCTAATGCAAACTGAGTGACGCGATTATCTAAAAATGGGCAACGAGCCTCTATACTATGGCTAGCAGTAATAAGATCTAAGCGTCTCAATTCCGTGTAATGGAGGTTTTCAATCAAACAAGCTCTCATTTTCTCAGGGTCATTACGACCATTGTACATTCCTTGATAACCACAGAAATACTCATCTGCACCTTCACCTGATAACAAAACGCGGATACCGTCTGCTTGTACAACCTTACTGAGTAATAGTGTTGCTAGTCCATTTGATATAATTGAAGGGTTATAGCTTTTTGTAATTTCGCATGTTTTTTTAATTAATCCTAAGAGCTCACTTTGTGTCGGTGGCTTAATTAAAACGACACGACTAAGACAAACCTTTAGATGTTCTAATAACGTCAAAACTGAATCGGGATAACTGTCAGCCACGACGTAATATCTTGCACTTTTGCTTAATCTTGTCTCTAAAATATAAGCAATAATCGAACTATCTAGCCCACCACTTAAAGCTACAGCGAATGGGATATCCTTAGGAATTCGAAGTGCTATAGCACTTTCGATAATATCAACAAAGCTTCGTTTATTGGTCACAGTGTATTGATGGAGGTATTCTTTGCATACTACCCCAGTTTTTATATCAAACTTTGATACTCCAGGGGAGATTACATCTAACGTATTAGTGTATGCATCTATATAACCAGTATCAACGCCCGTTCCTATATGCCATCCCATACTACTATTCCAAACGAGCAAAGGCTTTTTACCAACATGATCTGTAAAAACTCTCAAATCTCCCGTTGATTTATCGAAAAGAACACCTGAGTACATTCCATTTGCCAACGTCATGGCCTGAGTTAAACCGTAACGCTCTATATACTCAAAAAAAATACCTACATCATTAAACTTATTTAATTCGAGACCAAGTATCTCAGCCAATTCTTGATAATTATATATCTCACCATTCAGTACTAAAATTTTCGACATACTTTGTATTGGTTGAACAACTTGGGGAGAAGTTATAAATAAATGCGAAAATTCAAAATGTATGGGTATTCCATTAAAATGAATGGTTTCTAAGCTAGAATGGTCTTCGCCCCGAGATAGAATATCCTTTCCTACTTTCTTATTTAAATTAGATTGTCCTTCAGTGACACTTACAACAAACCCGCACATCAACTAATACTCTCTAGATATAATTTTAAGTCCGAAATCAATTCGGGAAAGCTACTCTGGACAAAACGCAAAAGCTCTATCGGTGTTAGGCTGTATTTTTGAGTATTTTTTCCTGCTTCGTATACTGCTAAACAGAAACCTGTAATTCGATAAAACTTTTCATTCATTAACCAGCAAAACCGAAGTTCTTGGCTGTAAGGCAGTTGTTGGAGATACCTGTTAGGGTATTTGGATAATATAATCTCTTCATTTTGAGCGACTAATGCAATACGGTTCATATCACGCCATTGTCGACCATCGTGTCGTTTGACAAGAAGCTTGTTTGGCTCTTTGACAATTCGAAAGCGTATTCCTGCTGAAGTATACTCTCGATAGATATCGCAAGCATGAGCCTGATATATAGTTGGCCAGCCCGTGCCAGAATCTAAAAAGCTAACCTTGTCTGAAGATTCAACTCGGATCAAACGATGTGAGTTTAAACCTGTCATGCAAACCTCAGCCTCATGTAATGTTCCGCTAAGCCCCATTTTAGTTATGTGAGCGCGCAAGCTTAGTGCGTGATCAAAACAAGTCCCCCCATTAACAACCTTCTTCCCCAATAACTGCCCTAAATTGTGAAATGGAAAAGTCTCTAATTGATTTTTGAGCAATGCGCAAAGCTTAGCATTAAGGTCACCCACAATAATCTTCCGTAATATGTATTCTCCTTAAAACTGATGGGTAAAATGTCTCACAGTCGACACCTAAATGAATTAAGCCAAATAGCTGGCTTTGCTCAATTACTTTCTTATTATGTTTACCATGAGGGAAGCAAATAGACATCGATTCTCTACATCCCAATCCTCTGATCCAATTATAATTTTCAGTTAACTCTTTATTTAGCTCACTTGGAGAAAGTTGGGTAAATGCTCTGTGGCTACACCCGTGAATACCCAGTTCAATTCCTTGGCTATTGTACAGTTTTAGATGATGCTCCTGCATAAATAAATGAGTAGAATCCGCATCCACATCTATGCCAAACAAACGTTGTCGGAGATACCTATATCTCGAGGCTGTTATACCTCGTAATATTCTTTTTAATCGCCCACCGAGCAATGATAGACTAAGGTCTTTAGGTACATTCGGTGTCGACATCAAGTGAAGAGCCATATCATCTATCGGAGAAAAACCATCTAAAACAAAATCCTTCACGGGATAAACTGTAGCGATCATTCCACGATTAATTAATTCATCAAATGCACCAATATTATCTCTATATCCATCATCGAAAGTAATAAATACATCATTATGTGTATATCCTTTCGCCAGAGCAGAAATTGGTTTAGTTTTCCAACCTTTTTTCTCTATAGTATCAAGCAGTTCGATGAACTTCTTCCAGCTAATGCCTGTTTGTCGCTGATAGTAATAGTTCTTTTCATCGTAATTTTTAAGGACACGATGAAGCATGTAAATCCTTGGTTGCTTATCCATCAAAATAATCACTGACTAATGAAAATATACGGGAACCGTTTGTATGACTAAAATCATAGAAGTGTTCAATATTTAATGAAGTTAAATTGATCTGATAAACTCCCGTTCGAGTGTTCTTTACTGGACTATTAAGCCAGTTTGTCCGATTAGTTTCCTTGTGAATAGCAGTGACCCCTATAAATAAAGCGTCATTAACAACTAATAAACCTCGACACCACCCTTTGAACTTGGCTACCCGAAATAGATCAAAAAACAATTCAAAATTAAAAGGTAGCGATAGATTAGAACGAAACACTTTCCCTGAGACAGTGGTTATCCAAATATACTTCTTGTCAATAAAGCCATCATGGGGTTGTTCAGGTAATTTATTACTGAGTGGCTCTAGAGTTTTAGCGTCAATTAAGCATTTTTTTTTAAAACTTGTTACGATAACTTTGTTTTCAAGTTCTTTACCCACTTTGATCACATGATTGATATGCAGAGCATCAGGCACCTTACGTAGGTGAAAATCAATATTTATCGCTTCATGATCGTAATAATCACCTTGAGCTTTATATTCCCCTTTAATCCTTGATGCTATTTCTTCTGTTGGAAGAAATTCTAATCGGCTAACAGACTGTAATTGATTGTCTAAAACATCGATACAATCACGCCCTGTATTAGCTATATGAATTAAGTGACCATCAAAGCTAACATGATGTAAATCATTATATTGTTTGTCTGTATTTATTTTTTTTAACTCGCATAATTTACGGTCAATAATAAATACACGATTAAAATCACACCCCACAAGCAAGTCATTACTAATCCATGTAACACTGGTAAAACCTTTGCCTGCAACATCTCTCTCAGAGGAAGGTAGGGTGGCTAATAAACTCCTTTTCTTTGTCTCTGTATCTAATTGCCACAATTCACTTTTTGGACTTCCGAAAAAGTAACTTATTGGAATGAGTAATTTCATCGATTATGACCACTGTCTATAGAACCACTTTTTGACTCAAGCAAAGACAATTTTTGAAGCGTTATTCTTAATTCATCTAAACTACTAATATGATAAAGCTTTGAATTACAACGCTGGTCCAAATACTCATCGGTCAATTTGTCAGCCCAGCCTCCAGAGCCTTTCATTAAAAGTATTGGCTTGTTTATTTGGGATGCTAAAGCTATTTCACTTAAGGTCCCCGCACCACCACCCAAAACGACAATGGCAAATCCACTAGATACAACTAGCTGATTTCGACCAATATCTAACCCAGATGGTATAATAATATCAGTGTATTTATTTGCTGTACTCTCTTTAAGAGACGGCAGTATGCCGATTGTTTGACTTGGTTCAGCCCCTGATTTATGCCCTTTACAGCTGGCTTCCATTACGCCACCCAAACCACCACAAACCAGATGAAAGCCAAGATCATTAATAATTAAGCCTACGGCCTCAGCCATATCCTTTAATTGAGACGATTTTATCTTAGCATTACCGATGACAGATACCTGAGGAAATGACAACTTACTACTCCCTGTAAAAAAGAGAATTATACCTAATCCATTCTTTATCAATCAATAATCTAAATAGAAAAACTCATTTTTTAAATAACCTTGAACAGGCTTGATTGGGAGGGAGACTTTGGTATGCCTTTTTTACTAGATAGGAAGCCTAACCTTAAAAATATAGCCTCAGTTAGCAGCAAATCTAATTGCTCAATTATGCCCCCTGAATTTAACGTAAATTATGACAAAGCCCTAGCCATCTAAAACCGCACACAAAAAGTTAACCAAGGCTATTGGAAATTAATTTAAATATTTTTTCTGTAAACCGTAATAGTTCGTTTAAGCCGAAACTACCTAAGCTGATTCGAAATTAATTTAAATAATTTTATGCAAATCGCCATAGTTCGTATAAGTCGAAACTACTTAAGCCGATTCGAAATTAATTTAAGAAATTAGCAAAGAATCACAAAAGTTCGCCTGGGTAAAACCTACTTAGGGCGAGGAAAAATTACTTTATGTGAGGATAGAAAATGAACTTATCTGAATTATTCGGCCCTACTATGTCACTGAAGCAACTATGCCAAGTTTTAAATATGTCTAGAACTAGTTATTACAATTACACACAAAGCAATCAAGACAATTCACAGTTTAAGCATGGCTTCCCTAAGCCTTTACAGAATTACAGAAAGAGAATTTTTATTACCGCGCAAGTTGAAGAGTATATTTTGGGTCAGGCGGGTTAGCTATTGCCGGCAATTAAAATTAGTAAAGTTAACTTTAATTTAATAAGAGCTACTAACGTCTATTTTTGTAGCTCTTATTAATAACAGCATTATTTAGCTATTAATTTTTTCAATTTCTAGCTTTAACTTTGACCAAAGTAATTCATAAGCTTCTAATTGCTCATCTAAATAATCGGCTTTGTTGTAGTGCTTCATAGTCCCTTTGAGTTTATGGCCTAACATACGCTCTGTGATTACTAACCATTTTGAATCAATTTCACAGAGCGTAGTTTGTAGCATGCGCCTAAAGTCATGCGGAACAATTTTAGATATTTGGTGCTTCATAAATAGTTTAGAAGACATCCTTGTGCAAAAACGGTTTAAAGCATGAGTAGTAATTTCTTTGTTGCTGTTGTCACCATCACCTTTAAAAACATACCCCGTTTTTCCATAAATAAGTGCTATTTCTTCTAACAGTTCTTTGACTTTGCTTGGGATTGGATGCCTTTCAGGCCTTTGAGAGCTCACATCGCCTTCAAGAGCTCCCCTGCGAGTTGCTTGCTTTTGTCCCTTAGGCACAGGGATAGTCCAAATCATATTTACTAAATCTAAGTCTTCCCATTTCATATTACGTACTGTGCTATTTCTAGCGCCAAGCAAAATTATAAGTTTCAGACAGATTTTTGTTTGTGGTAAAGCTTTAGATTTATCAATTTCTAACCACATCATGGCTGCTTCGTATAAACTGGGAGTCCGCTCCCCAACATTAGGGGCTTTACCTACATCTTTTACTTTAAATAGTAGTAGGTTTGAATTTGATACTAACTCCCATTTAACACCCCAAGTAATAACAGATTTTAATAGTTTAAAGACTACGCCTGCCATGTTGGCGCTTTTTTCAGACTTTACCCATTCAAAAAAATCCATCCAATTTTGACTAGTAATCTCATCGAACGGCATATTAAGGTTTTTCTTTACCCACTTCTCCTTTAGCGGCTTTTTTATAGGCTCATTTAAAATCCACTTTCTTACTGTTGTGGCATGAGTTGCTTGCGTGTTTTCTTTGTGTTCAATAGCAGAAACTTTTTCTAACCACATTAAGCACAAATCTTCGAGAGTCATAATTTTTTTGCTTTTAGCCTGACGACTCTTGCCCATTACAGATTTAGGGTTTTTGCCTTCTTGAATACACTGCCTTAACTCAGGAACCAAAGCTCTTGCTTGGGACAAGGAAATTGCAGGGTAATTTCCGAGCGAAAGTCTATCGGCCTTTCCGTTGTGTCTGAACCTATATTGCCAAGCGATTTTACCCTTCTGAGAGACTCTTATACTAAGCGAGTCTCGATCTGCAAGCTCAAAAGGCTTATCATGTGACTTATTAAGAAACTTTTTTAATTTACTGTCTGTTAGACTCATTTTTTTGTACACACCAATTTTTTTATCTGCACACACCAGTGTACACAATTTCAATTAATAGAAAAGCTATAAAATAAAGCTTTAATGAATGAGAATTCCAAAAAACTAAAAATTATTCAGTAAATTCAAAAGATTGAAATACAAGGCTTTACAACTATGAACTTGAATGAACAACCATCGCTTTACTGGCACGACTACGAGACTTGGGGGGCGAGCCCTCAAAAGGATAAGCCGAGCCAATTTGCGGGTATTCGTACCGATCTTGATTTAAATATAATTGGCGAGCCGCTTATTGAATATTGTAAGCCGCAAGCGGATTACTTGCCTCACCCTGAGGCATGTTTAATTACGGGTATTACGCCACAAGTGGCGATGAAAAAAGGCTTGGTTGAGGCTGAGTTTATAGCAAAAATTCATGCCGAATTTAGCGTGCCAAACACCTGTGTTGCTGGTTATAACAGTATTCGGTTTGATGACGAAGTAAGCCGTTATAGCTTTTACCGTAACTTTTACGACCCATACGAGCGTGAATACAAAAATAACAATAGCCGCTGGGATATTATTGATTTAGTACGCGCTTGTTACGCACTGCGCCCTGAAGGCATTGAATGGCCGTTAAAAGAAGACGGCAGCCCAAGCTTTAAGCTAGAACATTTAACGGTAGCCAATGGTATTGAACACGCCGCAGCGCACGATGCGCTAAGCGACGTAACCGCCACTATTGCATTGGCTAAGCTAATAAAAGAAAAACAGCCAAAGCTGTATAACTTCTTTTTTGGTTTGCGTAATAAAAAAGCCCTTGCTGAATTAGTTGATGTATTTAACATGACGCCGCTGGTGCATACCTCGTCGCGCATACCTGCAACACAAGGCTGTACAAGCTGGGTTGCACCAATGAGCTTTCATCCGGTAAATAAAAACGCGGTTATTTGTTTTGATTTAACCCAAAACCCGCAAGTACTCATTGATTTAAACGTAGAAGAGTTACGCAAACGCTTATACACCAAACGTGTAGATTTAGCCGAGGACGATTTACCTGTTGGCTTAAAACTAGTGCATTTAAACAAGTGCCCTATTTTAGCCCCAGCTAAAACATTATTGCCTGAAAACGCCGCGCGTTTGGGGATTGACCGCGAGCAGTGCTTAGCTAACTTAGCTACTTTAAAAGCCAATACCGACCTTCGCGATAAAGTAACGGAAGTGTTTAACGAGCAAGGCGATTACAGCGCAACTACTAACGTTGACTACTTACTTTACGATGGGTTTACAAGCCATGCTGATAAAGCTAAATTTGCGATTATTCGTGATGCAAAACCAGATGAGTTAGCTGGGTTGAAGTTAGACTTTGAAGATAAAAAGTTTAATACGTTGTTGTTTAGATACCGCGCCCGTAACTGGCCTGAAACGCTAAACCAGCAAGAGCTTGACCAATGGCGCCAGTATTGCCAAAACAAGTTAATGCACGGAGAAGATCAACCGTCGATTAATGCGCAAGATTTTATGATCACCCTTGAAAACCTAGCGCATGAACATGACGACAGCGAAAAAAATCTTACTATTTTAAAGGCGCTATATAACTACGCTCAAAGCATGTAATTTTGTTTGTATAACGCATTAAAAACGCGACGCTTTAGCAATAAAGCGTCGCGTTTTTGTTTATTAATATCTGTACCACTTAAAACAAAGCAAAATCTATTTCACAAAGAGAAGCGAATAAGGAGTAAATGAGAAAACATAAAGACCAACAATCTTTTTTATCTATCACTGCCTCTAAAAGCGCAGCGCCTCATAACCTCATTGTGAATAAATCTTACGGGCTTTGCCCGTCACGCAAGCAAGCTTCGCGTCTTGTATCTCTCATTGATAAATGATTAGCTATCATTTATCACATCGAAGTCAGTGAGCTTGCCTTCGCGCCTTGTATCTCTCATTGATAAATGATTAGCTATCATTTATCACATCGAAGTCAGTGAGCTTGCCTTCGCG